>RECE01000212.1 GCA_007694165.1 Bacteroidota bacterium
AGAAATTTATCTGCGATACAGATATTGTCCCTTCCAATCTAAATTCTAAAATCTACATTCTAAAATCTACATTCTGAAATCTGCATTATTACAATTCTACTCTCTGTACAACCTATTCCATCAATTCATAAGTCCCCATTACCACCGGGTTATCCAGGTTTTTAAGGATTCGTTCAAGGATGATCCCTTCCCTGGTATCATAGGAGTGGCCAAATGTGGACCTTACGCCCCAGGAGATAAACTGAACTGCCCTGTCCAGTGCAATGGGCAGGCTGTCTCCCTGCAACAATGCGCCTGTAAGCACGCTTGTGAAGGAATCTCCGGTGCCCGGGTAATTGGCTGGCAGGTAGTGGCAGGATACTTTCCAGAATCTTTTCGTCTTGCTTTCGTAAGCGATTACTGAGGTGGTTTTGTTTCTGGGGTGCTCGGGTACGCTGGTAATAACTACCGTTGATGGACCTTTTTGTGAAAGCCTTAGAAGCCATTCTTTGATGGTCCCTGTATCGATTTCTTCCCGGTATTCTTCATCCAGTAAAAGAGCCGCTTCGGTCATGTTGGGGGTAATAATATCGGCTTTTTTGATCAGCCTCTGCATCTCTTTAACAAGATCGAGCCCCAGAGATGCATAACGCTTGCCATTGTCGCCCATCACAGGATCCACCACCACCAGCATACCCTCCTTATAAAATGTATCGATGAGATACTCCACGATTTCCACCTGGGCAGCTGAGGCAAGATAACCGCTGTATATGGCGTCAAACTGTAATTGCAGCTGTTTCCAATGCTCAATAAAGGGTTTAAGATGACTGGTGAGGTCAACTTTATAAAAGTCAGGATATTGTGTGTGAGATGATAACACCGCAGTGGGCAAGGGACAAACCTGCACTCCCATGGAGGAGAGAATAGGGATGACAGTAGTTAATGAAACCCTCCCAATGCCAGAAAGGTCGTGAACAGCAGCAATTTTCTTTACAGGATTCAGCATGTTGATGGAATTAAGTTGGTTAAAGGTAAGAAAAATGTTGTTTGGAGCCCGAAGCAATCCCATAAATTCATACCTGCGAAGTGCACTGCAACAACCAATCTGTAATATGAACCATAGGATAGTTATAATTCTTTAAAAGCCGTATTTATCTATTGTCTAAGAATAAAATTCTTTTATCTTTGATTAGAGAAAGACAAACCGAAAAAAATCAAAACCAAAGAAATCATGCATATTGTTGTTTGTATAAGCCATGTACCTGACACAACTACCAAAATCAGGTTCAATAAAGAATTAACACAACTGGATTCACAGGGAGTAAAATGGGTAATCAATCCCTGGGACGACCTTACCCTTACCCGGGCGCTTGACATGAAGGAGGCCTCCGGAGGGAAAATTGCGAAAGTATCGGTTATCCATGTGGGTGATGCAACCACCGAACCCACCTTGCGCAAAGCATTGGCTATGGGCGCAGATGAAGCCATCAGGGTTGATGCTGTTTCCTCTGATAGTTATTCCACAGCTTCACATCTTGCAGCTTCATTGAAAGACCTTGACTATGATCTGGTTTTATGCGGTATTGAGTCCAGCGATTATAACAGTTCGGCAGTAGGAGGGATGCTGGCAGAAATCCTTGACCTGTATTCAGTTTCATCAGTATCGGCCATTGAACTGACGGATGAAGGCTTTGTTGTGAAGAGAGAGCAGGAGACCGGCAAGGAAACCTTACGTGTATCCACTCCCTTTGTGGCCATTGGCCAGAAAGGTATTGCCATTGACCCTCGGATTCCATCCATGAGAGGGGTTATGTCGGCACGCACCAAACCACTAAAAGTAATGCAGGGTGAATCCGGAGAATCCTACATTCAAACCACTGTATTCGAATATCCCGAGCCCAAGGGGTCATGCAGGTTTTTCCAGCCCAACGAAACTGACCAGCTTGCTGATGCCCTCAGGAGAGAAGCCAAAGTGATTTGATGCTCCGAAAGGGCTGGTAAAAGTAAAACATACAAGTTAAAATATAATTATTCGAAAAATGTCCATCATAGTTTATATTGAACATCTGGAAGGGAAACTGAAAAAGCAGTCACGCGAACTTGTTTCTTATGCTTCGCAACTTGCAGAAAAAACATCACAAAAAGTTACTGCTGTAGGAGTGGGAGATATTTCCCGCGAAGAGCTGGAAAGCCTTTCACGCTTTGGAGCTTCCAAAATCATTCACTGCGGCAACCTTGAAGCTGCTGCGCTCGAAAATCAGGTGTATACCCAATTGCTTGCAGAAATATTCGAGAAGGAATCGGGTGAGATTTTGATCCTTGCCAACTCATTTACCGGCAAAGCCATAGCTCCCCGGCTTTCTGTAAGATTGAAAGCTGGTCTGGTTGCCGGGGTTGTGGATTTGCCTGAGTCATTGGACCCTTTTGTGGTGAAGAAGAAAATATTCAATGGGAAAGCTTTTGCGCACTCGCAAATTCTAACAAAATCGAAAATCCTGAGTCTCAACAGCAATGCCTGTGAAGTAAAGGAAAAGCCGGCTGAAAGTGAATGGGAAGAGTTTTCATCGCAGGTTTCTGCTCCCAAAGCTGAGATAGTAGATGTAAGCAAAATGGATGCAGACAACCTGCTAACAGAAGCTTCCATTGTGGTATCCGGCGGACGGGGAATGAAAGGGGCCGACAAGTGGAAACCCATCGAGGAACTTGCTTCTTTGCTAAAGGCTGCCACAGCCTGCTCAAAACCCGTTTCGGATGAAGGGTGGAGGCCACATGAAGAGCATGTGGGGCAAACCGGCAAAACCATTGCTCCCGATCTTTACATTGCAGTGGGCATATCAGGTGCAGTGCAGCATCTTGCCGGAGTGAGCAGTTCTAAAACCATTGTTGCCATCAATTCTGACAAGGATGCTCCCATTTTTGAAATTGCCGATTACGGCATTATAGGCGATGCCCATGAGGTTTTACCAGCCTTTATTCAGTCTGTTTCTAAATTAGACTAAACAAAAGTTTTTCCTTTAAATAGCAGGGATTTTAATGTATTTTTGTTTTTGGCTTATGCTGCAACCGGTTACTTCCGGTTATGGTAAGCCGCTACTTTTACCCGAAACACATTAAAATCCCTTTTATGGAGCAAATTGTCTTCACTCTCATACTCCTTGTTGCGCTTGGGGTATTTGCTTTTACCCTGAGCAAAATCATTGCCTTTTTCCGCATTACAAAACCTGCCTATCCTGTTCGTGATATAGGAAAACGTATGGTAATGACTCTTCAGACTGCGTTTTTGCAGGACAAGATTTTTCGTTTTCCTTTGTCGGGATTTTTGCATGCCATGGTGTTCTGGGGCTTTCTTACCATCCAGTTTGTTAACCTTGAAATGGTTATTGATGGTGTATTCGGAGGGAGTAAGTCGCTGGCTTTTCTTGGCTTTTTTCATAGTTTTATGGTGGGAGCCGCCGATGTTTTTGCATGGGTAGTGGCTGCTTTTGTAGTAATTTTCCTGGTAAGGAGGGTTGTATTGCATGTAAATCGCCTCGACGGTAAGGAACTGAAGCCCAAAAATCATTACGATGCCTACATTGCGCTGGGCTTGATTTTTGTCCTTATGGTTACTCTCATGGGAAAAAATATTTTTTACCTGGTGTCGCAACCCGAATCCCTGGCAGGGGCATTTCCGGTAAGTTCACTGTTGGCTCCTTTGTTTTCAGGTGTTTCGGCAGAAGGTGCATATATGGTCTATAAAAGCAACTGGTGGGCGCATATTCTCCTGGTATTTGTATTTGCCAATATCCTTCCTTACTCCAAACATTTCCATATTTTCGTATCGATACCCAATGTTTTTCTGAGTCGCACCGAGCCTTTGGGTCAGCTTTCCAACATGGAAAAGATCCAGGAAGAGGTTAAGTTGATGATGAACCCCGATACTGCCTTTGCTGCAGCTCCCGAAAATGCAGCTCCGGAGAGATTTGGAGTGGCCGATGTAGAGGATATTTCCTGGAAGAACTATATTGATTCCCTTGCCTGTACCCAATGCGGCAGGTGCACCTCCGTTTGTCCTGCCAATATCACAGGCAAAGAGCTTTCGCCCCGGAAATTGTATGTGGATATCAGGAGGCGGATGAACGAAAAAGGACCTGGCTTGAGAAAAAACAAGGACCATAATGACGGCAAAATGTTGATCCGGGATTATATAAAAGAGGAGGAAATATGGGCTTGTACCACCTGTATGGCATGTGCGCAGGAATGCCCTCTGAATATTGACCATCCTGCATTTATTGTGGATATGCGCCGATACCTTGTGATGGAAGAATCAAAGGCAGGTGCAGAACTCAATGCCATGTTTTCCAATATGGAAAACAATGGAGCTCCGTGGCAATATTCACACGAAGACCGGTTAAAGTGGACAGAATAAAGAGTTTATTTCCGAAAGGGTTTCGCTACATCTGAGCAGAAACCCGGGAGGAATTGTTTGTATATTACTATAGAGACAAAGAAGAAAAATTCCATCAAGACGACAACCTGATTTTAACAATGTACTTTTTGCTCGTTTTATTTAAACACGTTACCCAATATGTCTGAAAAAGCTACCAGTATTGAAGTTCCCGTAATGTCGGATGTTTTTGCCAAAGGAAAAAAGCCCGAATACCTTTTTTGGGTAGGTTGTGCCGGTGCTTTTGATAACCGTTATAAAAAAGTTGCCAGGGCATTTGCCGGCTTGCTGAATTTGCTGCAGGCAGATTATGCGGTGCTGGGTACAGAAGAAACCTGTAATGGGGATCCGGCCCGCAGGGCAGGCAACGAGATGCTTTTCCAGATGCAGGCGTTGCAGGTGATGGAAACCCTGAATATGTATGAAGTAAAAAAGATCATCTGTATATGTCCCCACTGCTTTAATATTTTCAAAAATGAATACCCGGTGCTGGGAGGGAAGTATGAAGTAATTCATTACACCCAATACATCGCAGAACAGCTCAAAGGTGGCCGGTTGCAACCCGACAAGTCTAAACTGCAGGGGAAAAAGGTAACCTTCCACGATCCTTGCTACCTGGGACGTGGAAACGGCGAGTATGACGCTCCACGGTATATCATCGATGCACTGGGCATGGAAAGGGTTGAGATGCCCCGCAGCAAAAGCTTTTCACTATGTTGTGGTGCCGGAGGGGCACAGATGTTTAAGGAAGCAGAAAAAGGGGATAAGGAAGTTTTCATGGAAAGAACCGAGGAAGCCCTGGGTATGAAGGCAGATATTATTGCCTCATCATGTCCGTTTTGCATGACCATGCTTACGGATGGCCTGAAGTACAAAGAAGAAGAAAAAACCGTTAACAAAGATATCGCTGAACTGCTGGCGGACGCGTGCATGTAAGCTGCAGGTAAACAGTTCATAGACTGGCTTTTGATGGGTTGACCATAACCTATACCAAACCTTGATAAATCTGGAATTCGCATGAATTGAACTGAAGTATTGGCTTACGGTTCCCCTAAAAATTGCTTTGCGGAATTCTTCTGTTCCCGTTTATATAAATAAAATTCTTAATTTAGACGCATGATTTCTCCTATCACTTGAGGAGGTTATTCGCTATAAGTAGCATAGTGTTCGGTAAGTTTATGAATTCCATTTCATAATACTATCCACTGAAATCAATAGGTTGTTATTTGTTAAATTTAAAAAATTATGAAGAGAAAGTTATTATTCCTGGTTCCGTTGTTCCTGGTTTCCATGGTATTTGTTTCCTGCGAAGATGAGGAAGCATTTTTTGAAGAGTCACTTTTGATTGGGACCTGGCGGTCGGGAACATTGCATTATAAGTACCAGGCCAATGGTACAGGGGGCACCTGGGATACAGCCGATGATGTGCAGGAAGATGAAGCACAGGCCTTTACCTGGACTCTATCTGGCGCTGAGCTTAAACACATTCACATCATGGAAATGGGCGCAACGGTACCCAAAGTGTATACCGTAACCCAACTTACCGCGACTTCTCTCAGGTACGAGGATGATTTTGGAAAACAATTCTCTTTCACAAAGGTTTCGGGATAGCCCTGATATAACTGAGTCTGGAGGTATTTAAGACTTTTCTTTTCTCAGGAAGGAAATTGAATAATCTTTTAGATGTAAACAAATGAGGAAATTTGCAAAACCTGTTCTGATCACATTGCTCTCAATTGTAATATTATTTATTGCTACAGTAAGTTTTGCCCTTTGGTTTGTTTTTACGCCCTCAAGAATCAGTCCTGTTATAAATAACCAGGCAGCCAGATTCTTCAATTGTCAGATGGAAATAGGAGAGGTGGAGTTTACCTTTTTCAGTACTTTCCCGCGTCTTGGTCTCAGGGTGGACAATTTCCGGTTGATCAATCCTTTTCCCGGGGCCCAGTCCGATACCCTGATAAATGTTGACAGGCTTATTGGAGTGTTTGATGTAGGCGCCTATTTGCGACATAAAGAAATCATCTTATCAGATATCATCCTGGAAAATGGCACCATCAATGCCTATGTTGACAAAGCAGGGAAGCCCAATTTTGACGTCCTGGTATCAGAGACTGTTGAGCTGGATGAGCCTGAGACTGAATTTAAGCTGGGGTTTCTGGATACAGGTGTTATTGAGTTCAGAAATGTAAACCTTCGATTTATCGATGATTCGCTAAAGATTGATTCTGACATCCGGAATTTGTATGCACAGGTAATGGCAAAAATGGATGATGATTGGATTGAGAGCCATATTCAACTGGAGAGGTCCGACATTTCATTTGTCCATGAAGGCGAGCAATACCTTAGCAATGCAAAGGTGCGTATGGTTGTGCCGGCAAACTTTGTCCCCTCCCTGCAGTCTGTTTCTCTTGATAATGCTTCGTTTTCAGTAAATGGTCTTGAGCTGAAGATCCATGGAACCATTATCAACGACAACCTCAATGGCAATCTCATTTCCGACATTGCCTATTCTTTTTCCCGGTGGCCGTTTTCAGATTTGCTGGAGCTTATTCCTTCTTCATTTTTACATCATCTGGATGGAATGGAACTGGATGGGATTTTTACTTCAGAGGGCTCTATTACCGGTATATACAACGACACGGTAATGCCATGGCTGGATATTCATTTTGCTATGGAAAACGGTAAACTCCTCTATCATGAATACCCGATTCCGTTAAGTGACTTAAAGGGTGATATGAACATATACACCAACCTGAAGGACGACGAATTGTCTTACGTGAAGATAAATGGCTTAAGCGGTAAAACGCCTGAATCCGATTTTTCCACCAGTGGAACTGTCAAGAACCTTTTTACTGACATACACGCAGAGCTTACCACGAATGCAAACCTGCTGCTCAATGAATTCAATCCGTTTGTTCCTGATACCCTGAATGCAACTTTCAGAGGAAGGGTGAGGGGGCAGATTACTACTGATTTCACCATGAGTCAGCTGCAGGCCATGGATCTGGACAGAATGAAGATTTCCGGCCGCATGGATGCTGCCAATCTTGATGTAGCACTTGACAGCATCTGGGCCCGAACCGACAGGATGCAGCTGGCCTTTGCCCTGCCCAATCATCAGCCTTCGTCGGCCAGCACCCGTTTTGCTTTTGCGGATATCGGTACCGGAGATTTCTGGGCCGGTACACTGGACGGAAATAGCGCACATATGAAAAATGCCCGCATCACCCTGGAAATGTCAGATGTAAGGGATACTACCCGGTTACCTGATTTGATCTGTACCTTTAAGATGGATACTCTTTCCGTAAGTATGGATACGATACGGCTGGCTGTCAGAATGCCTCAGGGTAATGCTGCATTGAATCCACGAGAGCAAAACGCCAAAAACCCGGAGATCAAACTGGTTTATAATAGTGAAGCCATAAACGGTCAAATGGGTAAAGACATGATTACCATGAAAAGGCTCAACCTGGATACTGAAATTTTAAATGACGATAGTCAGGCGGATGTTTTTCTTCAATGGCTTGTGAAAGGGTTTATAGATATGGAAGAGGGGGTTGTTCAATCATCTTCTTTTACGCATACAGTTGAAATACCTTCGGTAAAGATGGACTTCGAGCCCGAAAGGCTTGATATCAAAGATGGAAGGATGATCATTGACCAGTCTGACTTTGAGTTGTCGGGTTTGCTGGTAAATATGCTGTCTTATTTTCGGGGGGATTCTATTTTAAGAGGTGATTTCCGGTTTGTATCCGACAACACTGATGTTTCTCAATTGATGAACCTTACCAGCGGGCTGGGAGTGGAGCAGGAGGATCAAGGTGGTGCCTCAGAAAACAATACCCCTGAAAAAGAGAAAATCAACAGGGGAGGCAATGGCGAAAATACGGGTCCGTATATCGTACCCCAGGGAATAGACATTTTGCTTTCTACAATTATCAAACATGCTACCTTCGGGGTGGATACTGCCCGGGACATCACCGGCGAGGTGCGGGTTTATGATGGAATATTACTGTTGGATGATTTGAAGTTTACAACTCCTGCTGCCAGAATGCAGCTCACAGCCATGTATCGCACTCCAAGGAAAAATCATCTTTTTCTGGGAATCGACTACCATATGTTTGATATTGAGATTGAAAGGCTGCTTCAAATGATTCCCGATATCGACACCCTGATGCCCATGCTAAGGTCTTTCAGGGGGAAGGGAGAGTTTCACATGGCAGTGGAAACTTACATGGATTCATTGTACAATGTAAAGAAATCGACATTGAGAGGAGCCTCCTCCATCAGGGGCGAAAACCTGGTATTGATGGATGGTGAAACTTTCAGTGAAATAGCACAAACGCTGCGATTCAGCAGGCGTGCTGAGAACATTGTGGATTCCCTTTCTGCCGAATTTACCATTTTCAGGGAAGAAATAGATATCTACCCGTTTCTTATTGTCATGGACAGGTACAAGGCCGTGATAGGAGGGCGGCACAATTTTGATCTTAGCTTTAAATACCACATTTCTGTGGTTGATTCTCCGATTCCGTTACGCTTTGGAATTGATGTTACCGGAAATCTGGATGAAATAAAGTACAGTCCTACAAGCGCCAGGTATGCAGAGTTCTACCGTCCGGCATCCCGACGTGCCGTTGAAAACCGCCAACTGGAATTGCGCCGCATGATCAGGGAAGCCCTTACCAGTCGTGTGCTGGAATGATAATCCTTATAATATAAAAAACAAAAAGCTGCTTCCGGTTTCAGAAGCAGCTTTTTGTTTTTAAGAGAGTAAGATCGTTTATATGCTCGCTTTATCAACAAGAACCATAATAGACCTGTCGGGAATAGTCGTTGAACCTTTTTGCAGCTCGTTGTATCCATCCACGGTTGAACCGGTTTCCTCGATAGAGTATTTGGTGGCTACAATTACCCAATCACCCTTAGGCAGGTAAACCTTAACATCCTTTGCGTTGGCATTGTAAAAAACGAGAATGTCTTTCCATGGGTCGTTGTTGGCATTATCTCCAATATGAAAACCAACCACCAGTGGTTTATTGATTTCCAGAAACCTGAGATGTTGCTGAATCATTTCAGTAGTAGGCATGCGAAATGCAGGATGATTCTTTCTCAAACTGATGAGATCCCGATAGTAATCAAAAACATCTCTGTAAGAATATTTATTGTGCCATACCAGCTGATTGATGGAGTCGGGCAGGTTGTAGCTATTGTGTTCTCCGTATTTGGTGCGCACCAGTTCTTCTCCGGCATGCAGCAACGGTACTCCCTGGGAAGTCAGCACTATAGCATTGGCAAATTTTTGCAGGTCCATTTTATTGTCCCTGTTGCAATCCATGCAGGTATCAAGGATTTTATCCCACAGGCAAGGGTTGTCGTGACAGGTAACATAAGTAATGGTTTGCAGCGGATTATCTGCGTAGGGTGCATTGGAATAGTTGACTTTTGAGTAGTAGATCTGAGGATGGTTAGTGGAGGCAACAACCCCGAACTTGATGCTCTCTTCCAGACCTGTTTGACCTGCCATGAACCCTGGAGCTTCTCCTTCCCACCAGGGGCCACGGATGGCATCCCTTATATCGTCACTGAAAACAGCTATCCCCTTAAGTTGCGAAGCGTGAGCTTTTACAGCCCTGTCTTCTTCAGGAAGGGGTGTGTCGCCTGCTGTCCAGCCTTCTCCATATAGGAAAATGGTGGGGTCAATGGCATGCAACTCCTCGCGGATTATGTTCATGGTTTCAATGTCGTGAAGTCCCATCAGGTCAAAACGGAATCCATCAATGCGGTATTCCTCAGCCCAGTATTTTAACGATTCTACCATGAATTTGCGCATCATGGTACGTTCAGAAGCCGTTTCATTGCCGCATCCGGATCCATCGCTGAATGTACCATCGGGATTCATGCGGAAATAATACCCGGGCACCAGGTTTTCAAAAGCGTAGGCAGAAGCATCATACATGTGATTGTAAACCACATCCATGATAACTCTGATGCCATGGTTGTGCAATGACTGCACCATCTTTTTGAATTCATTGATGCGAACGTTCCCATCGTAAGGGTCTGTAGCATATGATCCTTCAAGAGCATTGTAGTTTTTGGGATCATAGCCCCAGTTAAATTGCGGCTCATCCAGACGGGTTTCATCTACGGATGCATAGTCATATATCGGAAGCAGGTGTACGTGCGTAATCCCTAATTCCACGAGATGGTCAATACCGGTTTTCTGTCCTTCGGGGCTACGGGTGCCCGTTTCGGTAAAAGCAAGATATTTTCCACGGTTTTCGATGCCTGAACTTGGGTGAATAGAAAAGTCCCTGACATGGATTTCCCAGATTACCATATCGGCAAAACTCTCCAGTTTCGGACGATTATCTGTTTCCCATCCTTCCGGGTTGGTAGCGGTCAGGTCAACAATCATACCTCTGTCGCCATTAACGCCCACTGCTTTGGCATAGGGATCAGG
Organism: Bacteroidota bacterium; assembly: GCA_007694165.1. Classification (GTDB taxonomy): domain Bacteria; phylum Bacteroidota; class Bacteroidia; order Bacteroidales; family UBA7960; genus SKVR01. The sequence continues at coordinate 10,872 of RECE01000212.1, forward strand.
TACTTCAAGCATCAACTCACCATCGATAGTGGCCTGGTAAGTATAATACCTGTCTTTCCAGTCTCCTTCAAGTTCCAGAACCCAGGTTCCCTGGATATCCTCTGTCATTTGCAAAGTTTCCAGAATGTTCCCCTCATGCCCCTGATCAAATATCCTTACGGTTATGCTTTCGGCAGGAGGTGCCCAGACACGGAATGTAGTCTTTTCCGGTGTGTAGTTTACTCCAAGGTCACTTCCATGATATGCCGGATAACCCTCTGTTAATTCCTCTTTGGATGATAGATGGCAACTAACCAGACTCATAGTCAATACTGCTGTTAAAATGATTAAAAAAGTTTGTTTTTTGATATTCATTGCTGTCATGTTAGGATGAATATTTTTGAAAAGCGTAAAGATACTCTGAAAAAATGATTTCTGTTTACGTAGAATCACATAAAAATTATGGCTCATGAATACACTATGCTGTTGTTAGTCATACTGATAATATCCTAATCATCAGCAGAACATACCGGCTGTACTGTAAATGTAACCCATTGCTTAATGTTTTTTTATTTCACAAAAAAAGCCCCGAAATTTTATAAAATCGCGGGGCTTAATTATTTTTTATGAGTGTTTTAGTTGATATAAATTCCTTCGCCTACACCAATAGGGAGATTCAGGCCATACCATACAAACAACAGCACTACCCAGATAACAAACAGAATAGCAGCATAGGGAATCAGTAATGAAACTACAGTTCCTATTCCTACACGTTTGTCGTATTTATTAATCCAGCCGAGAAGCAGCGGAAAATAGACGTAAAGTGGAGTTACGCAGTTGGTTATTGAGTCTCCTACCCGGTACATCAATTGAACAAAAGCGGGACTATAGTTCAGCTGTGCCAGCATGGGAACAAATATCGGGGCGAAGATGGCCCATTTGGCCGATCCACTTCCCAGGAAAATATTCAGCAGGGCAACAATGATCATGAAAACTGTAAACAATACAGGGCCGGTAAGACCGGTGGACTGAAGAAATTCGGCACCGTAAATAGAAACAATCTTATCCAGGTTAGACCAGCTGAACAGCTCAATGAACTGAGCAACAATGAGCATCAGAACAATATAGCCAGAGAGCCCCTTCATCCCAAATTCCATGTGTTTGAGAATATCGTTGGATTTGACAATGGTTCCGGTTGCTTTACCATAGTAATAGCCGGGAATGGCAAAGAAGAAGAACAAAATAGGAACCAGGCCTCTGAGGAATGGTGAAGGAACGATGTTGCCTGTGTCAGGATCCCTCAATGGGCCCCAGGAAGGTGCTACAAGAAGGGTTATAAGCAAAACATAAACCAGCAGGGCAATACCTGCATGTTTCAGTCCTTTTCTTTCTTCGTCTGTCATTCCCTGGTTTTGTGCCAGATCTGCTTCGCTCAGCATTTCAGCGCCAGCGAATGCATTACAACGTGGAATGGTAAATCTTCTCACAATAAATGCTCCACCCAACCCTAATGCCAGGGTGGAAACTATCATGAAATACCAGTTGGCAGTTGCGCTAACTTCAATTCCGCCGTTAATACCTGAAGCAACCTGTGTTGTAATACCTGCAAGCATTACATCGGTGCCTGCAATAAAGAAGTTGGCCGTAAATCCTGCCGTAGCTCCTGCATATCCAGCCACGAGGCCGGCGATGGGGTGAAGACCCATTTTAGAAAATATCAATGCTGCAATGGGTGGTATAATAACGATTCCCGCATCAGAACCAATATTACCGCAGGCACCAAGCATGAAGATTACCGGCATTACTATCTGTTTGGGCACTGCAAATGCCACATTTCGTAATGCAACAGCCAGCAATCCGCTTTGCTCTGCTATGGATACTCCCATTATCATCACCAATACAAGCCCAAAGGGAGCAAAATGGGCAAAATTGGTTACTACCTCCTGCAAAAACCAGCGCAATCCGTCTCCGGATATCAGGCTTCGTGCTTCAACACTGGTTCCTTTTCCGGGGTCGATGGCACTTACATTAAAATATGCCGTAATCCCGCTCACCACAACTATCAGGATGCATATCCAGACAAACATCCAGAAAGGGTGGGGCAGTTTGTTTCCCATTCTTTCCACCCAGCCAAGAAAACCCCTGGCCGGAGGAGGTTGAGAATTAAAATCCTCAGAAGCAGATATGGGATCCCGCTCCTTTTTGTTTTCCGTATTTTTTGACATAAGACTCTTTTTTTGATTGGCTGCGCAAAAATGTAGCTTTTTTTCGGTTTTTCCAATAATAGTATCAGGAATTTTTGTCACAGTGAAGCCGGCATGAATTATTGCAGTGAACCTGGGAGGGTATTGAACCTGAGAAACCGGCAAAATGAGCCAAATGTATCGCAAAACTTGTATAGTATAATCAGCAGGTAGAATGTCGTTGTTTGTTTTTTCAAATCACATAATAACCCTCTTTTTGATACTATGGAAATGTTTAAAAATATACTTGACCGAAGACGTTTTAAAACCATCAATTGCCTGTGGAACGAGTTAATGCTGAATGATTCATGGAGTATTGGATATGTTGAATCACTCATTGATTCAAGGTTGTTTGAAAGAAAAGAAGAATGGGAAGAGTTTTATTACGATTCAGGAGAAGATAGGAACCATAAAATTGCAAACCTCGTTCCTCACTTATCCCATAAACTCAATGATGATATGCTCTTATACAACAACCGAAATGAGATCATGCTGATGAGCAAAGAAATTGTAAACCTGAACTACAATTTTGGGCGAACTCATGACCAACTCACCCAAAAGGCTGTCATCCTTTTTCAGGTAGCTGTAAACCGGTCCCTTGATATTACTATTCAGGAATCTATTGAGGCTGTTCGCTTCAATACCATTTGTAAGACCTGGAACGAGGTAATTATAAGAGAACGAAATACGATCAGTTATCTCATATAAAGATTTCCCGGGGTATCGCTTCTTTTCGAAAGGAAAAGATTTTTGAATAGTATGATGACATACTGGAAGGAATCTTTTTTTGCCCTGTTTTTGGAAAATGTCTGTTAGTTTTTCAGGAATGCTTAATTTCGTCAAGCAAAACTTTAAACTTGCCCTGGCTGTTGTTGGGTTTGTTCGTGGAATTCAATACATCCCGCAAATAACCATAACAATACTTTTCATCCGGGGAGGGTTTATGAAATGCGAAAATTTCCAAAAAACGGACTACGTACTTAAAAATCTTTTCTGAGATGCAAAAACTCATACTCCTTACAGCTTTGCTGACTGTTTGTGTCACATTAAGCTGCACCCGCCAGCAAAAAGCTGATTTATTGCTTTATAATGGGAATATTTATACTGTTGATGACAGCTTTAAAGTAGCTGAGGCTATGGTTGTGAAAGACGGGAAAATTCTGGCAGTGGGCAAAACCAGCGACATTATGGCTGATTTCAGTGCCATAGAAACCATTGATTTACAGGGAAGGTTTGTTTACCCCGGGTTTATTGATCCCCATAGTCACTTTATTGGCTACTCCATGAATCTGCTTCACGCCAATCTTTGGATGTCGGCTTCCATGGAAGAAATTGTGGACAGACTGACTGAACATAAGGGCAAAATGATGGGAGACTGGTTGCAGGGCAGGGGCTGGGATCAGAATCTTTTTGAGGTTGCCGTAATGCCTGATAATAGTTTGCTCAATGCTGCCTTTCCCGATATACCGGTCTATATAGTTAGAGTCGATGGACATGCAGCTGTAGCAAATGACAAAGCCCTGGAACTTGCCGGTATTGATGCCGGAACCAGGGTTGACGGTGGCGAAATAGCCCTTCGCAACGGAAAACCAACCGGACTGCTTATCGATCGGGCCATGTATCTTGTATCCTCGCAGATTCCGCAACCTGCAGGAAATGATAAGGTTGAACTGCTCAAAAGAGGACAGGCCGACATGTTTGCTGTTGGGCTCACCTCTGTTTGCGATGCAGGTTTGCCCAGGGAAAGGGTTTTGCTGCTGGATAGCTTGTATAAGGCAGGAGAACTTGATATTCGCGTTTATGCCATGTTAAGTCCCACAGAAGACAATTTTGAGTATTTTCTTCCTCAGGGCCCTTATCAAACAGAAAAGCTTACCGTACGGTCGGTGAAATTGTTTGCTGATGGGGCACTGGGTTCCAGGGGGGCGTTGATGAAGAAACCCTATAGCGATGATCCCGGCAATATCGGTTTGTTGGTGGATGATGTGGAATTGATGCGTCGTTCTTGCCAGCTGGCCATGGACAATGGATTTCAGGTAAATACACATTGTATTGGAGACTCTGCCGTTAGCCTCATTCTGGATATGTATGCTGAGTTTCTTACTCCCGGTAATGATTTGCGCTGGCGTATTGAGCATGCACAGGTTGTAGATCCTGCCGAATTTGATCTGTTTGGAGAATTCAACATTGTCCCTTCCATTCAGGCTATTCATGCCGTATCAGATATGGGATGGGCAGAAAACAGGGTAGGAGCAGAGAGAATAAAAGGGGCTTATGCGTTCAGGGACCTGATGGATCAAATGGGTTGGCTGCCCAATGGCAGTGATTTTCCTGTGGAGAGAATCAATCCGTTGTATAGCTTTCATGCTGCTTTTACGCGTCAGGATGAGAATGGCCATCCCCAGGGAGGATGGTATCCGAATCAATTGCTTACCCGGGAGGAGGCCCTCAAAGGTATGACCATATGGGCTGCAAAGGCTAATTTTGAAGAAAATACCCGTGGCAGCCTCGAAAAGGGAAAATTTGCCGATTTTGTTGTTATGGATGAAGATTTATTGTCAATAGATGAAATGTTAATTTATGAACTGCCCGTTCTGGAAACCTGGCTCGGAGGGAAAAAAGTCTATTCTTTAAACTAAAACAGCAAGAGCAGCTGAAGTTTAGCCAGATGCTATACTGGCTGGTGTTATGGTTGCCAGTATGTCGTTCTGAGTCGGATAAGGACAGAAAATTTATCTTATGCTTTAAATTTACCTGTTGGCAGCTATATTTATTTGCTTATTAATCCTATTTCAGTAATTTTGTGAATAGAGTAAGAGCTTAACAAACCATAATCTGAATATTATCTGGTTGTGTGAAAAAAAAGGAAGGGTGTATCGGCAAAAAGTATGATACAACCCTTTTCTTATAAAAAAGTATCTGAACAATGTAATTGAGAGAAACACAGGCATGAAGCTTCTGTAGATAGCTGGCTGAGAAAGTGCGAGGAAAACAGGTGAGGCTTCTCCATAGGATTGATTTTAAATATTGTTGGAGATGAACCGAGCCATGACAATAACTATTGAATCACAGGAGAATGTTTATAATTGGATGTTCCATCAGACCAATAACTTAACTAAATATTTTTCTGATGATACTTGCATGAGCACTGCACACTCAAAAGACAATGAACCGAACGGAGTGAGCTCACGAACACCAATAATAACAAACAATTGTGAGTAATAAGGTCATATATGCAAGTTACATTTAACCAATTACTTAGACCAATTTTATTCGAATGAATATTTATCTGCTGGTTGTAGTTTCCTATTTTGCCTTTATAACCCTGATCTCACTTCTTACCAAAAAAGTGGCAAGCCGCTCGGCTGCCGATTATCTTGTGGCAGGACGCAATCTGGGTGTGGTGGCCTGTGCGGTTGTAGTGGCTTCGGAATGGCTCGGGGGAATGAGTACCATTGGAGTAAGCGAAAGGGCATTTATGTCCGGTACCATGCAGCCTATTTTATACAATATTTCAACGGCCGTAGGCATGATCATTATCGGATACACGGTAGCCCGGCACTATCGGGATAATAATGTGCATACCGTTAGCGAAATGCTTGAGAATTTATTCGGACGCAGGGCAAGGGCTGTTTCAGCCATTGCCTTTCTTTTTGCCTATGTAGTGCTTGCTTTTGTGCAACTGCAAACCGCCTCAAGTGTTATCTCGGCCATGTTTGGTACTCCCTGGCTCTATTCTGTTATCATATCCTCAGTGGTGATCACATTGTATACGTATATTGGAGGCATGCATGCTTTGGCCATTACCGGTATCATACATGTAATCGTGATGTTTTTTGGAATCGGGGTAGCCACCTGGATAGGCATTGCAGATGTTGGTGGCTTTGCTGAACTCAGGGTACAAATGATAGCGCAGGGTTCCCCCGAAAATCTGTACAATCCTTTCAGCGGTGGTTTGAGCTATGCCTGGAGTCTTATTCTGGGAGGAGTGCTGGGTGGCATGGCTGGTCAGGCAAGTATTCAGCCGATTTTCGCTGCCCGAAGTGCGGCAATTGCCAAAAAGGCGGCCATATTGTCTTCCCTTATCATAGCTCCTTTTGGTATAATGGTCGCGCTATTGGGGCTGGTTGCCAAAACCGGCAATTATTTTGATATTGCCACTTTTGCCAGTCCCTTATGGAATCCAGATCTGGAAATCATCAATCCCAAAATGGTTTTGCCTACCTTGATGGTAACCCCGGAATTTATCCACCCTGTACTGGGAGGAATAGCCCTTGCGGGTATACTGGCAGCCATACTTTCCACGGTAGGTCCGGTAAATTTCGCGGTAGTTACTATCGCCACAAAGGATATCTATCACGGTATTATTAATAAAACAGCGGTAGATCAAAAACTCATTTCCACTGCCCGGAAACTGGTTATACTTGTCAATCTGTTAACCATCCCACTGGCCTATTACAGTACCGGAGCCATATTGAGTATGGCTTATATTTCCTATGGGATACGAGCCATCGGTGCCATTGTAATCGTAATGGGCATTTATCGCCGCGGCTGGATCAGCACAGATGGCGTCCGCTGGGCTTTTATAGGGGGTACCGTTGCTGTTCTGGTGAATATTTTAGCAAGACTTGCCGGTTGGTGGGTTATTGAGGATACTTATATGGCCGTGGGTGCAGCCCTGGTGTTCATCATTCTTGGAAATATTTATGCCAACCGCCGTCGGAGAATACTCAGAAATCAGAGCAGAAAACTGCGACCCTTTCCGGACCGTGATATAAAACGGTAAGAATGCAGCAATAGAAAAAAAAGATTAGTAAAATGCAGGTGATCTAACAGAACCACAAAGATGAATGAGAAAACACCACTTCAGGGATTAAAAGTGCTGGAACTGGCCAGTGTGCTGGCAGGACCCAGCGTAGGAATGTTTTTTGCCGAGCTGGGAGCCACAGTGTACAAAATTGAGAATGTTACCACCCAGGGTGATGTAACCCGCAAATGGAAACTTCCCAAAGAAGACCCCGATACTGATATCTCTGGTTATTTTTCCTGTGTTAACTGGGGCAAGTATTCATTTGCAGTTGACTTGTGCCAGGAAGAAGGGCTGAATATCATTTATGAACTTGCTGCCCAATGCGATATTGTTTTGGTTAGTTATAAACCCGGCGATGCTGAAAAGCTGAAAGTCGATTATCCCACGCTGAAAAAATACCGTTCTGATATCATATACTCCCACATTACGGGATATGGTCTGGAAAATCCCCGTGCCGGGTTTGATGCCATTATACAGGCTGAAAGCGGTTTTACCTATATGAATGGCGAGCCTGACGGACCTCCCACGAAAATGCCTGTAGCACTCATGGATGTGCTTGCAGCCCACCATCTCAAGGAAGCCATTTTGCTTGCACTATATCATCGCGAAAAAACGGGAAAAGGACAATACATTGAAGCATCGCTCTTTAAAGCCGGGCTTTCCTCCCTTGCCAACCAGGCAACCAATTGGCTGGTAGGCAAAGACATACCCCGTCGCATGGGCTCTGACCATCCCAACATTGTTCCCTACGGCACCATCTTCAAAACATCAGATGGAAAGGAGATAGTAATGGCTGCAGGTACCGACAAACAATACCGCGAGTTGATTTCTGTTTTGGGAAGGCCCGATCTTGCAACCAACAGTAAATTTGAGAAAAACCATGGTCGGGTTATCCACAAAGAAGAAATTAATGGCATCATTCAGGGAGAAATCATTCGGTACACCCGTGACGAAATTCTCGAAATCCTTCAGAAAAAAAGGATTCCTGCCGGTGGCGTATTTAATATGCAGGAAGTATTTGAAGTGCCCGAGTCAAAACCCATGATACTGGAAGGTACCTACGATAATGGCAAGGAAATAAAAGGTGTTCGCTCCATTGCCTTCAGTACCACTGATAAGATGCATGTCGAAAAATTATCTCCCCCGCCGCATTACGGGCAGCACACCCGCCAGATATTGACCGAAGTATTGAAATATGACGAAAAAGTCGTAAATGATTTAATAACCAAAGGAGTAACCTATGCCAGCGAATAAAAAAGGGATGCAAACCCTTACGGATGCCTCCCGTCTCATCATTGAATCCATGGCCCGGGCCGGAGCTGATGCATTTATCGGCTATCCTATTACTCCGGCCAACCTGCTTTATCTGTATGGATCGCAGCGCATGCCGCTCATGCTTGCTGCTCCCGATGAAATTACCACTCTCCAATGGATGGCTGGTTTATCAGCAGCGGGCAGAATCCCCGTAACTGCCACATCTTTTCCGGGATATGCCCTCATGATTGAATCAATAAACATGGCATACATGATGGAGTTGCCTATGGTCATTATACTGGTTCAACGCCTGGGACCGGCAACAGGAACTGCTACCTGCGGTGCTCAGGGTGACCTGGCCCTGCTCAATGGGCAAATTTCAGGAGGCCATCCCTTGCCTGTATTATGCACCTCCTCTTTCGAGGATTGCTGGACCCTCTCAGCAAAAGCTGTGGAGATGGCAGTAAATCTCAGAACTCCTGTGGTGTTGCTTACTTCGAAGGAGGAAGTGATGACCAGCAAGAGTTTTGATGTTTCATCACTGCCCGAAATCAAAAAGACAGAGAGAAAATATTATGATATGAAGTGTGACGGGAAATACAAATCCTATAAGCCCACAGACTTGATTCCGGATTTTCTGCCCGTAACACAGGCTAAACATCAGGTGCGGCTCAATGCCAGCACACACGACCAAATGGGACTGCTTCAGCATTCCAGCGATGAAGCAATGAACAATACCAGGCGCCTTGAAGAGAAAATCAGGCAAAAAGCGTACGAATTTACCTGGTATGATCTGGATGAAACTGAAAAAGCCGATACGCTGGTAGTTGCTTATGGCATAACTGCTGCTGCGGCAAAAGATGCGGTGAATCAACTCAGAAATGAAGGAGAGAAAGTTTCACTGCTAATACCCAAAACACTTATTCCGGCACCCGATGTTTATATCGAAATTATGGATAGTTATACTACGGTGGTTGTAGCGGAAGAGAACATCAATAACCAGTTCTGTAAAATGCTTTACGGAATCAGAAAACCGCTAAGTCACAGATTCATTGGGTCGCTGGGGAAAATGATAACACCACAACAAATTATTGAGGAGGTAAAATCATGACAGTACCATTCTTAAACACCGACGCATTGCCCTACTGCAAAGGGTGTGGGCATAGTCTCATCGCTAAAAATACTGCCATAGCACTGGAAAAACTCAATTATCAGCCTCTGGATGTAATTGTGGTAACAGATATTGGCTGTCATGGTATAATAGACAAATGCCTGAATACCCATACCGTTCATGGGTTGCATGGTCGGTCTGTAGCGCTGGGTGCCGGAATCAGTTTTGCCAATGATGATCCAAACCGGAAAATCATTGTTTTTATTGGTGACGGTGGTTCTACTATTGGGTTGCAACATATAATGGAGGCTTCAAGGTTAAACCTTAACCTTACCGTAGTGGTGCATAACAATTATCTCTATGGCATGACCGGTGGGCAAACCAGCGGACTTACCCCGGTGGGTTATAGCACAACCACATCATTGGAGGGAAACCCCTTTGAGGGATACGACATCTGTGCCCTGACCCACACAGCCGGGGCAGCTTATGTAAGCAGAATTATGGGTATTGGCGATATCAGCGACAAGCTGGCCATTGCCTTTTCCACCAAAGGATTTTCGCTTGTTGAGGTGATGGAAATATGTCCCAGCTATGGTGTAAAGCTCAATCCTCGTCGTAAGCTGGCAGAAATTGTTGAATCATCGGGTCGGCAATTGGGTGAATGGACCAATAAAAGAGAACCCCACGTGAATCATCAGGGGCGAAAGAATGAAGATTTGCTGGCAACTTTACCGGAAATTAAAAAAGGTTTCAAGTCTTATCTCAAGTCAAAGATGTCACTGGTGTTGAGTGGTTCGGCAGGTGAGGGGGTACAGCTGGCTGCCGGGCTGGTAAGCAAAGCTGCCATTAGTTCCGGTTTGCACGTTAGCCAGAAAGGAAGCTACCCAGTTACCGTTGGAGTGGGCTTTTCTACCTCAGAACTTAATCTCTCGCCGGTACCACTGAGCTTTCATGGCATTAACCTTCCCGATACCGCAATTATAACATCGCAGGATGGATTGGATCACAACCGCAAAAGAATTGAGGCCATGACATCCGGAAAGTTGATTATCGACAGCAGCCTTGAAGTTCCACAAACCGCAGCTGAAGTTTTGCAGTATGACTTCAGGTCTGTGGGAGAACGAAATGCTTCTGTCTTTGCTATTTTTTACTGGGCACTGAAAACCGGTATCATTTCTACCGAATCCCTGTTTAAAGTCATTCAGGATGAAGGCAAAGGGGAAAAACTTCCCATGGCCAAAATTAAAGATGCCCTCTCTGCCGTGAAGTAATTCAGGCAGGAAGCCCATTATCTAAAGCCACCGGTGCTTAATCAGCGAAGCTCTAACCGGTGGTTTATTAATTGTTGCGGCCCGAAAATTTTGTTTTACTTTTGACATCCCAAAAAACTAGCAATGGCCCTTTCATCCGGAAGAAAGAAAAAGAAAGCCCCATACCTGCAACCTGGCATCAGAGAATGGCTAAAAGCCTTCCTGATAGCTTTCTTTATTCTTATTATCTTGCGTTTTTTCGTATTTGATTTCAAAAGTCTTTCTGATAGCAGCATGGAAAAGTCACTCCTTCAGGGCGATATTCTTTTGATCAATAAATACAATTATGGTACCCGGATGCCCATGAGAATCATACCACAAAGCTGGGTTAACAGGTTTTTCTCTACCGATTCTCTGCCTCCTGTAAGACATTTACCCTATTGGAGGCTGCCCGGAAACCAGCCACCGGATTACAACGATATGGTATACCTCAATATCCCCGCACCCCATACTATTGCTATTGACAAAAGAACCCGCACAATTAAAAGAATTGTGGCTTTACCGGGCGATGTTTTGCAAATGAAAGATGCAGTTTTGTTTATCAATGGAAAGCCGCATGACAATCCGCCAGAGCTGCAGTTTAATTACCTCATCGAATTCCGGAGAAACGATGATGTTGAAGCGTTTTTTGAACGCTACACCGTTAAAGAAGGCACAAGAGTAAAAGGGAGAAATCAATTCGTTTTTCCTTTTACAGTAAAAATGGCCGATTCTATTGCTGCCGCAGGCGATGTGAGAAGAATACAAAAGTTTGCCTCCGCTACAGAAGACGATTTTTTTAGTCCCTTTGGCGCTGGAGCCCGCAACTGGACACAGGATAATTTCGGCCCGCTTACTATTCCTTACAGAGAATATTCTGTATTGCTCAACACCCGAACCCTTGATGAATGGCGATACCTTCTCATTTACCACGAGAGAGTAGATATCGAGGTAAAGAATGACTCTGTTTTTGTTGATGGAAAATATGCCGAAAGCTATACTTTTGCATACGATTATTATTTTCTGCTTGGAGACAATCGCCATAATACATCAGACTCCCGGTTATGGGGATTGGTGCCTGAAAGCCATATCATTGGCAGAGCTTCCTCGGTTTTCTTGTCCTTTGATAAAAATGCCGGATTGCTGAACAAGTTTAGATGGAAACGCTTTTTCCGTTCATTGGATACACCAAACTGATTGATTTAAAAACACTCATGCATCATAATAATTCTGCCCCTAACCTCATATTGTCAACAGCATATTTCCCACCACTGGAGTATTTTGTGGAATTAATTAATGCCCGGGAAGTAGTTACAGATATACACGAAACCTATCCCAAACAGACGTGGCGCAACCGTTGTGCGATAGTCAGCGGAAATGGTCCTGTTAATCTTAGTATTCCGGTTGAAAAACCTCATGGCAATGCTACCAAAACCTGTGATATAGTAATCAGTAAGCATTACCCATGGAGAATAAATCACTGGAGAACGATTCATTCCGCATACCGAAACGCTCCGTTCTTCATTTATTATGCTGATTTGATTGAGCAACTGATTATGGATAGTGGCCCCAATATGCTTTATGAGTTGAATGATACTATATTGCGGGCATTATTGGCTGAGCTGCAGTTGGAAGCCTCCATTACATTTAGCCGGGAGTTTGTCAGGGAACCTGAGGGGATGAAGGACAGGCGATTTTGTATCAGCCCCAAACAGAAGGACAGGCATGGATATGAGGCTCCGGTTTTCCAACCCTATTACCAGGTATTTGGAGACCGGTTTGGATTTATACCCAACCTCAGCATTGTTGATTTAATTTTCAATTTTGGGCCCGATACAGCCCTTTATCTTAAGCAGACAGAGCTTTAAGAATATAAACTATAAACATATCAATTCAATCCCGGGTAGGCAATCCTTACATGGAAAATATGCATGAGCCGGTTTTTGAATACCCTTTTGATGGTGCTTATATCTTTAAATGTAATATTGGCATTGTCAAACTGTTTTTCCTGAACCTGTGTATCAATAATTCCTTCCACAAGCTTATTTATGTTCTCCTCAGACGGGTTTTTCATGCTTCGTGAGGCAGCTTCCACAGAGTCGGCCATCATTAAAACAGCAGTTTCTTTGCTAAAAGGCTCAGGACCCTTGTATCTGAAGATCTCAGGGTCTATATCTTTGTCAGGATTTTCCTTTTTTTCCATGATATAAAAATACCTGGTAGTAGTTGTGCCGTGGTGGGTTCTGATAAAATCAATAATATATTCGGGGAGATTATACTTCCGGGCTTTTTCGATACCCTTAATAACATGCCCGATAATAATTTCGGCACTTTCGGTATAACTCAGCTCATCGTGAGGGTTGATTTGCGAGTTTTGGTTTTCGATAAAATACTGAGGTTGATCCATTTTTCCAATATCATGGTATAGAGCACCTGTGCGAACCATCAAACTATTGCCTCCTATTATGTTTATGGCCTCTTCGGAAAGATTGGCTACTTGCAGGGAATGCTGGAATGTACCCGGGGCTTGCATGTTGAGTTCACGAAGCAGGAGGGAATTGGTATCTGATAATTCGAGTAATGAAAAGTCAGTGGGAAGCCCTGAGGTTCGTTCAAAGATGTATATCAGGGGATAGGCAAACAGGGTTAACAAAGCACTTCCGGCAAAATAAACAAAATTGATGAGATCAATTTGTGTAAACGAGCCAAACTGGGCCAGTGAAAGACCAGTAAAAATGGCCGAATAGGTGAGGAAAATCAAAAATACAGTAAAGAATAACTGTGACCTTCTCCTCAGGCTGGCTATACTCAGAATAGCGATAATCCCTGCTATAAATTGCAGGAAAACAAACTCAAAACTTTTGGGTACAAGAAATCCTATAATGATTATGCTGATAATATGTACGTAAAGCGCAAGCCTGTTGTCGAAAAAGCTCCGGACGATAATGGGTACAATACAAACGGGAACTAGGTACAGCAGGTTAATATTGTATTTAACCACCTGGCTGGTAAGGAAGATCATCAGATAAATGGAAAGCAAAATCACAATCACTTTCCTTGAATTATAAAACACCTCGCGCCTGAAAACCCTCAGAAACAAGCTTAAAACCACGATAGAAATGGATACGAGTAAAAACTGGCCGATAAAAACAATATAATTGGCAGCATTTCCCCCAAGTTGGCGGCTGTATTCTGCTCTGTATGATTCAAGCACGAGCAGCTTTTCATCCGTAATAATTTCTCCTTTTGAAACGATTTTTTCTCCTTGCTGCACCATTCCGCGAGTGTGAGAGACTCGTTCAAGGGCTGCAGTCATGGCTCTTGCATTGGCCTGTTCATCCCAAAATACAGAATGGGTGACAGAGTTCTCAAGTACATTACCTAAAAGGTTGCGGTTTGTGGCATTTAGCCCGGCTTCAGAAAGTGATGTATTGATAAACTTAAAGGCTTCCTGAATAGTGAAAAAATCGCTTATAAGCCGGCTTCTTGCTACTGCTCCATCCAGAAGAAGTATTTCTGTATCGGATTCAACTTCGGTCATTTCTCCTTCAAGAAATATGATCCCCCGGTTGTAAATGGAGTCGAAGATGTTGATAAGGAGTTTTTTATTCTGTTCTTTTACCCGATTGGAACCCTCATTATCCGGATAGGTTTCATCCCAGGCAATTTCAAAACGATTGATCAGCAATTGAAACTGTCTTTCATAAATTCCAGGGTCTTCCTTGAAAAACGGGGTAAGTTCATCTATTACCTCCTGTCTTTCAGCAGCGAGTTCTGCGGGACTTTTTAAAATCGCAAAATTGAAAGGTGCAATTAAATCCTCATATAACCATGGGCGCGCCTGGGAGAATTCCCAATAAAAGCCAGTCTGGCGGGGAAAAAGTAACAGTATCAGGAAAACACTGGAGGCAAACAGAGAAAAACGCACCATGTTTGAAAAATTCTCCTGAAACCATGCTATTATCTTACTCATTTTTGCTTATTAGTTTGCTGCGAATATAATCATTATTCAGTTTTAATAAAACCCAATCCATAAAAGGTAAAAATACTAAACTCTGTATAGATTTTAAGGATGAAAACTATTGGAATCTATTTAATTTTTTTGCCTATATTTACCCCAAAAAATTAACGCTATGAATCAAGGTATTTGTTTGTTAAGCGTAGTACCCATGCGTTCGATGCCTGACGACAAGAGTGAAATGATCTCTCAATTGTTGTTTGGTGATTGGGTTCACATACTGGAAAAGCGTGATAAGTGGCTTTTTGTTCAAAACCATTCGGACAGATACCAGGGGTGGGTTTCTTCCGGACAGTTAAGCCCTTTGGAAAATGAAACTTTCAATGAGCTGCAGAGTCAACCCCAATGGGTGAGCAACGACCTGGTGCAAATCCTTGAAAACAAGACCCAAAAATTCAGCTTTATTGTTACGGCTGGCAGCAGTTTTTACAATTGCAAGGATAAAGAGTTTGAACTATGCGGCGATACATGGCACTATCATGGGGAAATGATAAAGACAGGCGAATTTGATTCTTCCCATATTCCTGATCATGCCCTTTTGTTTTTACATTCACCCTATTTGTGGGGAGGCAAATCTGCTTTGGGTATGGATTGTTCGGGATTTACCCAGCTTGTGTATAAAATGGCTGGTAAGAGTATCCATCGCGATGCATCGCAGCAAGCATCCCAGGGAGAAATGATTAATCTTGTGCATGAAGCTTTGCCGGGCGATTTGCTGTTCTTTGACAATGAAGAGGGAAGCATTACTCATGTAGGGATAATGATTGATGAGCAACACATCATTCATGCCCACCAGAAAGTGAGGATTGATAAAATTGACCATCATGGTATTTTTAATGTGGATACCCGAAAATACACCCATCAGCTAAGGCTCATCAAAAGGCATTCCTGATAAAGTTTATTTTTCTGTTATTTTATGTGCGATATAATTGAATTATGTATCGTGCAAAGGATTCTTTTTGTACCTTTGCACCCTTGAATTTTAAAGAAAAATGATGATACAAATAACTTTGCCCGATAATTCCCAAAGAGAATACCCCCAAGGTATAACAGGATTGGATATAGCCAAAAGCATCAGTGAAGGACTTGCACGCAATGTGCTATCCGTGACTGTAAACGGAGATACACAAGACCTTAACCGACCTATCAACGAAAATGCAAGGATAAAACTCAACACCTGGGATGACAAAGAAGGCAAAGCTACTATGTGGCACTCATCGGCCCACCTGATGGCTGAAGCCATTGAAACCCTGTATCCCGGAACCAAGTTTGGTATTGGCCCGGATGTGGAAAATGGGTTTTACTATGATATTGATCTTGGAGGGCATGCCATTTCCAGCAATGATTTTGAAAAAATCGAGAAAAAAATGCAGGAACTGGCCAGGCAAAAGCAGGAATTTAAAAGAAAAGAAATTTCCAAAGCTGAAGCACTGGATTTTTACACCCAAAAAGGAGATGAGTACAAGGTTGACCTTTTGCAGGATCTGGAAGATGGAACCATCAGCTTGTATGAGTCTGGTACTTTTACCGATCTTTGCCGCGGACCTCACCTGGTGGATACCAGCCCCATCAAAGCAGTTAAACTGCTTAGTATTGCAGGAGCTTACTGGAGGGGCGATGAAAGCCGCAAGCAGTTGACAAGGGTATATGGAATTACTTTTCCCAAACAAAAGCAACTGACCGAATATCTGGAAATGCTGGAAGAGGCCAAAAAACGTGATCACCGTAAGATTGGCCGCGAAATGGAACTTTTTGCTTTCTCTGCCAATGTTGGACAGGGGCTTCCTCTATGGCTTCCCAAAGGGGCGCAGCTGCGCGAAAATCTGGAGATGTTTCTGAAAAATGTACAGCGCAAGGCAGGTTATCTTCCGGTTATTACTCCCCATATTGGCAACAAAAGTCTCTACATTACCAGTGGACATTATGAAAAATACGGAAAGGATTCATTTCAGCCTATTCAAACTCCGGCTGAAGGAGAAGAGTTTCTGCTAAAACCCATGAACTGCCCGCACCATTGCGAAATATACAAGACCAGGCAATATTCATACAAAGATCTGCCTGTGCGTTTGGCCGAATTCGGAACAGTATATCGCTATGAACAAAGTGGAGAGTTGCATGGTTTGACCCGCGTAAGAGGGTTTACCCAGGATGATGCACATATTTTTTGCAGGCCTGATCAGGTAAAGGAAGAGTTCCTTAAAGTAATGGACATAATCCTGTATATCTTTAAAGCACTTGATTTTAAAGATTATCATGTACAAATATCCCTTCGCGATCCCGATAAAATGGAAAAATATATCGGAACCGATGAAAATTGGGAGAAAGCTGAGAAAGCAATCATAGAGGCTGTTGCAGAAAAAGGAATCAAAGCAGAAGTAGAAACCGGTGAAGCTGCATTTTATGGGCCCAAGCTCGATTTTATGGTGAAGGATGCCCTGGGACGTAAGTGGCAGCTTGGCACTATACAGGTTGACTATAACCTGCCCGATAGATTCGAATTGGAATATACTGGTAGCGACAATCAAAAACACAGGCCCGTTATGATTCACAGAGCTCCTTTCGGCTCTATGGAGCGTTTTGTAGCTGTTTTAATCGAACACTGCGCAGGAAATTTCCCCCTCTGGCTCACCCCTGAACAGGCTATTGTATTGCCAATCAGTGAGAAATATGAAGATTATGCGAAAAAAGTCTTACTTTTGCTGAATAATTCAGAAATTCGCACTTTAATTGATGAGCGAAGTGAAAAAACCGGCAAGAAAATCAGGGATGCAGAAACACGCAAAATTCCCTACATGATTATTGTTGGCGAAAAAGAAGAAAATGATGGTACTTTATCGGTGAGAAAGCACGGTGAAGGAGATTTAGGGACATTTACTCCCGAAGAGTTTGTTACATTAGTAAAAGAAGAAATTAAACAATTGACAGTATTTTAAGCTGTCTTTATAATTCATCATATTTATACATTAAATTAAGGAGGAACGTCGTATAGCAACACCTTTTAGACCAAGACCCAGAAGAGGTTTTGTAAAACCGGAAGACCCGCATAACATCAACGAAAGAATTAAGGCCCCCGTTGTGAGGGTAGTAGGGGATGAGATGGAACCCAGCATTATGCAAACCAAGGAGGCCATTTTATTGGCTGAAGAAAAAGGGCTTGACCTTGTGGAGATAGCTCCCACTGCAAATCCACCTGTTTGCAAAATTCTTGACTACAAAAAGTTTCTTTACGAACAAAAAAAGAAACAAAAAGAGGTCAAGGCAAATGCTGCAAAGATTGTGGTGAAAGAAATCCGGCTGGGCCCCAATACAGATGATCATGACTTCAATTTCAAGATGAAACATGCTCATAAGTTTCTTGAAGATGGCGCAAAGATCAAGGTATTTGTGTTTTTCAAAGGGCGCTCTATTGTTTACAAAGAAAAAGGTGAGGTTGTTTTGCTCAAATTCGCCCAGGAACTGGAAGAAGTTGGCAAAGTCGAACAGATGCCTAAACTGGAAGGAAAAAGGATGATCATGTTCATTTCTCCTAAAAAGAAAAAGTAATTCCCTCGTTTATTATCTATTTATTAACCCGTAATTTTTTTTAAAATGCCTAAAATGAAAACCAAATCCGGTGCAAAGAAGCGTTTTGCTCTTACAGCATCCGGTAAAGTTAAACGGAAGCATGCCTACAAAAGTCACATCCTCACCAAGAAGTCCAAGAAAAGGAAAAGAAACCTTACCAAGACTGGATTGGTGCACAAAACTGACGAAAACAATGTTAAGGCAATGCTTTGCATCTAATCAAATTGAAAATTAATTAGTATTGTAAAATCTTTGTTTAGCCCGAAAAGACTTTCCTGAAAGAGGAAGGCGCTAAATGAAACTAAACTTTTAAAAAATGTCAAGATCAGTTAATAACGTCGCTTCAAGACGTAGAAGAAGAAAAATTCTTAAGCTTACCAGAGGATATTTTGGAGCAAGAAAAAATGTTTGGACCGCAGCCAAGAATACCTGGGAAAAAGGTCAAACTTACGCCTATCGTGACAGGCGTACCAAGAAAAGAAATTTTAGAAAACTCTGGATTCTGCGTATCAATGCAGCCGCCAGAACTCATGGCATGAGTTATTCTAAATTTATGGGTGAATTACACAACCACGAAATTACGATCAACCGTAAGGTTTTGGCCGATCTGGCTATGAACCATCCTGAAGCTTTCAAAGCAATCGTGGATAGAATAAGCAAATAATAAACCGAGATATTTAATGTGAAAAAGACTGCCTTTTCCGGGTAGTCTTTTTTTTATACCTTGATTTTAAGCAGGAAAATAAGCGTGAGATTTTCTTGTTCTAAATAGGGCCTGCTGAAAAAGTTTTTAGTGCATCAGATGCAAGGCGACAAGGCGAAGCTGTATAGGCATACTGCGAGCTGAAGGCAACGAAGCAGATGATGTAATAAAAACTAACGATTTGGGAATGCAAAGTTTTTACGAAGAACGAGTTTAAATCATTGCATTAAAAGTTTGAAACATCCATGATTAACATTTAAACACACACTAGGATGACTAATTGGAAAGCCAATTGGTTATCAACGAATAAAGGAAGTTTTGGATGTTCCATCTAGCCACTTTAATCAAAATTTTGACTGATGAAATTGCAAGCTAAATAATTGGTTGACATTTAATTGAGTGTTTTTCAGCAGGCCCTAAATATCGAATTCAATGGACTTTTGGAAAAGTAAAAAACGTATTTTGGCATTTTTCCATACCTTTATTGCCTGATAAATCTGAAAATGCGTTATATACAACTCTTCGTTTTAGCCTCAATCCTGACATTCATATACGGATGCACGATCCGGAATTACACGGTTAATGATACACCTGAAAAAAGAATGGTGCCTCCGGTTCCTGATATGTATGATCAAATGCCCATGACAGAGACTTCCCGCGCAGATCAACTGAATTACCGGTTACCGGATGGCTATATTTTGAAAATCAGGGTTAAAAACAATGCCCGGGAGAGCATAGCAGAAACAGTGGATGGTTTCTCTATTGTATTAAATCCTGAAGGTTTTTATGAATATACCATTCAAGATGATCAGGGATTGCCTCAGCCTACGGGAATAATTGCCCGAAATCCTGAAGACAGAACCTCCGAAGATTGGCGTATTTTGAACAGCATTCCATAAACATGCTGTCAAGCAGCATAAGAAGAGGTGATTTTGCAATTATAGCTGCTGTTTTTACGGGAAGAGGAAAAAGAAAAGGTTGTATCTATTGAGCTTTTGATGATAAACCCTTGATACAACCTTTCCCTTTAATTGAAGAACAATTCAATTACCAGATTTCAGCCCTTGCAGATGACTCAATATATCTGGAAGTATTTTCAGTATTGAGAGCGAAAGCTTCGTAAAACTCTTTCATATTATAAACAATACCGTTTACTCTTGCCTCGCCGGGCGAATGGGGCCCTTCGCTTAATTGTTGCATCAATCTTTGGTCTCGCATATGATTTCTCCAAATCTGTGCATAAGCAATAAAGAAACGCTGTTCGGCTGTAAAACCGTCTATCTCGCTGGGACGGCCATCTCTGTTCAATTTATTTTGTAATGCATGAAAAGCGATGGTTAATCCCCCCAGATCTGCAATATTTTCTCCCAGGCTAAGCTGTCCGTTAATGGTGAGGGTATCAAGCATTACATAATTGTTGTATTGCTCCACCAGTATTTTAGTTTTTTCCTCAAACTGGCGGCTGTCTTCATCTTTCCACCAGTCTTTCAGGTTTCCGTCCTTGGCATATCTGCGTCCCTGATCATCAAAACCATGCGTCATTTCATGACCAATTACCATTCCGATGGCTCCAAAGTTTACCGCATCATCTCCAAGGGGATAAAAGAATGGAGGCTGTAATATGGCTGCTGGAAATACAATTTCATTCATGGTGGGGCTGTAATAAGCATTGACCGTTTGAGGGTTCATAAACCATTTGTCGCGATCTACAGGCTGGCCAATTTCTTCAAGATTGCGCAGTGTATTAAATTCACGCGCTGCAATTATATTTAAAACATGGGGTTGTTCTTTGATTTCTAAATCACTATAGTCGACCCATTTGTCAGGATAACCAATTTTTACATTCATGGCCTCAAGTTTTGCAAAGGCATTTTCCTTGGTTTCAGGGCTCATCCAATCCAGTTGTTCGATGCGCTCATAGAAAGCCTCACGAAGGTATTCCACAAGGTCTACCATTCTGTCTTTGGATTCAGGAGGGAAATGCAACGCCACGTATTCCTGTCCTACAGCATCCCCAAGGGCTCCGTTAAGCGTTGAAAGAGCAATCTTCCATCTCTCTCTTTGCTGCTCACTACCGGTCATTACCCGTGTATAAAAATCAAAATGTGCCTTCTCAAACTCCTGTCCGATATAAGGGGCTGATCCTCTTAAAACATTCCATTTCAGATAGGTTTTCCATGCATCCTTTGTTTGCCTGTCAAGGAGTTGATTGAATTGGCCAAAAAACTCAGGTTGTCCTTCATTGAGTTCTGTTATGTTTATTCCCAGTGAGGTAAGATAGCTATCCCAGCCAAAAGCAGGCATTGATGCATCCAGTTGCATGACCGTTTTTTTATTATAAGTTGCATGAGGGTCTCTTCTTTGAAGACGTGTCATGGATGCATCGGCAAGTTGGGTTTCAATTTCCATGATTTCTTTCCTTGCCCCGGAAGCCTCCTCAGGACTGTTTCCGGCAAGAATGAATATTTTCTCAATAAAGCTTTCGTAGTTTTCCCTAATTTCGATGCTTCTTGCATCATCATTAAGGTAGTAGTCACGATCCGACATACCTAATCCCCCCTGGGAAATATTGGCAATTATCTCTTCTGTGTTTTTTCGGTCTTGTGCAGCCCAGAGACTAAAAACGGGGCCAAAACCCTTTAGGTGCAAAGATGCAATAATTTCGGGAAGCTCATTTTTATCCTTGATATTGTCTATTCTGGTCAGCAGGAACTCTATGGCTTTTGTACCATGTTCAGTTTGTGTTACCGTGTCCATGGCACTGTTGAAAAAGTCTCTTACCTTCTGCCTGTTGGAACCATGTAATGCACTTTTGTCATTGCGGATACTCTGGAGCAATTCAAAAAGTTTGTCATCATTTTGCTCGGCAAGCTGTTCAAAAGAACCATATCTGCTATATTCCTCAGGAATAGGATTGTTGTCAAGCCATCCGGCATTGACAAACCTGTAGAAGTCATCTCCGGGAGAGATATCCAGATTCATATTGGAAATACGAATCGGCGGATCCGTCTTGGGCTGCTGCTGACAGCCAACAGCCATTAAAAAAAGTGCAATGATAATGAATGGTGTAAGTGATTCTTTTAAGTTGTTCATGTGTTTAAGAATATTTTAATTAGCATTTAAAAACCGACCTTTAGCCATAATCAGATATATATGGGCTTAGGGCCGGTGAAAAGTGACCTTGATTTTTGACGGGTTGAAAATACTATAATTCGGCCATTGAATGGCTGAAGGGAGAGTGATTTAACAAAAATTGACGTAAGAATGCAGCAAAACTAAAAATTACCACTCAGTTTTCCATCAATCCAGTCTGTGATGGTCTCGTAGGTATGCTGCCTGATTTCTGCATTCTCATTGAGCAATTCGTGTCTGCCTTCCAGTAGCTTAAGGTGGGTATTGAAAAAGCCTTGCTGGACATACTTTTGCTGCAATGTTTTGGGTCCTTTACCAAAATCACCTACCGGGTCTTCTGTTCCGGAGATAATCAGGGTAGCAAAATTCTTCCTGAACCTGAGTTGTTTTTCTGATTTGAGCATTTGCAATGAACCCTGCAACAGATTTTTAAAAAAGCCCAGGGACAGGTGGAAGCCACAGAGAGGGTCGTTGATGTATTTTTCCACCTCTGCTTCATCCGAACTTAGCCAGTCAAAAGTAGTTTTGCTGTTTTTAATGGAAATATTGAATTTTTTGTAGAATTGGGTATTAACCCATTTGCTTTTAAAGTTGTAGGGTTTAAAAAAACTGATAGTTTTAACCAATGCAAGAAATGATTTTAATGCTACCGGGTCAGGGTTGCCGGTTCCCGAGAGAATCATGCCTTTAAAGTACATCGGGTAGGTGCAATTGTAATATCTTGCCAGCAATGATCCCATGCTATGACCCATGAGAAAAACAGGAATACCCGGATGGGCTTTGCGAATTATCTTATTAATGCCGTGAATTACATCGAGCATGCTATCCCATCCGTTTTTCCAGGGCAAATGCCCTTTGGCTTCATTGGATCCGGCAGTTTTCCCATGACCGGGATGGTCATGGAGGTACACTCCATAACCGCAGTTACATAAGTATCTGGCAAAGTCGTAATAGCGCAAACTGTGTTCTGCAAGCCCATGATTGATCTGAATGACAGCCCTGAGACTTTTTTCAGGTAAAAAGACAGTTTGAAAAACAGTATGTGATTTGATACGCTGCAAAGTGGATTTTTCAGTCATGGGATTCGAATATATGAAGATTGAAGGTTAAAAAGAGACGGCATGAAGGACTGTATTAAAAAAAAAGCCTTACATCGTAAGGCTTTTTTGAATCTTAAATGAGCTATGTAGTGGGCTTTTTTAAGCCAATCGAACATTCACTGCATTTAATCCTTTTTTGCCTTCTTTGAGGTCAAAAGTTACGTCATCATTTTCGCGGATCTCATCGATCAGCCCTGTTGCGTGTACAAAGTACTCTTTGTCCGATTCGTCTTCTTTAATAAAACCAAAACCTTTGGTATGATTAAAGAACTTTACTTTTCCGTTATTCATATTAAAAAAAAATAAAATAAAAAATTAAATTCAACACAAAGATATTAATTATTCTGAAAAAAATACCTAAATCAGGTTAGATTCAAAATTTATTTTTCAAAAAATGTAAACTACACTATTTGTGCACAATAAAGTGTTTTTTTTATCGAAAGCGGGCATTAAGTCCCATTAAAAATATCTTCTGATGTTGTATTTTTGGCTATGGGTGTTAGTGTCCGTCCTGGCCGGTATGCACGTGCTTATGGTCAATTTCTTCCTGGTTTGCTTCCCTGGTATTGAGAATTTCACCTTTAAAATGAAGGTCATGTCCTGCAAGCGGATGGTTAAAATCCATTTTTACGGTTTCATCTGCGATCTCAAGGATTTTCCCCTGCAAAGGCTGGCCGTTCTGATCGCGCATGGTAACCATATTGCCTTCAAAAAGCATATCGGCAGCTTCTTCACCATCAATAACAAAAACACTTCTGGGTAGGTCAATAACAGCGGTTGGATCTGTTGCACCGTAAGCCTTGTCAGCTGCAATTACAAAGTCAAAAGTTTCTCCGTTTTGCAGGTTATTAATGTTGTTTTCAAAATCAGGCACCAGATTTCCAACGCCAAACAGAAATTCTGCCGGTTTTTCTTTTCCTGCAATTTCGATTACTTCACCTTCTGCACTTCCTGAGCGAAGTTCATACGTTAGCGTGATTACTTTGGGTTTGCTCATAAAATCTATATATAAAATTAAAAAATTTCGGGCCGTTCTCACTAAACTTGTCTTGTCTATGAGTAACAGCCCCAATTGTTAATAAGATACGAAATTATAACAAAAAATACAGATTGTCAAATTTTTAAGGCTGTTTAATCTTTTACAAGACCTTTGGCGGTGTAACGAGTTTACCTGGAAATAACAACTGGCACTGACTCTCCATTGGCTGACACAAGAATGTAAAATCCGGGATTAATTCCAGACACCTGCAACTTATTGTCATCAAATATCTTTTTCACAGCCATTCCGGTTGAAGTATACAAAGTACCGGTAATGGGTTTATTGAAAAACAGGATATCTCCGGAAACAGGATTGGGGTAAACTTTAAGGCGGTTTTCCTGAGGCCACGGTTTTTCTTCTGTTATTTGGGTTGCCGGGTCATTTACAGAGATATAATGGAGTCCGAGCATGTCGCGGGCACCACCACTTTCATTTAAGTGTGTTCCTGTGAAATGATATAACCACCTGATTTGCAGATAGGGTTTTCCCAGAGCATCTGGGGGGACAGGCAGGTTGTTAAATTCCTGGAAATGTCCCGCAAACTCGCCGCGATGGTATTCAATGATTTCACCGTTCTCATCCCGCCAGTCTTTCCAGTAGCTGCCAGGTTCTGTCCTGTATTGAAGCCGAATGCCGTATACCCTTTGGTTTGCCCTTAGGGTAGAGGCTTTCCAGCTGAGATTCACTGTTGTTGAATTCTGGGTGTTCAGGGCAAGAATGGCGGCACCGAGATCCCGATCTCTTCCTGTATTGATAAATGAGATTCCATTGTTGTTCAGCCCATTTATCCTGGTGCGGTTTTGATTACGGTAGGGAAACCCTATGTTCTGCTGATCGTCGGGTGCGTAATCTGATTCGGGAATAGCATAAGCATGCAAAATCCGGGAGCCTGAATGAGGATCCTGGGTTTCTCCCTGCATGAAAAGCATATTTTCAGGAAAACTGCCCTGGGGCTCGTTAGGACTCCAGTAATTAAACGTATACCCATGCAGGGATAAATCTATTGCACCGGGATAAACAAGCACATAAAAATCCTGCCTTACCGAAGGGTTAAAACCATCGTTAACTTCCAGTTGAACCCAGGTACCTCCCCTGGAAAGGGGCTGAATACTCAGTTGCTGATTGGAAACCCATACATCAGCATGGCCAGGCTTGTCAATACTCACCGAATATTGCAGTTCTTCTCCATCAGGATGTCGGAAGTAGTCCTCCAGATTGATATCTGAAACAGTTCCATCTTCAATGAGTTTAACCGGATCATCGAATGATGCAATTTGCAAGGGTGGTCTGATAACTCCTGTCAGAGCCTCGCCGTCCATAGCAACATTGTCTATTCGGTTGTTGCCAGTGAAACCTCCCTCCATGTCGGGGTTGTTTTCAATATATATGCATATGGAAAGAGCTGCATTGTTATTGACCTGTGGAATATTGCTCAAATCCACCTCTACCATTCGGGCTTTTTCGGCTATTATTACAGTATCTATCGGGATGTATTGCTCCCCATCCACAGAGTACATAATAATATGCGTGTTGGCTCCATTTGCCGATCTTTTTGCTTCATAGGAAAACATCAAATCCCTGTAGTTTTCAGATGATACGTGGAAAATAACCTGGGATCCTGCGGGATTGTCTGCCTTTAAGTGGTTTGATGGTTCTTTGCCGGTTCGGTCATTGATTCCCATAAAATGATTACCAGTTCCTGAACTGATGGATGTAGCAGCAGGATGTTGAATCGTGAGTTCAGCCCCGTGAATAGACCATGTGGGCTCATATAGATCGGTTTTGTTGCCAAAGTTCCAGTAATGAATCATTGTTAACGGCTCTCCAAGCTGGCTATCCATCCATTGTAGTCTTTGCTTTTGCCAGTTGGCCATCCAAAGTACCTCCTCCTCAAATGTATCCGCAATAAACCAGTTGGGCCAGATCCAGGTACCAAGGATATCCCATCGGTCAAAATTTCTATTACCCGCTTCGCGCAAATGGTTATAAGTTTGCATTATCCTGTTGTTGAGGCGCAAATCGGAAAAAGCTGTTAAACGCAAACTCCTGTATCGCCTGTTGTATGCATGTTCAAAGGCGGGGTCTTCAAACATACGGTTGTACCAGCCGTAAACATATTCCTCCTCACTGATGAGATTGTAATACCACCCCTGCGGATTCCATCCCTCCAGATAATAGGAATTTCCCAGGGCAAGATTAAAATCCCAAAGGGGACCTGACTTGATTTTACCTTTTCTTTCTTTGTTGAAAAAAGTACTGAGACGATAGCCGTCAATTTCTTTGGTAAGCTCGGTGATCAAATGCATGTCAATAAATGAGCGTGAGTCCAGAAACGCAGCATACCCTTGCTCAGGGTCTGCAAACATATTTCCAAACAATGCTGACTCAAGAGAATCGAGGTATTGGACCAGATAGTTTTTCTGGGCAGGAGAAACACTTTCTTCATTGGGTCTGACAAACGCAAAATGGGTTTCCCTGTTGGTGAAAAATCCTGTTTCTCCCGGATTGAGTCTGTCAATCTTAAAAATATACCCTCCCGAAACTTCAGGGTATTCATTGTGATGGGGTTCGAGATCTTCCACTTCCACTCTCCCTGGTGCTACCTTTATACGCTCGGTAAGCAGGTAAACACCATGATAGGTATGTGCCTGCAATGATGACGTGCCTTTATGCAAAAACAATTCAACAAAACGAGTACGTGGCGAGTAGTGTCCGGCATCCGGGGCTATAGCATAAGATAATGCATTTCGCATGAGGCTTTTGTCGGAATAGGGGCCATGCAAAATCCAGTTATGCTCCTCAGGCATTCCCAGTAAAGGCACCTTACGATTGCTATTATCCTCTTCAAGGATATGAAATCCGTATCCTTTTTTGGGAAACATTTGTGAGCTTGACCCCCTGATATTGATTTTTATCCTTCCGCTGAAATCGGGTGTTTCCATGAGTTGTGCACGTTGCCCCTGGGTATTGTCCCATAAACTCATCCAGGCGGTGGTTCTTTCTCCCGGTGTTATATCGGTATTGAAGCTGTGTATAATCATCATGGGCAAATTCGAAGAAAGCGGAGCAAGGTTCTGGTGAGAAACTGAGTATGTTGCCCCTGCCGCTTTTCCCGCAAGGTATCCTGGCTTAACAGCCCTTGCTCTCACATAGGCAGTATTGCTGATAACAAAAGGTTGCTGATACAAAACTCCGTTACCAGCTGATGGAAGCGAACCATTGGTAGTATAGTATATTTGTGCATCAGGCTCGAAAGAAAATATACTGACTTCAACCGGAGCTGAATATACTCCCGCAGAGGGAAAGAGAACCGGTTTTTTTGTTATTCCGCTGAAACCTTGCTGACTGTTTACTGCCTCAGGAGTAGGATGCTCAAAGTAAACCCATTCGTCACCTCCGTTGGGAAGTCTTCCCAATGAAACCTGGGAAGGGATTGGCACTGGTGGCATTTCATCGATTCGTATACCCTGAGGATTGGTAAGGATTAGTTCTTCACCGGCTGAGCTAAGTTTGAAATTGGTATGCCATCTTGCAGCAGGTACATAACAATGTGCAGCGCTGAGGGGTTCCTCGAATACACCACCGGGAAGCTGCCATCTGACAGAGAGATTATCGCCACCGGTGCCTTCTTTCATAAGGGCTGAAAGGTAGTATGTTTCTCCTTTAATGAGTGGTATGTAATTTGAAAGTTGCTCGGAGTATTTATCCCATTCCCTTGGATAGGTCCAACCCGGAACACTGGCTATCAGCTGGGCATCGTCAGGATTTTCGCTGCTGCTCAAATAAAGTGCTGAATTGTCATCACTGGCAATCTGAAACCTGTAATCTCCCGTTATGGGTGCAACCAGCCATGTAAAAAGATGCTGACCGTAATTATCAGCAATATCTGTGGGCGCTTCAAAATAATTGGTTATAACGTTCCTTGTAGCAGGCCTGTCAGGGAAGCTTTCATGGTTGATCAGGTTGTTAACACTGGTGCCGGGAATATTGGGATACCATCTTCGTTGTATTCCGTTTTTCATGGAGCCGGGCAGGGGTTTCCGGTCTTTTCCTGATGCCCAGATAAGGAGATATCCTCCCGGCTGCATTTCATAAGCCGGGAAAACCCATTTGAAGGGATTGTCAGAATCATTGGACAAGCCAAATCCTTCGAGATTTATTACATTATTATTCGCATTATATAATTCAATCCAGTCTTCAAAAGAGCCATCTTCATCAGATATAAAATGAGCATTCGAACTCATTACTTCGTTGATTAATATATCCTGAGATTTGCCGTAACCGGAATGGAGCAGGAGAATAATTGATAATATAAAATATAGTCGGATGGTTCGGAAAAAGTACATAGGTGAGAAATTACAGATACTTTGCAAATATAATCATAACCGGGGTAAGGATTCTCTTTGATGAAATTATCTGTTTTTGCACTGATGTTTTTTTCGCAAAGCATATTAATTAGAGGAGATTGCAAAGGCAAAAAGAAATCATAAATCGTTGAATTTCGAAACCGGGTATGAAAAATACATCAGGTTTTATACGCTTACAGCACACGTCAAACAAGGAGTATACTGATTTTTTAGCAGCAGATCGAAGCCCATTTAAACGCCAAATAAACCTGGATTAATTTATTTTTGAATAATCCTTTGCGAAAAAAGATTTATTGATTAACTTTGCGCTCCTGAAAATGAAACCTCAAAATACTTCATACTACAATGGCAAAGAAATCTAAAGATGCAAGAGTGCAGGTTATCCTGGAATGCACAGAGCACAAGACCAGCGGAACTCCGGGAACTTCAAGGTACATTTCTACCAAAAACAAGAAGAATACTCCAGACAGGCTTGAGCTGAAGAAGTACAATCCTATTCTAAGAAAAATGACTGTTCATCGCGAAATTAAATAATTAAACTATGGCAAAGAAAGTAGTTGCAACCCTGAAAACGGATACCGGTAAGGGTTTTGCAAAAGTTATCAAGATGGAAAAATCAGCCAAATCCGGCGCCTATTCTTTCAAAGAAGATATTGTAGCTGCCGATAAAGTAAAAGATTATTTTGCAAAGAAATAAATCTTTTGCTGGTTAGCTGGCAATTTTTCTGAAGGCTGTTTCAATACAGCCTTCCATCATGGCATTTATAGAAAAAAGACTTCCCTAATGTAAATATTCAGGAAGTCTTTTTTATTACCTTTGTCCCTGATTAGCAGTCAGCCAGGCGGCATTAATACTATAGTCTGACTTTACTTAAAAAATTACAGATGGGATTGTTTGATATTTTTTCCAAAAACAAAAAAGAGAAACTTGATCAGGGTCTTGACAAAACCCGGGAGAATATTTTTTCCCGATTGGGCAAGGCTGTTGCAGGCAAATCAGTAGTTGATGCAGATGTGCTGGACAATCTGGAAGAAGTGCTGGTTACCTCTGATGTAGGAGTAGCTACCACATTGCGAATTATTGAACGCATTGAAGAGAGGGTTGCAAAAGATAAATACCTGGGAACAGAAGAGCTTAATCGCATTCTCAAAGAAGAGATAAAAGCATTATTGGCAGAAAATACCGTCAATGATTTCAGATCTTTTGGTATTGATAGTTTTGAAGCACCCTATGTAATCATGGTGGTTGGGGTAAACGGAGTAGGAAAAACCACTACCATCGGAAAACTTGCACATAAGTTTAAGGCTGCAGGAAAATCTGTGGTCTTGGGTGCTTCCGATACCTTCAGGGCTGCAGCAGTTGACCAGTTAACCATCTGGTCGCAAAGAGTGGATGTGCCTGTTGTATCGCAGGGAATGGGCGCTGATCCGGCTTCGGTGGCCTTCGAAACAGTTGCCTACGCCCGCAAGCATAAAATCGATGTTGCCATTATTGATACTGCCGGACGATTGCACAACAAGGTGGGACTAATGAATGAACTAAGCAAAATCAAACGGGTAATGCAAAAACAAGTTGAAGCTGCCCCTCATGAAATTTTGCTTGTGCTGGATGGTTCTACCGGACAGAATGCTTTCGAACAGGCAAAACAGTTTACTGCAGCCACCGAAGTCAATGCTCTTGCTATTACAAAGCTTGATGGAACGGCCAAAGGAGGTGTGGTAATTGGTGTAAGTGACCAGTTTAAAATTCCGGTTAAATATATAGGTGTTGGGGAAGGGGTTGATGATTTACAGATTTTTGATCGTGATGCCTTTGTTGATACCCTTTTTGACCGATAGCATTAGCACCGGAAATACATTAAATGCGGTTGTGATTGAACTGCCCCTCTTACTCGGTTGTTCATCCCCTGTTTAATACTTTGAATGTCCGGCTCTGCAGTTTTGCCCCAGACATTTTTTAAAGCATAGCTTTAATGGCCTTATTTTACTTTGGTCTGAGACTTTTCCATAATCTTCAATACTCTTTATGACTTCCAAAAAACATATCAATATTATCACGCTGGGTTGTTCGAAAAACCTTGTGGATTCAGAAAAAATAATGGGCCAGCTTCAGCACGGACCCTTTCGTATTACCCATGATGCTGACGGACCTTCGGATATAGTCGTTATCAACACCTGTGGCTTTATCGGTGATGCTAAAGAAGAATCAATAGATACTATTTTGCAATACACAGAAGCCAAAAAACAAGGTCTTGTGCAGGAGGTTATTGTTACTGGTTGTTTATCGCAACGATACAAAGATGCTTTACAGAAAGAGATTCCGGAGGCCGATGCCTGGTTTGGTGTGGACAATCCGTCAGAACTTTTCACATACCTGAAACACAAATACAATGAGGGCAGCCAGGAAAGGCTGATCACAACCCCTTCCCATTTTGCTTACCTCAAAATTGCCGAGGGCTGCGACCGGACATGTTCTTTCTGTGCCATTCCCCTGATACGGGGAAAGTTTATCTCCCGTTCTGTTGAAAGCCTCGTGGAGGAAGCTGCAGAACTTGCCCGAAAGGGTGTGAAGGAAATTCTGCTTATTGCACAGGATTTGAGCTACTACGGATTTGATTTAGAGAAAAGAAGCATGCTGGCAGATTTGCTCCGGGAACTGGTAAAAGTCTCCGGAATTGAATGGATCCGGCTTCATTATGCCTATCCCAAAAATTTCCCCACTGAAGTAATTGACCTGATGGCAAAAGAGCCAAAAATATGCCGGTACCTTGATATCCCTTTGCAGCATATCAGCGATCCTGTATTGAAATCCATGCGACGCAATACTGATAAGGCCTCTACTTTGGCACTTCTGGAAGCGTTTCGCAGCAAAGTGCCCGATGTGGCATTGCGAACTACCTTGCTGGTGGGCTATCCCGGCGAAACCATGGCGCAGTTTGAGGAGTTGCTGGCTTTTGTAAAAGAAACCCGGTTTGAAAGATTGGGAGTATTCACGTATTCGCCCGAGGAGGGAACAAAAGCTTTTGAACTGGAAGATACCATTAGCGACAAAGAGAAGCAGAAAAGAGCCGACAAGATTATGGAAGCACAGCAGGAGATTTCATTTCAGTTAAACCAGGAGAAGATTGGGAAGACGTTTCGTGTGCTAATCGACAGGGAAGAGGACGATTATTTTGTGGGCAGAACAGAATATGATTCTCCGGAGGTTGATAATGAAGTGTATGTAACAAAGCAGGATGATATAGTTACGGCTGAATTCTACTCAGTAAGAATCACTTCAGCATCGGATTTTGATTTGTTTGGAGAAAAGATTTAATCACCGTTTTATATGGCATGCACAACCGTTGCATAGAAAGTTTCAGGATTACCCTAACAAAAAACCCTTGTAATCAAATGATATACAAGGGTTTTTTGTTTTGTAGCGGGGACGAGAGTTGAACTCGTGACCTTCGGGTTATGAATCCGACGCTCTAACCACCTGAGCTACCCCGCCAATTTGTTTATTTTAAAGAGCTTTTCTCAGGTTTGGCAGCCTTGGTGCTGTCGTTTTGAGTGGTGCAAAAATAGTAAAGAATTTCAATATACAAGGGATATTTGAAAAAAGTTTTTAAACTTTTTTTGAGCGCCTGAAGCTTGCAGACTGGCTTAAAAAGATGCCGGATATAACAATGATGATTCCCAGTATTTTACTCAAATCAATGCTCTCTTGTAATAGAAAAAAGGAGAAAATGGCTGTAAAGACAGGAATAAGATTGGCAAACACTGAAGTGCGGGCAACCCCGATAACTCTTACTGCGATGGTAAAAAACACGAAGGCAAGCGTAGATGCAAATACTGCCAGCTTCAAAAGCGCCCATGCAAGTTCAGCGGTAGGCTGAACAGTAATGAATGTCGAAAAATCAAAAATCAGAAAAAAAGGAAGAAAAAACAATGCACCCAAAAGGTTCTGTACTTTGATTATGGTGGTGGAGGAGTACTTGATGGCCAGTTTTTTCAGGTACACAATATTGACAAGAGCTGAAATGACAGCAAAAAACAGCAGGCCTACACCAAGTGGCGAAGCGCTGAAACGAAATTCAAAATCCAGAACCATGATAATAACTCCCGAGAAAGATATGAAAAAACCTATCAGGTTTAGCCGGGTAATTCTTTCCCTAAAAACAAAATAACCCAGCATTGGCGTAAAAACAGGAATGGTAGCAATAATTACTGCGGCGATGGTGGGCGTTACATATTTCAAACCGAAGCTCTCCCCAATAAAATAACAAAAAGGCGAGAAGAATGACAAAATCACAAAAGACTTGTAATCCTCCTTTTTTACTTTTTCTTTTTTACCGAAAATGCCCAATATAATAAACAGAAAAACCGAGGACAAACTCAGGCGCAAAAACATGGTTGTAATAGGTTCATAGTATTCATAAACCACTTTCATCCAAACATAGGAAATACCCCAAAAGGTAATTGCCAGCAATGTAAGAAAGTAAACAAGGATTACATTTTTTTGCATATTACTTCGAAAATTTGCGCAAACCTACAAAATATTTGCAAGTAACAGGATGGTTAAGATTATTTTGTATTACATTAATTTTTGTAGGTTTTTAATGATGATATATAAAAAAACATACAAAATCAATCGATTGTATGCAATGATCTGTTTTATAAACAGTTTGTTGATAAATAATCGGAAAATCTTTGTTTAAAGCCCTGCATATCTTGGTTTTTTTTGTATATTGCATCCCATCAGTGGTTCTTAATAGTATTTGCTTATGACTCCATTACAAAAATTTACACTCGAGTTTCCCATGAAGGTATCTCCAAAGCTACTCTTCACTCTCATAAGCACATCAGAGGGACTTGCACGTTGGTTTGCAGAAAAGGTAACTGTTCAGGGTGATAACTACCTGTTTGAATGGGAAGGCAGCCAGCAATCAGCCCGTCTGCTGGAATCAAAAGAACCGGAGTATGTCAGGTTTGAGTGGACTGATGACTTTCATGAAGGATTTGTTTTGGAGCTGCAAATCAGTCATCAGCCAGTATCGGGCGAATCAGCCCTGATTGTAAGCGACTATGCCGAGGAGTCAGACATGGATTTTACCCAGATGTGGTGGAGAACCCAATTAACTAAACTGCAAAGAGTATTTAGCTCCTGAGTCTGATATAGCCTGGGAAACCAGGGACACAAGTTGCAACTCCCTTTCCCTGAAATGCTTTTATCCCCTGTTGTTAGGATGTTACAAGCTGGGAGCCTGAAGTTTAAACCAATCTTTTACAAAGTCGGAGTAGTCCTTAGGGGCCTTATAATGTTTAAACTCGTTGGTTCGGGGGTTGTAGATGTAATCTTTGGCCCAGGTTTGATATTTCTTCTGTATATCCTTTAGCGCTTCAATAATCCAGTAGAGCTCCTGGTCAGTCATGGTAGGGTGCAAAGAAAGCCTGATCCAACCGGGTTTTTCTGATAAATCACCGGTGCTGATTTTTGATGTGATGCTTCTGGAGTGTTCATAATCCACATTCAGCAGATAGTGACCATAGGTTCCTGCACAGGCACAACCCCCTCTTACTTGTATTCCATACCGATCATTAAGTAGTTTAACCACCAGGTTGTAATGCATGTTCTCGAAATAGAAAGAAATAACTCCCAGTCTTTCATGGGTATTATCAGCAAGAATCCATAATCCGGGAATGGTTTTGAATTCTCTCAATACGATTTCAAGCAGTTCGTTTTCTCTTTTGTGAATATTTTCAACTCCCATCTGATCCTTAAGGTTGATAGCCAGAGCTGCCTTTATGGTCTGAAGAAAACCGGGTGTTCCGCCGTCTTCTCTGAGTTCAATGTCGTCGATATACTTGTACTCACCCCATGGGTTGGTCCAGTCTACTGTGCCTCCACCCGGGTTGTCAGGAACTACCGAATTGTAAGTGGAAGAGTCGAAAATCAAAACTCCGGGGGTTCCGGGGCCGCCCAGAAACTTGTGAGGAGAAAACAATACTGCATCCAGTTTTTCCATAGGATCTGCAGGATGCATGTTGATTTCATCATAAGGAGCGGATGCTGCATAATCGATAAAACAAACGCCTTCATGCTCGTGCATTATACGTGCCAGCTCATGCACAGGAGTTCTTATACCTGTTACATTGGAGCAGGCAGTAAAGGATCCTATTTTGAGTTTTCGATCTTTATGCTTTTCCAGTTCTGCCCTCAATTCATCCAGGTCAATAAGCATATCTTTCCCGGGTTTGATGACCACAACATCTGCAGTGGTTTCAAACCATGATGTTTGGTTGGAGTGATGCTCCATGTGTGAAATAAAAACCACCGGTTTTTCGTTCTCCTGCATGCATTTTCCTGCAGAAAGTTTTCCGCAAACCCTTAGTCCAAGGATTCGTTGAAACTTATTGATTACAGTAGTGAATCCACTTCCGGCTGTGATTATCGCATCTTTGGGACCGGCATTAACATGTTCTTTGATTTTTTTATGTGCATAATGATAGGCATTGGTCATGAGTATACCGGTTTCGCTGGCTTCTGTATGGGTATTACCTACAAATGGTCCAAATTTTTCCACTATAGTTTTTTCAATAGGATCGTAGAGTCTGCCACTGGCAATCCAATCAGCATAAACGAGCTTCTGAATACCATAAGGAGAAACAAAAGTTTGTTCAATACCAATTATATTTTTCCGGAACTTATCAAAATATTTTTCAGCCTTTTCTATCATTTGTCATAAATTTTATGCAAAAATGCAAAAAAAAAGTGAATAGTTCTATCCTTAACTGATGAAACCTATAAATCTATATTGTTGTATTGGGTTCACTTTTTCATGATTTTAATAAACTTCCTCTATCGCTAAACGGAAGTAGAATAAATGTTACTTTTATGGTTTAAAAAAAGGTATGTTGACTTACAAAAGTTAAGACTTTGCATAAAGATTTCCCTTTCTGTGTTAAATATTGGTAATTAGCATGGTATAAGTAAACATGAAGGTATAGTTTTTGTAATGATTATAAAGAGTGCATCGTTTGCATTTTCAAGTTAATAAATTTCCGATGTTATGAATATTTATATGAGTTTGTTTAATAAAAAACCAGCCAAAAACATCCTGTCTCTGCTTACAGTTGTGTTTCTGCTGCTAATGAGTATACCTTCATCTTATGCTCAGTATTTTGGAAGAAATAAGCCTGGTTATCAAACCTTTGAATTTCAGGTTTATGAGTCACCCAACTTTACCATTTATCATTATTTTGATAACGACTCGGTGATCAATGCCCTTGCCAACAGATTTGAGCATTGGTATGTCCGGCACCAGAAGCTTTTCAAAGATACCTTTGAAAAACCCAGTCCCATACTTATTTACGCAAATCATCCTGATTTTCAGCAAACTACAGCCGTAAGCGGAATGATAGGAATAGGAACGCAGGGAGTTACAGAAGCCTTGAAAAACAGGGTGGTTATTCCTGTGCTTGAATCAAATGCTCAAACCGATCACGTAATAGGCCACGAACTTGTACACGTTTTTCATTTCAGAGCATTATTCATTGATGATTCCCTGTCACTAAATTCTCTTAGAAATCTTCCTTTGTGGTTGGTGGAGGGGATGGCAGAGTATTTCTCTATTGGTAGTGTTGATTCGCATACAGCTATGATAATGCGGGATGCGGTAAAAAAGGAAGATTTCCCTTCATTGCAGGATATGACCCGCAGTTACTCTTATAATCCTTATCGGTATGGTCATGCTTTTGTAGCCTTTGCAGGCCGTACCTGGGGTGATGATATCATTGCCCCTTTATTCAGGGAAACAGCAAAGTTTGGGTATGAAAGGGCAATTGAACGGATTATAGGTCTGAACGCCAGCACAGTATCGGATTTGTGGAAAAGTGCTACCATTGCTCATTATCAGCAATGGCTTGATGATTCTTTAAAACACATAGCAAGGGGAGAGTTGTTAATTGATGAAAAAAATGGTGGAGATTTAAATATTTCTCCTTCTCTCAGCCCCAATGGTGAATTTATAGCTTTCTTTTCCGAAAGAGATTTGTTTTCTCTTGATTTGTTTCTTGCCAATGCAAAAACAGGTCGGATAATCCGCAAATTATCCAGCTCCACGCGTAGCAGTGATATCGACGCTTTTAACTTTTTTGAATCGGTGGGAAGCTGGTCTCCTGATGGAGATAAATTTGTGCATGTTGCCGTTAAGCGTGGCCGAAATCAGCTGGTAATTGTGGATGCAAATCGTCCGCGACGTACACAGCATATTCCCGTGGAGGGGGTACCTTCCTTCAATAACCCTGCGTGGTCTCCCGATGGAAGATATATTGTTTTCTCGGGTTTGGTTGATGGCATTGGAAACCTCTACCGATTAGATCTTGAGACTAAAAAGGTAGACAGGTTAACCAACGACCGATACTCTTACCTTCATCCTTCATGGTCTCCTGATGGAAAATATCTGACATTCGCTACCGATAAGTTACCTGTAACTTATAACCCTGATACGCTGAATTATAGTTTTTATTTGGGTATCATGGACATGGAAAGCCCAGGAAGAGATGTTACCGTACTTGATGTTTTCCCATCAGCAACGAATGTCAATCCGGTTTTCGATCAAAACCAGGAGGTAATTTACTTTTTAAGCAACAGAGATGGTTTCAGAAACCTGTACCAATATAATCTGGAAAATGGGAAAGTATTTCAGCTTACGGATTATTACACGGGTATCAGTGGCATTACTCAGTTATCTCCTGCTATAACTGTAGCCCGGAATACAGGAGAGCTCTCCTACAGCTACTACAACGAAGGTAAGTATACCGTTTACAAAGCCAATCCTTCAGACTTTATGATGGTGGAGGTTGACCCGAAAGAAATTGATATGCGGGCTGCAACATTACCCCCCATGAACAGGAATACGGTGCCTGTGGTAGATGATTTTTTGAGCTCGGAGACAAGAACCCCCGTATTTCCAGTAGACTCCTTCCAGGTTAAAGAATACCGCCCACAGTTTGGTTTGTCTTTTATTGGAAGCAGTGGGGTAGGGATGTCTACCAGTCGGTTTGGTACAGGCATGCAAGGGGGAGTAGCTATGATGTTTAGCGATATTGTGGGAGATAATCAACTGTTCTCGGTACTATCTGTAAATGGAGAAATCTATGACTTTGGTGGGCAGATAGGGTACCTTAATCAGAAACGCAGAATCAATTGGGGAGGCAGTGTTTCCCATATTCCCTATCCGTTTGCTTATTTGAATATTAACCGGGAATATGTTGGACCCGACAGTATTCCTTTATTTGACTACCAGTTTGTTATAGAACGAACTTTTGAAACCCAGTTTGGTGCATTTGCCCTGTATCCTATTTCCACTACCCGTCGAATTGAAATCAGTGCCAGCCAGGCCTGGTATTATTTCAGGCGAGATATTTTCCATACCTATTATGATGATTTTGGCTTTTACCGTGGACAGGACAGGAGCAAAGGGGATACCCGCGATGGTTTTAACCTGCAAAGACTAAGTATCGGATATGTTGGCGATAATTCGTATTTCGGAATGGCTTCGCCCATGACAGGGCACAGATATCGTTTCAGTGTAGAAAAAATGTTTGGTGAGATTGATATGTATAATGCTGTAGCAGATTATCGCAAGTACTGGTTTCGCCAGCCTTTCAGTGTAGCTTTCAGGGCTTCACACTTTGGTCGCTATGGCAAGGATTCTGACAACAACCTTTTCTATCCTCTTTATCTGGGTTTTCCCACCTATATGAGAGGATATGACTACAGCTCCCTGAATCAGATCAGAAACAATATTCCTGGTGTAGAAAGTCAGGAAGATTTCCAGAATTTCCTGAGAAATATTCAGGGTACACGAATGTTGCTGGGTGGGTTGGAGGTAAAAATACCCTTTACCGGACCCGAAAGACTTGCCTTGATTTCCAGTGGATTTTTCTTTACCGAGCTGGCCTGGTTCCTGGATGCAGGTATTGCATGGAGAGAAGGTCAGAGTTTGGACTGGAACTTCACCAACGATACAC
Source organism: Bacteroidota bacterium (assembly GCA_007694165.1). GTDB lineage: Bacteria > Bacteroidota > Bacteroidia > Bacteroidales > UBA7960 > SKVR01. The sequence continues at coordinate 49,498 of RECE01000212.1, forward strand.
AAAATCAGCGTTATCCTGTTTTCAGTACAGGGCCGTCATTGAGAATCAACCTTTTTGGTGCCATCATACTTGAACCATATTATGCTATCCCTTTTACGCTTGATCGTAGGCTTAAAGGTGTGTGGGGGTTAAGTTTCTGGCCGGGATGGTAGCTTAGCAATTCTCAGACAATAGTATGATAAAATACAGATTAGATAAAAAAAGCTGGTTCCGTGCGGGACCAGCTTTTTTTTTGCAATATAATCGTTTCTTAATGCACCCCGTGCATCCATTTTTTCAGCAATGGAGCCATCAGGAATACAAAGATACCAACCCCAATAGATATGAGGAAAAGGTAGTAGAAGACATTGGAATAAATGTGTATGGTTTTGGTAGGTCCTACAAATGGGTTGAGCATACTTCCGGTTTTAACAAAACCATTTTGAGGTTCTTCCACGATTTCAACTCCCAGTGTTTTTCCATTGGGCATATAGAAATTGTGCAATACGTTGAAAGTATTGAAAGAGGTTCTCAGTGCCGTAGATCTTATGACAGTGTAGTTTTGTTCCGGGTTAATTACAACAGGATGAAAAGCCTCATCATCAGAGATAGTAATCACCAGCGCCACTTTGTCAAATCTTTCAGGTCTGTTGATTTCTTTCATGATAAAAGTAATGGTATCCTTGCGGGGTAACATTGATTCCTGCATTTCAGTGTTTGTAGTGTTCTCCGGAGAAATAGCATGGGCCGAATACACAATAGTATCATTGGAGAACTGCATCTGTCCATGCGAAGGTTGACGGGTAAATTCGATTTCAGTGAGTCTGCCCGTTGGGTCAAGGTATGGAATTCTGAGGTCTGCATTGAATTGCTCACCGGGCTTGACGCTTCGGTGCAGGTAAAATACCTCAGGCTTGGGAGCAACTTCATCCGGTCTTTCAGCTACTACATCCACCAGCATTTTCATGGGTTCAGAGCGAAGTGTATCGTTTCCATTTACGTAATAGGTTCTTACAGAAAACTGGTCCTTTCCGGTAAAAGAAGAACTGGGTTCATAGGTAATACCTGTTTCCATGTAATGGGCTGTTGAGGTAAGCCTTGCAATCATTCCCCCCACGTGTTGTGCCATAGCGAATGACAAAAACCAGGCTCCCATAACCATGGAAACAATCCTTGCAGGCGCAAGCTTTGTTACCATTGACAGCCCTACGGGTGATATGCAGAGCTCTCCTGTAGTGTGCAGCAGGTAACCAAACAGAAGGAATACCAGGGCAACCATTCCATCGGGGCCAGCCAGCTGAGCTCCCAGAACAAATACTCCAAATCCCAGACCTAACTGGATTATACCCAGTGCAAATTTGATGGTAGTATTGGGTTCTTTGTCTCTTTTGCCCAAAGCAATCCACAGTGAAGCAAAAATGGGCGCAAAAATAATGATAAACATGGGGTTAACTGACTGGAACACGGAAGTGGGAACTTCAAAGCCCAAAATGAACCGGTTAACATTATTGGCAGTAAACAACGTAATGGAACTTCCTGCCTGTTCGAAAAATGCCCAGAAAGTAATAGAGAAAAATGCGAGGATTAGAATAACCCATACCCGCTGTCTTTCAATTTTTTCAAAAGAGAACGACATGATAAGAATCCCTGCAAATACAATAATGGCAAATGGGGTCAGAACGTAGGCCATCAGTTCATATTTCCAAACCAGGAGTCCGATGAGCGGAGTAATAAGAAAGGCGCCGATATAAATTAATCGTTCCCGGTTGATTCCAGGCAGCAACATTTGGGTGAGTTTTTCAGGGTTGGGGGGCATACCGTTGGTAGGTTCAAATTTGTTTTGGCCGCGCACAAATACAATAAGGCCCATTACCATTCCGATACCTGCAAGTCCAAAACCGTAGTGCCATCCCAGAAGTTCTCCCAGCAGACCGCATGCCAGCGGCGCCAGAAATGCTCCCAGGTTGATCCCCATGTAAAAGATAGTAAACCCACCATCACGTCGTGGATCACCCGGCTTATACAAACTACCCACCATAGAAGAAATATTGGGTTTGAAAAATCCATTGCCAATGATCAAAAAAGCGAGAGCTCCAAAGAAAAAAACTTCAGATTCTATGGCCATCAGGAAGTGACCAATTGCCATCAATACAGCTCCCAGTATAATCGCTTTTCGGTATCCCAGTATCTGATCGGCTATTACACCGCCAATAAAAGGAGTAGCGTATACAAGGGCACCATAGGCAGCATAAATACCATAAGCCTGGCTGTCGCCATAAAGAATCTGCCGGGTCATATACAATATAAGTAGTGCCCGCATTCCATAATAACTGAATCGTTCCCACATTTCAGTAAAAAACAGGGTGTATAAAGCCCTGGGATGTTTTTCTTTCATAGGTTTTGATAATTTGATTGGTGAATAGTTAAGGTATTGAATTATTTGTTGTATTAATTGAGTAGTCCAATAAAACTGTAATTCAGATCCAACCTGGCTTTTTTTGCAGGGCAAAGATATAGAATCTTAACAAACCTTAAATAAATTTGGATGCTTCGCAGGTTAGTTGTTGTAAAATATCTACAAAAGAGAAGAGAATTCTGTTAAATATTGTTAGAATCTAACCCGCATCTGAGCTTTAATTTCTGTGCGTGAGTTGCTTTCAATCAAGTCCAGACCACTGCCAATTTCATGGCGGTTGGTATAAATGGTTTGGGCAATTCTTGCCTGCAGATCGATATTCCTGTTGACCCTGTACCGTGCTACAATATAGGCTCTGTGTCCTTTGTCAGAATAAAAGGGGAAAGAAAAAGCATACAAGACATCATTCTCGTAGGCATAAATACGGGCATCAAAGCCATCGGTATCAAAAATGGCATAGCGTGCTGTAATGGCCCAGGGGCTGGCAAAATTGCGGTAAGAAACATCCTGGTATATGAGAAAGCCCTGCTGCTTGTTGCTGCCATGTCGGAAATCCACCCATTCTGCTCTGTTTTTGAGGGTGAAAGATGGAGAAACAGGATAACTGATGTGCAGTCGAATGTTTTGTCTTACTACATCATCCAGAAACCTGATGGTGCCGATTTCAGGGGAATTAAGGGGTTTGTTTTTTATGCGGTAACGTGCATACATTTCAATCCTTCTTTCAGGCCTGTAATTCACCTGCGCCAGATAATCATATCCCATTGAGGGGGTATATGTCCTGAATTTCATCCAGGGGAAAGAAAAATGGTCGGCGTACGCATTTATCGACCATTGCCTTGAAAGTCTGGAATTGATACCTATATACAGTCCATTTTCATTGTTTACCCTTGTGTTTTCTGAAAAAGCCACACTCAGCAGCGATTGATAGTCAGGAGAAAATTTGCGGTGAACGATACTCATGCTCAGCCGGGGGTCAAGACTCATCATAACGCCGTTCAGAATAGCATATCCACCACTTTCACTGGTAGCAATCTCACCGAAAATATTGAAATTCCGATAGATGTAGTTATAGTCTAATCCTGTTGCCCAATTGGTTCGCTGGTTAAGATCAAACTGATTATAAAAAGAGAGGTTGCGCCGGAATTCCGCTCCCAGCTCCATATAATATCCGGTAACTCCCACATGAAAGTTAGACCTTCTCCAGGTAAGATTGGAGCCCATAAATGTTTCCTGTACCGAGTTTTTGTTTTCAAGTTCCCTGGGGGTGCGGTGAAGGCCTGTTTGTTGCAAACTTGTGATAACAAGGGCTTCCTGGCTTATGGTGTCAACTTCAAGTACGTTGGCATCCCGGTATTTGCTGGAATAAAAGGCGGTAAATTCCAATTCTCCCAATCGAAGAGTGGTGCCTGCACCCCGCATGAAGTTGTTTTCATCTACAGAAGTATAAGGTCTGAGACCCAGCCCGTTTTTCTTAACATTCACTGCCTCACTGCTTTTTCCAAATGCAAGCCCTGACCAGAGTGTAAGCCCCTGTCCGAACTGCACCTGGTAATCGCCTAAAGCCAGGGATTTTATGCTTCCTACATCCCGCATATAAAAATGTGCGGAGTAAAAGTCAAAGCCATAAGGCTGACTACCGCGGAAAAATTCTTCACCGGGATCCTTTTCAGCAGTAACTCCTATGCTGATATTGTTGTAATAGGTAAACCTGTATCTTGAATAAAGCCTGTAAGGACTGCCAAGGTAACGGGCATTGGGATTGGCTTCCAGTTCTTCCGGCTCTATAGGAGAAAACCCTCTTTGTTCTTCAAACAATCTGTGATAACGCAGAAAATACTGGCTGTTACCCCTTTCAAAGATATCTCTCATTCTGAATACCCTTCTTGCTACTGCCTCATCAACCATAACATAGGGGGAAATTTGCTCAATCACTTCAGAGGTGAAACCATCAATGGTTTGCAGTTCCATCATACTGATGAGGTTACCAAAGCGCTGCCGGTGCAAAATAAGGTTGTTGATCTGGATGTCGGTGAGAAAGAAAATTCTTCTTAAGTCCTCTGCAGAGGCTGCGTTGAGGTTTAAGGGGCGCTGGCGCAGCATCTCAAGCTCTTCGATGAGCTCAGAAGCATCAATTTCTTCGTCGCTTTCTTCTATGAGCGACTCGATTCTCTGATGAAATTCTTCTTCGTCAATGGTTTGCTCCGGGGGTGCCGGAGGCGGTTCCTCCTGGGTGGTTTGTGCATGAAGAGAAACGGCAGGGTACATTAATACTGCAAGGAGCAGAATCTTAATTTTTCCTGAAAAAGTAAATTGATTCTTCCGCATCACCAATTCCTATTTAAAATGGTAAACAAAACTAATTTGCGGCGAATACCCTAATATATGATGATAAGAGGTGGCAAGATCAATATTCAGGTTACCCACCTCCAGGCCGAAACCAAAGGCATTGGTCATGGGGTTGGTTCCTATTCCACCTCTCAGGTATACAGGATCGCTGATGCGGTATTCTATTCCCACTTTAAAAACCGGATCGAGGTTTACACTTTTTTCGGCTTCCGCAATTACCATTACCCGTTCAGAAAACTCATAGGCCAGCCCGGTTTTGAAAATGGTAGGGATTCTTTCATCGGCAAAATCTCCGATTTTGGCACGGGTGGGATTGAAGATATGTGCCCCGATACTGAGCTCCGGCGAAATATGGAAGATAATACCCAGTTCAAATGTCAGGTTTCCCTTATTTCCATAATCTTCTCCAATGCCCGTATTATGATAATTGAGCTGAATACCCGTGGAAAATCTTTCGCCAAATTCTCTCCCGTAAGCAACTCCCACTTTGGTTTCGTTATAGAGTTCAAAACCGAAATAGGTAAAACTTACGCCAAAAACTCCTGAAGAAGTGGGAAGTACAAAAGCTCCGGCGCCAAAGCTGAGTTCTTCCACCAGAAACCTGTTTTCAAAAAACACTCCGGCAGCCATGTTTTCCAACCTGGCCAATCCAGCCTGGTTATGACTTATGGCCCAGAAATCATAAAGGGTTACTGAAGCATTTCCCATGCCGGCTGCTCTTCCTCCAAATGGGTAATTGTCATTGGCAGCCTTCGAAGTCATGGATATGACCGTGATGATAAGTATCAGCGTAAAGGTTTTTCTCATACACTTGACCTGTTGTAAATGTATTGTGTTTGCTGGTGCCCTCAGGCTTTTTACTGCATTACCGGGTTGGGTATTTGCTCGCTGCCTGTATGCAATGCAAGTTACAATATTTTTTTTAGTAGGATTACAACTTTTTGAACTAAACTACAAATCAAGCCTCTCCAATGCTGACTGGTCCCGGAAGAGTAGCAGGTGAGTGAACTACGCTCAAAAAAAATTAATATCTTTGCCCGCATTGGTAATGCTTTGAATTTTATGGAAAACTACTTTTCTTCAAAAGATAAAAAACTGGGTATACTTGGAGGTGGACAATTGGGCAAAATGCTACTGGATATTACCCGCCGTTATGATTTGTATACAAAAGTGCTCGACCCCTCTGCTGATGCTCCCTGTGCCACGGGATGCAAAGAATTTGTACAGGGCAACTTCAATGATTACGATACAGTGATGGCCTTTGGGGCTGATTGCGACGTGCTTACCATTGAAATAGAGAGCGTTAACACACAAGCCCTGAAAGAATTACAAAGCCGGGGTAAGCATGTATTTCCCCAGCCTGAAATCGTTGAGTTGATCCAAAATAAGGTTCTGCAGAAGCAGTTTTATGCTGACAACCAGCTTCCTACAGCGCCCTGGTTTGGTTTTAAAAACAAGGCTGAAATGAAAAAGAAGATGGAGAAACACTCTTTTCATTTGCCTTTTGTCTGGAAAGCTGCTACCGGGGGGTATGATGGCAGGGGAGTAATGGTAATCAGGAATATGGCTGATCTGGAGAAAATTCCTGATATACCGGGTTTGATAGAGGAACTTGCCGCCATACAACATGAGATTGCTCTTGTGGCAGCGCGAAATCAGGCAGGTAGAGTGGCCGCTTTTCCTCCTGTTGAAATGTCCTTCCATCCCGTTGCCAACCAGGTAGAGTATGTGTTTTGCCCTGCCAAACTATCGGAAACAAAACTGGAAGAAGCCTCACAACTTGCTTTATCACTGGTTGATAAACTTGGCATTGTGGGGGTACTTGCTGTAGAAATGTTTGTAAACCAAAACGGTGAAATCTGGATCAACGAATGTGCTCCAAGGGTTCACAACAGTGGCCACCTGACCATTGAGGCTTGCATTACCTCTCAGTTTGAGCAGCATCTGCGTGCCATCCTGGGATTTCCCCTGGGAAGTACCCAACTCATCAGGCCTGCTGTAATGGTAAATTTAACCGGTGAAGAAGGTTTTACAGGACCTGTTTTTTATGAAGGAGCGGAAAAAATGCTGGCAACAGAAGGTGCTTACATGCATCTTTACGGTAAAACAGAAACCCGCCCTTTCAGAAAAATGGGACATGTAACCCTCACTGCAGAAACACTTGAAGAGGCAAGAGAAAAGGCGTTGAAAGTGAAAGAGATACTGAAGGTGAAAAGCGTTTAATAGAGACCAAAGACCAGAGACCAGAGAGTAGAATTGTAATAATGCAGATTTCAGAATGCAGATTTTAGAATGTAGATTTTAGAATGGAAAGGTCAAAATACAACATCACCGATAAATTTGAAAGAAATAACAGGGTTATATAATATGCTTTCATGTCGGTTTATTAGGGAAGAACGACTTTTCTGAGCAGACTCAATCTTAATTCTAAAATCCCCAATAACCCTATCCCGCATCCTTTCAGTCGCGGAATCTTAGCTTCGATAACCCATTAACCTAATAACCTAATAACCTATTAACCCATTAACCTATTATCCTAATAATCTATTAACCCAATAACCCAATAACTTAATAACCCAATAACTTAATAACCCAATAACACAGCCATGAAAAAAGTAGCCATAGTAATGGGAAGTTCCTCAGATTTGAGGGTAATGGAAGAGGCGGTAAAGGTGCTTCGCGAACTGGGAGTTGAAACAGAGGTAGATATTGTTTCAGCCCACCGCACTCCCCAAAAAATGTTTGATTTTGCGGCCAGTGCTCATGAAAAGGGCATAGGAGTCATTATTGCCGGAGCCGGGGGCGCAGCCCATTTGCCAGGAATGATAGCATCTCTGACCCCGCTTCCGGTTATTGGTGTTCCCGTTAAATCATCCAATAGTATTGATGGCTGGGATTCTGTGCTTTCGATTTTGCAAATGCCCGCTGGGGTTCCCGTTGCTACCGTTGCATTGGATGGTGCAAGAAATGCAGGTATTCTGGCTGCCCAGATACTCGCAGTCAATGATGAAATCCTGAGAGAAAAAATAATGAGATTCAAAAAAGAACTGGAAGACAAAGTCACAATAATGAGTGAGGAAACTCGTGCAAAATTTCAATGAGCATTCTATTTAGATTCATATACATCGTATTTTAAAAATATCAAAACACATTTATTAGTTATGAACGATACCCGCAAACAACTGGAAGAAGCATCTTTAATCGCATTGCGCGATTGCATGGGACTGCAGAAAGAAGAAACCCTTTTGATTGTTACAGACGAAATAAAACGTGAAATTGGTCTTGCATTGCACGAAGCCGGAAAGGAATTGTGCAAAGAGTCGGTATTGGTTGAAATACAATCGCGCGAAGTAAACGGTCAGGAGCCACCAGCATATGTTTCAGAAATGATGAAGCAGGTTGACGTTGTGGTTTGTCCTACAGCCAAGTCGCTTACCCATACCGATGCACGCCGGAATGCCGTAAAAGAGGGGGTAAGAGTAGGCACCATGCCCGGCATTACTGTTGATGCCATGGCTCGGTGTCTTAGTGCCGATTATGATAAAATCATAGGCCTTACCAACCATCTGGCAAAAAAGCTGGAAGGAGTGTCCACTATCAGGGTTACTACAGCCAAAGGCACCGATATCTCCATGCCCGTTAAGGACAGGAAGATTATACCCAGCACAGGTGTGCTTAAAAATAAAGGTGAAAGTGGCAATCTCCCCTCCGGAGAAGTATACCTGGCTCCCTGGGAAGATGGCTCAAACGGTAAAGTTGTAATTGACGGTTCAATGGCTGGTATCGGCGTTATTGCTGAGCCCATTGAAGTGGAGGTGGTTAATGGTTATGCTGAACAAATCAAAGGAGGCATTGAATCTCAAAAGCTCATTGATCTCTTTGAAAAATCAGGTCGTGATGCCCGGGCAGTAGCAGAGTTTGGTATTGGCACCAACTACAAGGCAAAGCTAACTGGGATGATCCTGGAGGATGAAAAGGTATTTGGAACCATTCACATCGCCTTTGGGAACAACCTTACCATGGGAGGAAAAATCTCAGTCAACAGTCACCTCGACGGTCTGGTTACCGAGCCCAATGTCTGGTTCGACGATGAGCTGATCATGGAAAAAGGAAAGATGGTGGGGTATACAGTAGAGAATAGATAGTAGAGACAAGAGACGAGAGAGTAGAGAAAAGTGAATGATTAATTGTTAATGAAGGGAGATGAGCATGCAAAAGACTCAAAGATACCTGGCCCTGGATGTATTACGAGGAATGACCATTGCTTTCATGATCCTGGTCAATACACCCGGAAGCTGGCAATTTATTTACCCTCCGCTCAAACATGCTGCATGGCACGGTTGCACTCCCACTGACCTTGTTTTTCCGTTTTTTCTTTTCGTGGTGGGTGTGTCCATGTTTTTTTCTTTTTCCAAATACGAAAACAGGCTCACCAAAGACTCATTGCTGCGGGTAACGAGAAGGTTTGTTTTGATTTTTGCTATCGGTTTGTTTATCAACTCCTACCCGCAATGGATTACTGATTATTCCCAGCTGCGTATCATGGGAGTCCTTCAGCGAATTGCCGTGGCCTACCTCCTGGCTTCATTAATTGTATTAACTGTTTCCAGAAAGTGGGTTATTGTATCGGGGTGCATTGTTTTGCTGGGCTACTGGGCTGTTCTGTACTTTTTTGGAGGAGAAGATCCCTATAGTCTTACCGGAAATGTCACCATACCTTTTGATAGTGCAATTCTGGGCGAAAATCACCTCTACAAAGGCTTTAGGCACGATGGGCAGGTCGTACCTTTTGATCCTGAAGGTTTATTGAGTTCTCTTCCCGCTGTAGTTACCATTCTGTTGGGATACCTGGCAGGGCATATCATCAAAGAATCGGAAAAAAACAAAGTACCGGTAAAACTTCTTGCCTATGGTGTCATTTTTACGCTGGCTGGTTATCTGTGGAGTTTTATTCTTCCCTTGAATAAGCCTCTCTGGACCAGTTCTTATGTGTTATACACCGCAGGCCTTGCAGCTATACTTTTTGCTGTTCTGATATACTTTATTGATTTAAAGGGCTACAAAAAATGGACTTCCTTTTTTGTTGTTTTCGGATTAAATCCCCTTTTTATTTTCGCGTTATCAGGCATCTGGGCCAAAACTTTATGGCACATCGTCAGGTTTGAAGATGCGCATGGAAAAATCATTACCGGAAGCGGGTGGTTATACCAGCAAATTTTTGTTCCACTGGCAGGCAGTATGAACGGCTCACTTCTATATGCCATAACCCATGTTGTTTTCTTTTGGCTCATTGGGTACATATTGTACAGGAACAAAATCTTTATCAAAGTATAAATGTCCTGGTTTGGTCGCTATTTAGAATCAATATAAATAGCTGAAATTGTGGTTTGTAGCATTTATTTACGCCTTTTTATGCTTATTTTTGCAAGTAACAGTGTTTAGTTTGCTTGCAAACCGAAAAAAACGATAAGGTTCGGTTAAAAAGATCGGGGGTTTGAAAGTCGAAATTAAAGATTGTAAACAAGTGCGTTCAGTTTTTAATTATTAACCAAATCCTTTGCTATGAAAAATCGTTTTACAATCTTTATGGTTCTTTTTTCAGGGATTCTATTTTTATCGCTCAGAAGCCACAACGGACACAAAAATAGTGGGCAAGCCCCAATTGGTCGTACAGGTGCTCCGTCTGAATCTACCTGTGCTGCGTGTCATTCGGGAGGAAGCTATTCCGGAGAAATGAGTTTTTCTTTGGGTGAGAAAATCCAACCTGAATATGAGCCGGGACAAACCTATACCATCACCTTTATAGGCGAATATGATGCCCCCAGGTATGGTTTTTCGATGACTGTACTGGATGAGTCTGACCTGCCTGCAGGTGCTTTTACACTTTTAAATTCAGATAATACCTCTCTGCAAACCGGAGGAAGCGCAAGACAATATGTAGGGCATAAAAATGCCAATACCAACAATTCGTGGACTTTTCAATGGACTGCACCGGAGCAGGCAGTAGGTAATATTACTTTTTATTATGTAATCAATGCTGCCGATGGCAACAATGGTACCAGTGGCGATTATATTGAAACCGGAAGCACTGTAGTGTTTCCCGCGGAAGAGCCTGTAAAATATGTCCTTAGCCTCAGCAGTAACCCTGCAGGCGCAGGCAGTCTCAGCGGAGCAGGCGAATATGAAGAATCTGCAACCGTGAATGTATCAGCAGTGGCCAACCCCGGTTATTTGTTTGTTAACTGGACCGATGAGGATACCATCCTGAGCGAGGATCCTGTCTTTGATTATGTAATGCCTGCCAGCGACAAAAATCTGGTAGCCAACTTTATCATTGACGATACTGTCGATTTTTTCACTCTTACCTTTGAGGTAATGGATGAGGAAAATGAGCCGGTGCTGGATGCTGTAATTACCTTTGGAACCATTGTAAACGAACCTGGGGACTATGTTTTTGAATTGGCTGCAGGCTTTTACGATTACAAAGTGGAGAAGGAAGGGTTTGTTACCTTCACTTTTCAGGATTATGAAGTTACACAGGACGAAACCATAAACGTAGTACTTGCGTCAGATGAAACAGGTATAGACTACTTCTCAGCGCAACACCTGAGAATATTTCCTAACCCCGCCAGCGAAGTTTTAAAGATTGAACTTGATGATATGGCCACTGGTATAAAGATTCTGGATATGAGTGGCAGAATTGTATTTGAATCCCAAAAGGATTTTAAAGTACTTTCTTTAAATGTAAGTAGTTGGCAAAAAGGTATTTATCTTATAATTGCCCAGACCCCCAATGGGCAAAAAACAAGTAAGGTATTGATTGGTAATTGATTCGATATATCAATAATTTAAGAAAAGCCGGAAAAGTCAATGATAGACTATCCGGCTTTTCTGGTTATGCAATAAATAGTAATTGCCCGGCTTAATCTACTGCCATAACGGGAATTTGAATACGCTCTCAATGGTTAGCAAATATGGGCAGCGTGCTAAACTCTTGTGATGGAAAATCCCGTAATGGTGCCTGGGCCCGATACAGTACCTACCCAGTGGAAAGAAAAACTTCCATAGCGTGATATTGTGAAAACAACAGGGGAGGAGATAGCATCTGTTTAAATCTCAAATCATTTTACAATAATGATTGGGAATGAGGTTTTTAAACTCGCATCATAATCAGAATACCAACTATCAGGTTTTTCTGTAATACTTGCCCATGTATTCAGCCTGATCTAAGATCAAATCCTTAATGGCGGGATAAAATTCGGTGGCATCGCCAATAGACTCGCGGGGTAGTTTTTTTCTCAGTGCAAAAATTTTGAAAAAATACCGGTGCTCTTCACCCTTTGGAGGACAAGGGCCCCTGTATCCAATCTTTCCAAAATCATTCTTGGATTGGGAGGCTCCATTATCCAGATTTTTCTGAATGGGTATAATTTTTTCGAGCTCGTGACAATCAGCTGGAATATTATACATTATCCAATGACAAAAAGTGCCTCCCGGTGCATCAGGATCCTCCATGATTAGTGCAAAAGTTACTGTGTTTTTAGGCTCGCCGCCCCATCTGAGCAAAGGAGATAAATCGTCTCCCTCGCAGGTATGAACCACAGGAATGGGAAAGCCATACTCAAACGCTGTGCTTGCAATTTCAAATGCCATACTTTCAAGGTTTTTGAATTAAACTTTACTGATATTTTGTGCGGGTATATGGGTTAATGCTCCTATGAGCAAAGTTTCTCAAAAAATCGATATAAAATTACTCTTGTTCATATCCAATTACCTCTACAGGACAACTTTCCGCAGCTTCTATAATATCGTTTTCATTGGCATTCAGATTTGCTCCTTCTTTTACAATGGCTGTATCATCGGGTAAGTCAAATATATCGGGAGCGATATCCACGCATATTCCACAGGCTGTGCAGCCATCTTCAATCCAAACTTTTTTAAGTGTCATAATTGTAAATTTTTAGGTTCTCAAAATTAATATGCATCAAAAAGCACTTCTTGCTCCTTAATAACATTTCAAAACTAAGGCATATGCATTTAACCACCAATATAAGAAATTTAAACGGAATAATAAAGGAATTAGCCAATAATAATTAACCACTATTGAACCATTGGTTTGCGAAACTCTTGCTTTCTGTGAAATTTGGCTTCAAGCGTATTATCGTTGTATAAAAGCATAGTCAGGCCAAATGTCTTAATAATTACAACTAAGATTGATTATTCTTATAAATTTCAGTACATTAGTAAAAAAACTGATTGTAAAATGATTAAAAAGGAGAGATAGTTATGGATGCATTGATAAATAAAACAAAGGACATTGAAGAATTATTGGGCGATTCTGCAAAATCATTGCTTGAGCATAAATCATCGACCATTCCGGTTAAAAATCTTCACCTGCCTGGCCCGCATGTAATTGATGAAATATTTGCCAATAGCAATCGCAGTACTCCAACATTGATTAACCTGTCCCGAATCTATAACCATGGCAGACTTGCCGGTACCGGGTATTTATCTGTACTGCCGGTAGATCAGGGTATTGAGCACACGGCAGGAAGTTCATTTGCTCCCAACCCTCAATACTTTGACCCCGAAAACATCATTAAGCTTGCTATCGAAGGAGGTTGTAATGCAGTTGCATCAACTTTTGGCGGGCTTGCACTCAATGCAAGAAAGTACGCCCACAAGATTCCTTTCATTGTAAAAATCAATCACAATGAATTGATGACTTATCCCAATAAGTACGATCAGATTATGTTTGGTACAGTTGAAGAGGCCTGGAATCTGGGTGCTGCGGCCATTGGGGCAACCATATATTTTGGTTCAGAAGAATCCAACCGGCAGATTGTTGAGGTGGCAGAAGCATTTGAACGGGCTCATGAACTGGGAATGGCAACCATATTATGGTGCTATACACGCAACAGTGCGTTCAAAACAAAAGAAAAAGATTTTCATACAGCTGCCGACCTTACCGGTCAGGCCAATCATTTAGGAGTAACCCTTAAAGCAGATATAATCAAACAAAAACTACCCGACACCAATGGTGGATTTGAGACTTTGAAATTTGGCAAATTTCATCCGGCCATGTATGATAAACTTAGTTCTGAACATCCCATCGATTTGTGCCGATACCAGGTGGCCAATTGCTACATGGGTAAGATCGGACTCATAAATTCTGGTGGGGCCTCCTCGGGAAGCAGTGATTTTGCCGATGCTGCCCGAACTGCCGTAATAAATAAAAGAGCAGGTGGTTCAGGGCTTATTTCCGGGCGTAAAGCCTTTCAACGCCCCATGGAAAAGGGTGTTGAGTTGCTGAATATTATCCAGGATGTATACCTGAATAAGGAAATCACAATTGCCTGATAGGTTAATGAATAGGTAATCAAGGCATAAGATAGCTTTATCTGAAAGGCTCCATTGGATACATGGAATGCGATACTGCTTTGTGCCATTGTTAGTAAGACTCAGCTATGGCCGGGAAAAAGATGATAACCAATAATGTGAATTGTGAATAAACAGGATTGATGTAAAAAAAAAGCCCTTTACTATTATTGTAAAGGGCTGATTTTTAAGTGACTCCGCCAGGATTCAAACCTGGAACCTTCTGATCCGTAGTCAGATACTCTATTCAGTTGAGCTACGGAGCCATTTTCTGCGTTTGCGAGTGCAAAGATAAAAGGTTTTTTTCAGTTTGCAAGGATTTTCTTTCGTTTTCGCCCGGGAATTTCAAAAACCATCCGGCAAATATATTTTAGTCTTCTTTTATGCTTGAATAAGAGTAATTTGGGCACAATAATTCTTTTTAAAGAAAAACTGTACTTTCAGTTACTTCTTTTCTTCAAGGGCATCCGGATCCGATACATTATGTTTTATCACTGCTTTTTTCTTCCACCTGCCTGTTTTGTAATACAGGAAAGTAGCCACCAGTCCAAACACCCATGCAATAGGTATTCCCCACCATATGCCTGTTTCGCCCATGTGCTGCGAGAGGTAATAGGAAAAGGGCACGCGCAGAACCCATAGGGAAAAAAGTGTAATAAACATGGGTATCAATGTGTCGCCAGCTCCTCTGAGTGTACCGTGCATCAGGAACATGGCTCCAAATACAATGTAAAATGAGCTGACAATCACCAGGTAATCATAACCAATATCAATAACCAGCTGGTCATCAGTAAAAAATCCCATGAGCGTTTTTCCATATGTCCATGCCACAATGGTAACCAGAAAAGAATATCCTGTAGTCATGGCCAGGCAGGCAATGAGCCCTTTTCTGACCCTTTCAATTTTATTGGCACCAATGTTTTGACCCACAAAGGTAGAAAGGGCCATGCCAAAATTCATGGCAGGAAGTGTAGCAAACGAATCAATACGCCAGGCAATGGAATAAGCGGCAATGGTGGGTGTGCCAAACATATTCACAATGGTCATTAGTGCTGCCATACCCAATGATACAAAAGTATGCTGCAGCCCGGTGGGGATACCGATTCGCAGGCTCTGCCTGAAAATTTCCCTGTCGAATGACAGGCCGGTGAAGCTGAATTTGATAAGCGGATGGTAGCGGTTAAGGTAAATAACTGACAATCCAAATGCAATGGCCTGGGCCAGCACAGTGGCAAAAGAAATCCCCGCAATACCCCATTTGAATACCGCAACAAAAAGCAAGTCGAAACCAATATTGAGAAATGTGGAAATAATAAGAAAGTAGAGAGGGGTTTTGGAATCACCCATACCTCTCAAAATAGCACTTACGCCATTGTATCCCGACATAAAAATCAATCCCGACACATACACATTAAAATACTGCATGGCCTGGGGAAGAAGTTCTTCGGGCAGTCCTATCAGCCTGAAAATCTGTTCGGAAAAAACCAATCCCAGCACTGAAAGTCCCAAAGAGGAAACAAAAAGAAAAATAAAAGCAGTATCAATTGCCCTTTTAACCTTTACATAATTTTTGTTTCCAAAATACTGGCTGATAACCACATTGATACCTGTAGTGATACCTATCATCAGGCTGATGAGTACAAATATTACAGGAAACGAAGCTCCCGCTGCTGCAAGGGCTTCTGTACCCAGATAATGCCCTATAATAAGGGTGTCAACAATATAGTATAGTTGTTGAAAAACATTTCCAAGAAGCATGGGTAAGGCAAACAGTAAGATTTGTTTTCCTTCAGGGCCCTTGGTAAGATCACGCATGAATTAAAAAGATAAACATTGTAAAGAAAATGTTGAAAATAGGAACCGGGTTTATGATTTGCGACTACTTTTAAACCACTTCACTGGCTTTATGTTTATATGCTAAGCGCTTGCAAAAATAGTTTTTTACTTCAAAACATTGAAATAAACTCTGTTAACAAGATGATAAATATAGCAGAGAAAGATAATCCCCAATGCTTTATAAATTTCGTAAATTTGCCCATCCAATAAAAAAGTTTGAAGACAAAAGAAACCAATAAAAAATTGACTATGGATCTATCTGTGATTGTGCCACTATACAACGAAGAAGAATCGCTTCCCGAGCTGGTGTCATGGATATGGCAGGTGACAGGAAAAAAATATAAAACAGAAGTGATTCTGATTGATGATGGCAGCACTGATGGTTCCTGGGCGGTTATAGAAAAACTCAAAATTGAATATCCTTTCGTGAAGGCTGTGCGTTTTCAACGCAATTACGGAAAATCGGCTGCATTAAATGTAGCTTTTGCCCAGGCAGAAGGAGAAGTCGTAATTACTATGGATGCGGATCTGCAGGACAGTCCGGATGAAATTCCTGAATTGTATCAGATGGTCTCCTCAGGACAATATGATTTGGTAAGTGGCTGGAAGAAAAACCGACAGGACCCTTTATCTAAAACCATCCCCACAAGAATTTACAACTGGGCTACACGTGCAGCTACAGGTATCAAACTTCATGACTTCAACTGCGGCCTTAAAGCTTACCGGAAAAATGTGGTCAAAAGTATTGAGGTATATGGAGAGATGCACAGGTACATTCCGGTAATGGCCAAATGGGCTGGGTTTAAAAGAATAGGTGAAAAGAAGGTTGTCCACCAGAAACGTAAGTACGGAAAGACCAAATTTGGACTGGAAAGGTTTATCAATGGTTTTCTGGATTTACTTTCTATTACCTTTGTAACCCGTTTTGGTCGCAAGCCGATGCATTTGTTTGGACTTTTAGGCACCTTTCTTTTTATTGCCGGGTTTCTTATTGCCTTGTATCTTGCTTACGGTAAGTTCTTTATGATGGAATACCGGATGACAGAAAGACCATTGTTCTATTTTGGTATGCTGGCCATGATTTTGGGAACGCAGTTGTTTCTTGCAGGTTTTCTGGCCGAACTGGTATCGCGCAACGCCCCTGACAGAAATAAATATTTAATTGAAAAAACCACAGAAGAAAATTGGCTAAAATCATTATATTAGGCTCTGCCTATCCCTTAAGAGCGGGAGGGCTTTCCACTTTCAATGAAAGATTGGCTGTTGAGTTCCAGGAAATGGGACATGAAGTGATAATCTATACATTCTCACTTCAATATCCCTCATTCTTTTTCCCCGGCAAAACTCAATATGCCATCAGGCCCGCCCCCAAAGACCTTACTATCAAAGTATGTGTCAATAGTATCAATCCCTTCAACTGGTTTAAGGTGGCGGCAAAGATTCGCCGCGAAAACGCTGACCTGATGGTGGTTCGCTATTGGTTACCCTTTATGGCCCCATGCCTGGGAACCATTTCCGGCAGGGTGCGGAAAAACAGAAAAACAAGGGTTGTTACCATTGCCGATAATATTATCCCACATGAAAAAAGACCGGGAGACAAATTGCTCACCAGCTATTATATTAAGCGAAGTGACGGTTTTGTTACTCTTAGCCGCTCAGTTCTCAAAGACCTTGAAGACATTGATAAAGATAATAAGCCTAAGATTTTTTCACCACATCCCTTGTACGATAATTTTGGAGATAAAATGTCACGTGAAGATTCCTTAAAGCTTCTTAAGCTATCTCCCGACTACCGCTACCTGCTGTTCTTTGGGTTTATACGAGATTACAAAGGATTGGATGTTTTGCTGAAGGCAATGGCTGAACCTGAAATTGATGATTTGCCCATAAGACTCATAGTGGCTGGTGAATATTATTCCTCTGATCAGCCTTACCTGAAAATAATAAGAGAAAAGGGGTTGGGAGGTAAAGTTGTTTTACATACCCATTTTATCCCTAATGAACTTGTTGCAGCCTATTTCTGTGCCAGTGATCTTGTGGTGCAGCCTTACAAAGATGCTACACAGAGTGGAGTTACCCAGGTGGCCTATCATTTCGGAATACCCATGGTGGTATCCAATGTGGGTGCTTTGCCGGAAATGGTGCCCAATATGGTGTCAGGTCTTGTGGTAAGGCCAACACCTGCGCATGTAGCAGGTGCAATTTATAAATTTTTCAGCAGAAACCTTGCCGAAGAACTGGGTAAGGGGGTGGAAAAACAAAAGTTAAGGTTTTCCTGGAAACACCTGGTTGAGGCTATTTTTCAGGTCGCCGGCAAAAAGTAAATAAAATCATCATTTTATCATGCAGGAAGATATCATTCATTCAATAAGAGAGTCCATTGCTGTAAAAGAACAATTGTTGAAAGACCCTCAGTTGCTCCATGATCTTGAGCTTGCTGTTTTGAGTTTGATCGATTGTTACCGGAACGGGGGTAAAGTGCTGTTTTGTGGTAATGGCGGTAGTGCTGCAGATGCACAGCATATGGCGGCAGAGCTATCAGGGCGTTTTTATTATGATCGCGATCCTCTGCAGGCCGAGGCACTTCATGTAAACTCATCGTTTGTTACTGCTGTTGCCAATGACTACGGTTATCAACATGTTTTTGCACGCATGGTACAGGCATGGGGAAAAAAAGATGACATCCTGGTCGCATTGTCCACCTCAGGAAATTCAGAAAATATAAATTTGGCAATCAAAAAAGCCAGGGAATTACAAATGAAAATCATTGGATTTACCGGTTCAGATGGTGGCAAAATGAGCAGCTTATGCGACTTGCTTTTAAAGGTTCCTTCTCAGGATACTCCCCGTATACAGGAATCCCATATTCTTCTGGGTCACATTCTTTGCGAACAGTTAGAGAAAGCTTTGTTTCCCAGATTCTGATAACTTTTGCAAAACGTGCTGCTTGCCATTCAACTCCTTAGTATATTTCAATTCAAATCTTTTTAAATGCATGATAAATACATTCCAAATCGATAAATCCTGGAGTCTTTTTCTTGACAGAGATGGTGTGATCAATGAAAGAAAGATGGACGCTTACGTTTTAACTCCTGCTGATTTTGTTTTTCGGGAAGAAGCAGAACAGAGTATAGCAAAGCTCTCCAAACTCTTCGGACCTGTTGTTGTGGTTACCAATCAGCAGGGAATTGGAAAGGGATTAATGACAGAGGATGATTTGCATGCTATTCATGAAAAAATGCTCACGGGA
Source organism: Bacteroidota bacterium (assembly GCA_007694165.1). Lineage (GTDB taxonomy): Bacteria > Bacteroidota > Bacteroidia > Bacteroidales > UBA7960 > SKVR01. Next base: position 68,706 of record RECE01000212.1, read on the forward strand.
ATAAATTCTGCCGGGGGACGGGTTGACAAAGTTTATTTCTGTCCGGAACTGAAAGAATCCCATAGCTTTCATCGCAAGCCTTCCCCGGGGATGGCCCTTCGTGCGAAAAAAGATTTTCCTCTTATTCGTTTCAGGAAATCTGTCATGGTGGGCGATACCATTAGCGATATGAAATTCGGCAAGCGGCTCAAAATGGTCACCGTTTTCATTGGGGAAGAAAAAGAACTGATTTCCCAAAATCATAGGCTTATTGATTATGCTTTTCCCGGATTGAAGGAATTTGCTGATTTTGTCTCAGTTGGGTAGTAAGGAGCCTGAATTGTTATATTTCTTAGAAATATGCGTTCTGTCCCTGAGCAATGATTACGTGAAACCCTCGTTACTTTTTGTAGTCAAATTGTTATTTTTGCACAGTTTTAATAGTATATAATGCGAAACTTAAAAATTATTCTTTCTGCAGTTTTTGTCATTTTTTTCTGCTTTTCTATGCAGGGGCAAGAAAATGATTACAATATAAAAGACGCCCAGGGCCTTCGGCAAGGTTTGTGGCGGGGATACTTTGCCAGTGGAAGTGTAAGATATGAAGGCCATTTTACAGACGATGAACCCACCGGGGTGTTCAGGTATTATTATCCACAGGGGCAACTAAGGGCTGAGCTAATCCACCTGGAAGACGAAGAAGCCGTTAAGGCAACCTATTACCACAGAAACAGAGCCATATTGGGTGAGGGTTTTTTTGTAGATCAGAAAAAAGAAGGACTTTGGAGATTTTTCACCGAATCCGGAGTTCTTATCCTTGAGAATTATTATCAAAATGACCAGAACCATGGTGTGTGGAAAACATTTTACGACAATGGCAAACAGGCAGAGATGATAACCTGGCACAGGGGTAAACAACAGGGACCCTATGAAAGATATTATCCCAACGGCAGTATTCAAATAAGAGCCAATTATGAAAATGATGAGCTAAACGGAAGGTATGAGGTTTTCCATGTTAGTGGTGAACCAAGGGTTACAGGTTACTACAAGAATAATCTCAGCGAAAATCAATGGACTTTTTATGCGAGAAACGGAGATGTGCAGAAAAGAGTCAACTATGAAAAAGGACAGATTATCAAAGAAGAAATATTTATAGAAACGGAGGATGAAGCCATACCCCTCCGGCCAGGGCCAAGCATTCATGATGACCCTTTTAGCCCCGGAGGATTCTAAATAAGTGCAATAGAGCCAGGATTTTATTTATCTTTATTCCGTCAACTTACTAAGCGGATGTATTCGTTTTCGACAAATAGATATTGGAGCCCACTACGAGAACTTGTTTTCTGCAATTGGCTATGCGGAGCTGCGCTTCGGTTTGTGAAAATTCCACACTTATAATCCTTAGATAATCAGATTTATAAGTGGAAAATCCATTTTCAGAAAAACAAACAATGGCTTCTTGATAGGACAATGTCAAACAATTAATATAAACCAATACACATAAAGAACACAAGTATATGGTAGTTTTTAAAAGGCCTTTCACTTTCCTGATGTTTATTCTGATGATGGGTCTGTTGATGACTTCATGTGAAACCAGCGAAGGGGAACCGGTTTATATAGGGTATGAGTATTTTGGTCAAACAGAAGGTAAATGGCTTGTTTATGAGGTAGACAGCACGGTTTATGATGACTTTCTGGGTGAAGTTTTTCATTATCAATACCAGGTAAAAGAAGTAAACGCGGGATTTTTGGATACTTTAACGGGAAATGACAAAATGCGTTTGGAGAGGTTTTTCCGGAATAATGATCAGGATCCATGGCAGATAAAGAATGTTTGGACGTCTCAATTAACCAAAGATAAAGCCCTTAGGACTGAAGAAAATATAACCTATGTTAAGCTCTCTTTTCCTTTATGGATAAATCCGGAAATTGCAGGAAGAGGAAACCAATGGGATGGAAATGTGTATAACGTGAAACCCTCACAGGACTATATTATTAAATATCTGCATGAGCCGATGCAGCTGGGAACTCTTGTTTTTGATTCAACCCTCAGGGTTTTGCAAAAAGATTTTAAAACTTTGATTGGCGAAGAGCTTCAATACGAAATATATTCGACGCATATAGGTATGATTAGAAAAAAGTATATTGACTTGAGTACTGATATTGATGGTACCATAGTAAGGGGAGTAGATTACAGTTATGATTTGATTGATTATGGTTTTGAAAGTTATTAGTAACCCTGGTGGGTTTAATTGAACATAAAACCGGCGAGCTCAGTTTAGTTAAAAAAACTTTCATTATGAATTACAGTATACTCCGGGTAATTGTATTATTGCTGTTTGTTGGTAAACTAATTGCCGGTGAACCTGTAATGATATGGGTAGAATTTACTGATAAAGCCAACAGTCCTTATAGCCTGTCGAACCCCCATGAGTTTCTTTCTCCACGAGCCATTGAAAGAAGACAAAAACAGAGTATACCTATTGATTTTTATGATATTCCTGTATCTTCCCAATACGTAAATACCATTGTGGCTGAAACAGGAATGGAGCTATATTATACAAGCAGGTGGTTTAACGGAGCCATGTTCAAGGCTCAATCTGCAGACGTGACAGAGGTGCTTCCACAATTCAATTTTGTTTCGTTTAGTGAGATTGCCAAATCTAAAGTGCCTGACAAATCAGAAGAATCCGGCACCCAGCAAACAAAGGATACAGCCAGGTATCAGTGCCTGAATGATTATAAAGGAGGATTTCCTTTTTCCAGCAATACTTATCCGGAAATGACAGCAGATTATGGATCGGCGGAAGGACAGGTTACCCTGGTTAACGGGCAAAGTCTTCATAACAGGGGGTACTGGGGTGCAGGCAAAGTTATTGCAGTGCTTGATGCGGGATTCAGAGCAGTGGATACTCTCAGGGCATTTAATGAAATGTGGGCCAATAACCAAATCCTGGGATATTATGATTTTTCACAAGCCAGACAAGAGTTATACCAGGGGCACAGCCATGGCTCATTAGTTTTCTCTGTAATGGCTGCAAGCATTCCCGGCGAATATTCCGGTGTTGCAACAGCAGCGTCTTACTGGCTTTTGCGCACGGAAGATGCCGCATCAGAGTTCAGGGTAGAGGAGTATAATTGGCTGGCGGGTGCAGAATATGCCGATAGTGTTGGTGCTGATATCATTAACTCATCCCTGGGGTATACAGTATTCGATGACCCTTCTCAAAACTATACTTACTATGACCTGGACGGAGGCACTACTGTTGTGGCAAGAGCAGCAAATATGGCATTCAGCAGGGGTATCCTGGTGGTAAACAGTGCCGGGAATTATGGCACACAAAACTGGAGATACATTGGTTCGCCGGCCGATGCACATGGTGCTTTGGCGGTGGGAGGTACCAACAGTGAAGGAAACAGGGCCTCTTTCAGTTCTATAGGACCCACTCCGGATGGCAGGGTGAAACCTCAGGTTATGGCCCAGGCGCAGGCAGTTTCTGTTGTGAATACAATGGGAGCAATTGGAAATGCCAATGGCACATCGTTTTCTGCTCCCCTTATTTCCGGTATGGCTGCTTGTTTGTGGGAAATGTTTCCCGAAGCTTCCAATAAAGAAATACAACAAGCCATTATTAGAAGCGGTGACAGATACCTCATGCCAGATTTTTATTATGGCTATGGAATTCCTGACTTTGAGCATGCCATATCTTTCCTGGAAAGAAAAACCGAGGATTCAAAATATCTCAAACTTGCAAACAATCCTTTGCTGCCTGAATCTGCCATCTCTTTTTATGCCTACCAGCACGAAGTGATCTCCATTGAATTGATTAACAGCAGTGGGCAAAAAGTTTGGAACAAAGGTAATATTGCTGTTTATCCCGGATATAATGAAATTAAACCCTTTTCGGATATTGCGGTTTTATCTTCGGGCATGTATCTTATTAAAGTAAATTTCGGACATAGATCCGAACTGCTCAAAGCCATAAAATTTTAACCTTTTTTTGAGTGCACATTAAGGGATAAACTGATTCCTTGCAACCCTACGGAAAATCATTAACCTTATCAACGTGTTTCTACTCTGACCCAAATCCCAATATATTGTATATTTATAGACGATATTTCCTGAAAAAGAGAAATATTGGCACCAACTTCCATAACCAATACCCTTCCGTATCTCAATTAATGCCTATCATGATACATGACAATGTGTTTTACGCAATTCTCAGCAAGGTATTATTATGTGCTTAGGCTTCGGCCTGATTAAAAAGCATTATCCATTTATGTTTGCTGCCTTTGTTTCACTATGTATTCATTTTAATAGCTGTATAACTTTCTAAAATACCTCACCCGATACTAACCTATATCTAAAAGGAGAATGGAAACTATCGGTACACGCTATACTGCTGCTGCGAATACCACGGTGAATGTTACTGGCAATAGGAGATAGACTATTCAAACCTTTATTCAACCATTATAATTTGCTCAATCTATCTTGTACTCCAGGGGAGTGAATAGTATCCGGTAAGTGTACATCAAAGGCAAAGAAAATTAATTTACAGCATTAGTTACAAGTGTAAACAGAATCAGATGTCCATTTATAAGAAGAATAATACACAATTGTAAACTACCTAAACGCAAACAAATGTGAATTATACGGAATTACAAATGTGTACAATACTTTCTATTAGATTGATAAATAGGGAAATAGTGTTTTGTGAATTTAGTATATTTGTAAAATCAGCAATGTGAACTTCCATGTAATTATCATTTAATGAATTCCTTTGTTAAAAAACAATAATTGGCTGCTTATAAATCATACTACCAGTGTTTTACCAGCATTATATGTACTGTTGATTCAATTACAACTGTACTATAGCCTGTAATGCACCTTTTGCGGTTTGATTTGCATATTAGATGATAATAGTTATCTATTCAGGTGTATAAAGAGGTCAACTGATGCGTTTATTCAATGTTTTTTGTTTTACATTTGTAATTTCATTAAAATTGTTTAAATTTACATCGTTAACCCTTATAGGAAACGGCGCAATTCATTAATGTAAACTAAAGGAAGTTACAATGGTAAACCGCATTCAGGAAATTTTAAAAAGGTACAATTTAACTGCAGCAAGATTTGCTGACCAGCTTGAGGTGCCCAGATCCACCATTTCACATATACTCTCGGAAAGAAACAAACCCAGCCTTGAGTTTATTCAAAAGGTTCTGGATAACTACCCGGAGATAAACACAAACTGGTTATTGAAAGGTGAAGGAACGATATCGGGAAAGGAAATTGACTTGTTTACAGATTTAGAACAAGAAGCTGAAAACACAAAGTTGCTGGATGTGGAACCATCCCTTAAAAAAGAAGAATTCCCTGCTGAGAATCCCATAGAAAGGACCAGAGCCAGGGAAGAGAATGTAAATGAAGATCTCAGAGAGAAATCCCGAAAACCGGAGGATACCGAAGGTATTGGCAGCCAGGCTTATACTCCCCAAAAAGAGCATGTTTCAGGAACCCGAAAAATTGTTAGACTTATTGCTTTTTACCAGGATAATACTTTTGAGGAGTTCCTCCCGGCAGAAAACTCAAATCCATCAATCCATTAATTGAAATCTTTCCAGTTTGGAGAAGAAAAAATCAGCTTCAACATTAGCGTTTTCATCAGAATCAGAACCATGCACTGCATTCTTTTCGATACTGGCTCCAAATAGCTTTCTCAGCGTGCCTTCCTCGGCTTTCAAAGGATCCGTGGCACCAATCAACTTTCGATAGTCTTGTACAGCATTTTTTTTCTCCAGAATTGCGGCCACAACCGGTCCTGATGACATAAACTCTACCAGTCGGGGGTAGAAATTTTGCCCTTCATGTACTTTGTAAAAATCCTTTGCCTGTTGCAAGGTCATTTGAAGATATTTCATGGCAATTATCCTGAAACCTGCTTCATTTATTTTAGCCAGTATGGGCCCGGTATATCCATTTTGTACCGCATAGGGCTTAATCATTGTCAAAGTAATGCTACCTGTCATACGTTTACTGATTTTATTCTCAATTATTAACTATAGATTAAACTTCAATAATAGGGGTATTCTTTTTATTTGATTTGTAATGCAATAGTAATAAGCTAATTGGGCTATTATGTTTTGAGATGTTATAAGTGCATGGTTTTTTTTACCTTTGTGTATGTAACCGGGACTGCAACTGCCCGATAACTTCATTGAAACACAATTAATTCATTTTTGTTTATTAACATATCTCAAATTGGATAACTCTGTTTTACAGCAAGCCAAACAACTACTTGCGGACAAGTCAAAAAAGATAGTGATAGTAAGCCACGTTAATCCAGATGGAGATGCTGTGGGTTCATCTATGGGCATGTATCATTTTCTCAAAAATGATAAATTTACGAATATATCGGTAATTTCTCCCGGATCTTTTCCTGAATTTCTTGCATGGATGCCCGCCACAGAACAAATAATAATTGCCTCTGAAAATCAAAGCAAAGCCCGGTTAGCCATAGCTGGTGCTGAATTGATACTTTGCCTTGACTTTAACGATATGGGGCGCACTGACCAGCTTGCTGAGGCCCTTGAGAAGGCTTCTGCGCCCAAAATTCTAATCGATCATCATCCGGATCCTCTTGACCAGTTTGATCTGGTTCTTTCTCAAGTTAGCGCCTCATCAACCGCTGAGCTTATCTACGAGTTTATTTTGGCATTAAACAAACAGCATCTGATTGATGATAAAATAGCCCAATGTCTCTATGCCGGAATCGTTACTGACACGGGTTCCTTCAGCTATGCCTGCAATAACCCCCGTACCTACTACATAACAGCCCATTTAATATCACTGGGAATAGATGGAGAAAAAATACAACGACAGATATACGATACCTATTCCGAAGACCGCATGCGATTGCTTGGATATTGCCTGAGTTCGAACCTCAAAGTAATGCTTCAGTGCAAAACAGCCTTTATTTATCTTTCGAAAAATGACCTCAGCAGGTTTAATTACCGGGAAGGTGATACTGAGGGTGTTGTGAACTATGCCTTGAGTATTAAAGGAGTTCAGATAGCTGCCATATTTATTGAAAGGGATGATGTGGTAAAGATTTCCTTTCGCTCAGAAGGAGATGTAAATGTCAATACGCTTGCCCGCGAGTACTTTAACGGTGGCGGACATAAAAATGCATCAGGAGGACATTCTTCCGAAAACCTGGAAAACACCATAAAAACTTTTGAAAAGCTCATTGAAGATATTTCCAAAGATGATTTCAGACTTTTGAGAGTTTCCAGGGATAATCATTAACTTTGCAAGGGAAACTATGCATTGACGTTTAAATCTTCGGTGCTATTGCATTTTCCCTATTCGTTATAATCCATACATACGCTTTGAATGAACAAAGTATGTGCTAATTTCTTAGAAAGATAGAATTAATCAATGATAACAGCCTTCACCTATAACCATCTGCCATTTAAAATGCACAAGTTGACCCGACTAAATAATGTTTTTTGGATTGTCACGTTACTCTTCTTTATTCAATCATGCCAGTCTCCCAGGCAGGAGAAAAATGAGCCGGATGCTGCAACCATGAGAGAAAATCTCCTGGGAGCCAATGCCATTTTACTTGATGCAGAAGACCAGGAAATAAGAGACTTTATCAGCCGACATGGCTGGGAAATGAAAGAAACAGGCTCGGGCCTCAGGTATATGATTTATCATGAAGGTGATGGAGAAAAAGCCCGGAAAGACCAAATTGCGGTGTTTCATTATTCGCTGCGATTAATTACAGGAGATTTGGTCTATTCTTCGCAAGAGAGCGGAATGGCCGAGTTCAGATTAGGCCAGGGCGGGGTCGAAAGTGGCCTGGAAGAAGGATTCAAGCTGTTGCGCGTCGGAGATAAAGCAAGGTTTATTCTCCCTTCACACCTGGCACATGGGGTGCCCGGTGACGGAGCAAAGATTCCCAGGCGTGCTACATTGATTTATGATATTGAGCTGGCCGAGTTGAAATAAACTATTAGATAAACACAAAATTTATTGATTAATAAATAATTCTCTCTAATTAATAATTGCTGCTGTTGTGATTTTGATTTGCTTAAGATTCAATTCTTATTACAACACAGTAACAAATTCAATCATTCAAAATAAAAAATTCCTATGAAAAAAATCTTTTCTCTTATTCCCGCTTTGATGCTTGTTTTTTTCTTTTCATCATGCGCAGACAGGTCATTCCAGCAAACCGATACCGGATTAACCTACAAATTTCATAAGAGCAACAAGGGAGACAATCCTTCCATTGATAATATTGTGAAGATAGATTTTGCTTATCGCTATCCTGAAGATTCTGTTTTTTTTGCCAGCAGCCAGAATCAGACCAGTGCCTATGTTCGTATTACACCCAAACAATATGATGGTGATATTTATGAAGCTTTGAGAATGATGGCCAAAGGCGACAGTGCTACATTTAAATTTGATGCAACCAGGTTTTTCACTATCACCATGGATGCAATCAGTGTTCCTGATTTTATCGATCCTTCAGACAGCATTTTTGTTGACATTGTTATGCATGATTTTTTTAATGAGGAGCAATATGAAGCTTACATGCAAAAACAAAGGGAAGAGCAAATGAAAGAGCAGGAACTGGCTGCTATGAATGAAACCAAAATTCTTGAACAATACCTTAGAGACCAGAATATTGATGCAGAGGCCGAAGATAGCGGCTTGATTGTTATCGTTGAAGAAACAGGCTCAGGTCCTCGTCCGGTGTCAGGACAAAAAGTAAAAGTTCATTACACGGGTATGGTACTCGATGGCACTGTATTCGATTCTTCTCATGATCGTGGCGAACCCATTGAATTTACCCTTGGACGCGGACAAGTAATCAGAGGCTGGGATGAAGGCATTTCAAAGCTTAATGTAGGCTCCAAAGCACGATTGATTATACCTTCGCATCTTGCCTATGGCGACAGAGCCAGAAGTGCAGTTATTCAGCCATTTTCTACTTTGATTTTTGATATTGAGCTGATTGCCGCAGAATAAGACATTTACATAAGTGTATAAATAACATGATTTAAAAGTGAAAGAATAATCTACCATCACTTTTCAATCTATTAAGCAGGTTTTATGAAAACAATTCAATTCACTAAAAAATCAGGAATTGTCCGGCTGACAATACTTCTGGCTGGAATTCTTCTGGTTGCAGCCTGCAGCCCGGTAGCCAGAGTTACGGCGCCTGCAGCATATACTATGCACGAGTCTGGAATTGAGTATCTGATTCTCAAAAAGGGCGAAGGAAAAAATGTTTCCATCAATGATGTGGTCTACGTTCACTATACCCTTTTGCTTGAAGATAGTACCAGGATCGACAGCAGCTACGAAAGAGGTGAGCCGGTTTCATTTAAAATAGGATCGGGTCAGGTAATTAAAGGCTGGGATATAGCCATGCCATTTTTTTCTGAGGGTGATGAAGCTATTTTGAGAATTCCCCCTGAATTGGGGTATGGAGATCAGCCAATGGGCAATATCCCCGAAAATTCAACGCTGGTTTTCAATGTGAAAATCATGAACGTTGTCCCGGCACCTGAACCCTTTGAGGTTGCTGAGTCAATACCTGTTGAACAAAGTACGAGTGGTTTGCGCTGGAGCATTGTAAAAAAAGGCAAAGGAAAGAAACTGGAATCGGGTATGAAAGTAAAAGTTCATTATACCGGCTTTTTTGAGGATATGGCCATGTTTGATTCTTCCCTGGAAAGAAATCAGCCCATTGAAATAACCCTGGGCAGAGGAATGGTTATCAGGGGCTGGGAAGAAGGATTGAGCTATTTGCGTGTAGGCGATAAAGCGAGGTTGTGGATACCTTACCAGCTTGCTTATGGTGAGCAGGGCAGAGGGCCTATCCCCGGCAGGGCTGACCTTATTTTCGATGTTGAAGTGATTGAAGCTTCTGAAATAGTAAGAGCCAAACCTTACAATGTGAAAGGAAAAGACACACTTGTTACCGATAGTGGGCTACGCTATATTATCGTAAAAGAAGGAGTGGGCAACTATCCCGAACCGGGTGATATCGTAGAAGTTCATTACAGTGGTTACCTTTCCGATGGAACCCTTTTTGACTCCTCAGTAGAACGAGACCAACCCTTTAGGTTTGTTCTGGGGCAGGGTCAGGTTATCAGGGGCTGGGATGAAGGAGTAGCCCTGATGCGCCGGGGTGCAAAATACCGTTTTATCTTATCTCCTGAATTGGCTTATGGCGACAGGGGAACCGGCCCGATTCCTCCAGGATCCACACTTACTTTTGATGTAGAACTTTTAGAAATAGAATAATTAAAAAATCCATTTTATGACTATTTTACAAATAACCTGGGAGGCAAGCCCTGTAATTTTTTCGCTGGGTCCCCTCTCAGTAAGATGGTATGGTTTATTCTGGGCTCTCTCCTTTTACCTGGGATACGAGATTGTATCACGAATTTTTAAAAAAGAGAATGTTGGCCAGCAGGAAATTGACAGTCTGCTGATACATATTGCCCTGGGTAGTGTGATTGGTGCAAGACTGGGGCATTGCTTTTTTTATGACTTTGACTATTATATTTCCAATCCCATTGAAATCCTTTTTATCTGGCAAGGAGGCCTGGCAAGCCACGGTGGGGCATTCGGTATTATTATTGCCGTTTTCAGGTATTACCGCAAGGTTTCCAGTAAACCCTTTTTATGGACTGCTGACCGACTGCTTATTGTAATAGCCCTTGGGGCAATGTTTATAAGGCTTGGTAACTTGATGAACCATGAAATTTACGGGTACGTTACCGACCAGCCATGGGGATTTAAATTTATACAGAATATTAACCAGTGGATGCAGGGTGCAGAGCCTGTTTTCACTCCTCCAGTGCATCCTACTGCCATTTATGAAGGTGCAGGATACCTTTTTATCTTTCTCTCCATGATGTGGTTGTATTTCAGGCAAATTAACCGTTTGTTTGAAGGCTTTATGACTGGCTATTTCCTCATTACCCTTTTTGTATGGAGATTTGTGGTGGAATATTGGAAAGAACCACAGGAAAGTATGACCGGAGGCTTTGTTTATGATGTGATGGGCTTTTTCGGCATCAATATGGGACAATTGTTAAGTGTCCCGATGATATTGCTGGGAATTGCGGTTTTGGTTTATTCCTTCAAATCCCGCAGGCCAGCCATCGAAAATGCGGCTTCAGGCAAAAAATGACTCTGATTCTCTGTTAAAGAATCAGTCTTGTTTATACAACAAAAAAACGCTCGGTTTCTTATGTAAATCGGGCGTTTGCTTTTTCCATTGAGCTATGCTTAATGTTTTGATAAACTCATCAGGCATGCTTATCTCAGAGGCCATACATAGCAGCATTGAATCCTGACAATTGCTCAGTAAATCTGCTATCAAAGCATTATTTCTAAAAGGTGTTTCCATGAATATCTGCGTCTGCTGCCATTTTAAGACATTGTCTTGCAGCTCTCTGATTTTCTGCTGCCGGGCTTTCTTATCCAAGGGCAGATAGCCATGAAAAGTAAAACTCTGACCATTAAACCCTGAAGCAATCAGGGCCATGAGAATAGAACTTGGACCTACAAGGGGGATTACCCTGATATTTTTTTCGTGGGCCAGTTTAACTACTTTGTTACCAGGATCTGCAATGCATGGATTGCCAGCCTCCGATAGTAAACCAAGATCTTTTCCTTGATTCAGATTACTTAAAAAGCCCGGTATATCAAGATCACGGGTATGTTTGTCAAGTATGTGAAATGTTACTGTATCAAACTCTCTTTTGTATCCGATGCTTCGTAAAAACCTTCTGGCTGAACGAACATTTTCCACCACAAACTCATCAAGGGTTTCAATGATGGCTGAGTTAACTGAGGGAAGCAGATTTTGCGGATTTTCTCCTCCCAGTCCCACTGGAATAAGGTAAAGTTTTCCTTTAAGATGATCCATGGCTTTGCTAAGTTATTGTTGCTGAGTGTTATTTTATAAGTTCCAGGGTAGATTTTTCAGATCTGTATTGCCACCTGAAAACACTACTGCTACTTTCTTATTGCGGAATAGTTCCTTGTTTTCAAGTACCGCTGCCAGGGGTACTGCTGCAGAAGGCTCAATTACAATTTTCATACGCTCCCATACAAGATACATGGCATTGACTATACTCTCTTCCGAAACGGTGAGAATATCAGATACGTTGTCTCTTATCACGGGCCAGGTAATTGATCCCAGTGATGTTTTAAGGCCGTCAGCAATGGTTTGAGGGTTTTCAGATGGAATGAAAGTTCCTGCCTTCAATGATTGCCAGGCATCGTTGGCCATTATGGGTTCAGCACCAATTACTTTGGTTCGCGAAGCAAAATACCGGGCTGCCAAAATGGTACCAGATAATAAACCACCACCTCCCACGGGAGTGATTATATAATCCGGCGCTGTTTTCAACTGCTGCAACAACTCGTAGAAACAAGTTGCCTGCCCCTCAATTACATCGATGTTATTATAAGGATGTATAAACTCTGCTCCGGTTTCCTGCTGTACTTTTTCCAGGGTACTTTCCCTGGCTTGCAGGGTAGGTTCACAGAAAGTGATATTTCCATTGTATCCATTCACTGCATCCACTTTAACCTGGGGCGCATTGGCGGGCATTACGATATAAGCGGCTATACCCTGGGTTTTGGCTGCCAGGGCCAGTGCCTGGGCATGATTTCCCGAGGAGTGGGTGCAAACTCCTTTTGACGCCTGCAAGGGTGTTAGTTTCAAAATGGCATTGGTAGCCCCTCTGTATTTGAATGCTCCGGCTTTCTGCAGATTCTCACACTTAAACACCAATGATGCACCACTTAAATCGTCTAAAGTAGTGCAAGTCAGTAACGGCGTTCGCTTTACATATTCAGAAATTCTTTTATTGGCCGAATCAATGTCCGTTGCCCCGGGCAAGGGAGCGTTGTAATTTTCTATCTCGTTACCCATGTTTTTATGTTTGTCTGAGCTATCTGAAGGACATGTTAATACACATAAGAGCCAACCTTGATGAGCTGCCTGTGAATTGTTTATAATCAATCGCTGGTATGTTCACCGGAGGGAGTATTTTAATTGTTTTTAGTTGCGATTTCTGAGGCAATTTTCTCGCATGCTTTGTCAAGCATATCAAAAACCTTATCAAAACCATCTTTCCCACCATAATAAGGATCAGGAACAGATTTATCCTCTCCCGGATGCACTTTGTTGAGAATCATTTCAACCTTTTCTTTATCCTCCGGAGTTTGTGCAAGAGCAATCAGATTTGAATAATTTGAGTCATCCATCGCGAAAATCTTGTCAAAGCGTTCGAAATCGTCACTTCTGAATTTTCTGGCTCGCTGATCCGAGATATCAATCCCATTTTTCAAGGCCACCTCCATTGAACGTGAATCGGGGTATTCTCCGGCATGGTAGGCGGCAGTTCCGGCAGAATCTACCTTTATTTGCAAATTGTATTTTTTGGCTTTTTCTTTCATAATTCCTTCTGCCAGGGGAGATCGGCAAATATTGCCCAGGCAAACCATCAGAATATTCATATGCATGACATTTTTAAGGTTACTGTTTTTTCTTTGAATGTAAAAATAAAAAAAAACCGGAGAATCAAAAATGATTATCCGGATAATTCGGTTAAAGGTCAGGAGAGAATCATTTTACATTTTTACTTTTAGCATATTTTCAAGTTCATCAAAATGCTTTTTAAAATCCCTGTCGGTATCATATAAGTTTTTCACTGTTTTGCAGGCATGCAATACAGTAGCATGATCCTTTTTCCCCAGTTTACTTCCAATGGCAGCAAGGGAGTGCTTGGTGTAGGCTTTGGAAAAAAACATGGCCAGTTGTCGTGCCTGAACAATCTCTCTTTTCCTGGTGCTGGAAGTGATTTTGTCTATAGGAATGTTGAAATATTCTCCCACAGTGCTTTGTATGTGTTCAATGGTGATTTCACGTGGCGTGCTTTTAACAAATTTCTGAATAACGCTGCTGGCCAGTTCTATATTGATTTCTTTTTTGTTCATGGAAGATTGCGCCAGGATAGAAATCATGGCACCTTCCATTTCTCTGATGTTGGTATCAATACTGCTGGCTATGAGTTCTATTACATTGGCAGGCATTTCCACACCGTCGTTGTACATTTTTTTTCGCAGAATGGCAATACGGGTCTCCAGATCAGGAATCTGCAAATCAGCTGAAAGTCCCCACTTAAACCTTGATAGCAGCCTGGGTTCAATACCCTTCATTTCTACGGGGGGCTGATCGGAGGTAATGATTATTTGCTTGCTGTTTTGATGTAACTGATTGAAAATGTGAAAGAATACATCCTGGGTTTTGGGTTTGCCTGCCAATGAATGGATATCATCAACAATCAAAACATCAATCATCTGATAAAAATGGATAAAGTCGTTTTGATTGGAGTTTCTTACAGCATCAATAAACTGATTGGTGAATTGCTCACAAGAAACATACAGAACCGTTTTATCAGGAAAATTATTTTTTACTTCAATGCCAATAGCATGAGCCAGGTGGGTTTTACCCAAACCGCTGGAACTGTATAAAAGAAGAGGATTGAAAGAGGTTTTGCCTGGATTTTGCCCTACAGCAATACCTGCACTTCGGGCAAGCCGGTTGCAATCACCCTGAACAAAGTTTTCAAAATTGTACGACTCAATCAACTGAGGGTGAATGTTCAGTTTTTTCAACCCGGGAATGATAAAAGGGTTGGGAACAGACTTGCCACTATCTCTATTTAAATCTAAAGGCATAGTTACCGGTGGATTTTTCAGTGCTCTTCTGTTTAATGTTGGTGCATTTATGGTGTAAGGTTGCGTATGGTTATATGCACTGTCCATAACTATACTGTATTCGAGTCGTCCATCAACACCTAATTCCTTCTTAATGGTTTTCCGCAATAGCTCTATGTAATGTTCCTCAAGCCATTCATAGAAGAACTGACTGGGAACCTGAATGGTTAAAACGTTGTTAATCAGCTTAACAGGCTTGATGGGGGCAAACCATGTGTTGAAACTATTCTGTGGAATATTATCTTTAATAACGTTTAAACATTTTGACCAAATTAAATCATACGTGTTGTCCATCTCTAAAAAATAATCAAAATTCGTTGTGGTTATTACTCTGATTTTCTCTTCAGGGTTGATTTACAGTGCTATGGATTTTGTCAATACCTCCCCCAATTGTTTCAACAAAAATTGCAAAAAAAAAGTTAATAAAAAAGTGTTACTACGCTTGATTATTAAAAATATTTGTTGTATTGCTTTCGACGAAAGTTTCGCTGTTTTTTTTGTTAAAGTACAGATCCATACGACCTAATCGAACACCGGCATACCCTGTTTGTCCAATGTGAACTTTTTTACCTGCGGCGTTTTCTATTTTAGCGGGAGGATCGAGTAAAGTATGGGTATGTCCACCCAAAATGATGTCTGTATACCTTGTTTTACGGGCTATTACAACATCACTTACTTTTCCTGTTTCATATTCATAACCCAGATGTGAAAGGCAGATAATGATATCGCAACCTAACTCTTCCTTGAGCAAACGTTCAACCCTGCGCGCAACATCAACGGGATCGACATAAAGTGTTTCTGCGTATAAGTTTCTTCCTACCAGACCTTCCAGTTCAATGCCCAGTCCGTAAAGTCCGATTTTAAGATCTCCCTTTTCCATTACCTTGTATGGCATGGTTTTGCCATGCAGGATGGTTGCGGAAAAGTCGTAATTTGAAATGACAAAAGGAAAACCTGCATGGGGCAATACTTCCAGAAATCCATCCAGTCCATTGTCAAACTCATGATTGCCCATGGTAGCTGCATCGTATCCCATTTTAGTCATGAGCATTAGCTCGGGCTCTCCTCCATAAACATTAAAATAAGGTGTACCCTGGAAAATATCTCCTGCATCCAGCAGCAAAACATGGGGGGTGGTTTGTCTTATCTGGCTGATTACTGCCGCCCGACGGGCATATCCTCCCATATTGGGATAGTTGGGATCATTGGCAGGGTAGGGATCAATTCGGCTGTGCGTATCATTGGTGTGAAGAATACAAAGATGACTTATTTTTTCCTGGCCATAGGCCAGCAAAGGCAGTCCTGCCCCTAATGAAATACCTGCAATTAGAGAGGTTTTGGCAAATGTACGTCTGTTGATTTGATTCAATGTCATGCTAAACTTTTCCTTTCTGAATTAAAGGTTTGTATGAAACTTGAATAAAAAAAAAGCACCCGGCAAGGTGTTTTGTTACTCAAACTTAATTATTGGGCATAAGAAATACGCTGATCCAATTCGGCGCTGATTTTCTCTCCTCTTGCATTTACATTTTGCATATGCAATATAATGGCATCACGTACACGCTTGCCGAGCAGTTCATAATTCAGCGGTTGAAGGAAAAAACTCATGGAGTCACCGCCTCCGGCAAGATAATCTGAGGTAAGGATTTTATACGTTCGATTGCTATCAAATTCCTGGCTCTGAATAAGAATGCTCTCCGGGGCCTCATTGTTTATAATGAGTTTAACACCGGAAACAGGCATACCGCGGGATGCCACTGCAAGATATTCGAAAAGTTGAAATGTTTTTTCACCGCTAAGGGTTATTACAACCATCTCGTTCTCAAAGGGAAGAAGTTCAAACACTCTTCCATAGGTTATTTCACCTTCAGGCAGAGGAACCCGGAGTCCACCATAATTAAGCAGACAAAAATCTATGGGTTTGCCATCCTGAGGCTGGTAAATATCCTGGCCTATGTCCAGGACAAGGTCAGCTACAAAATTGTTTAAGGTACCTTCAGGTGTTCCTCTCTCCATTACATGCTCAGAATACACCAATACTCTGTTCATATCTGCCTCCAGACTTTCTCTGTATTGGTGGATTAATTCCTCTTGTAAGCTGTCCTTGACGGGAGCATTTACAGAATCTAACAGGATGGTATGACCTTCAAGAGTAAACTCTTTGGAACGATCTGTACAACCAGTAAGTATAAGCAGGAACAATGCAAATAAAAGTACTTCAACTTTGCTTCTTGTAATCATTACATTTTTTTTTGGAAAAAACAGCATCACAATAATAAGCTTATTTACTGTAAAAAACAATTAAAAAACGTATCTTCCTCTTATTTAAACTCATTTTACACAAGGATGTTTTAATGAGAGAAAAAAATAGTTTAATTGGTTGCTTTACAGGGTTTTGTCTTCAAAAGAGGCAATTTGCTGCTATTCAGAGCAATGCAAAATTCAAGGTCGCAAAGCTGCCCCCAAAGCAATGTCTAAGTAGTATATTTATATGTAATTGTCAGTCCGTAGATAGACGAAAAAATCTCTTTTACACTGTCAGCAGAATTTCTTCTTACGGCAAAAAGAATCTTGCATGACAGGGTAAAATCATGAGATATTTGCTCCAGATCGTGTTCTTTTAATACCCTCATCACTTCGTTCATCAGCGGGTAATCAAATCCCAGTTCATATACTTCTCTGATAATTTTTTCCTCTGTTTCATTATTTGCAATTGCTTCCTGGGCTGCAGCTTTGTAAGCATTGATAAGTCCTCTTACACCAAGTTTTACGCCGCCAAAGTAGCGAATGACAACAATAAGAATATTGGTAAGATCATGAGAGAGAATCTGTCCGTAAATAGGTTTGCCGGCAGTTCCTGAAGGCTCACCGTCGTCATTTATTCTGAAAGCATCCCGTACCGGGCCCAGGGCGTATGCATAGCAATGATGCCGGGCATCGTAATATTTTTTCCTGAGTTCCTGCAGGTGTTCTTTTATTTCCTCTTCGCTGACTACAGGAATAGCATAAGCAATAAACTTACTGCCTTTGTCCTTATACAGTCCTTCACTTTGGGTTTTTATTGTTTTGAAAGTATCTTCAAACATCTATTAAACTTTAATTGAAATTAGGTTTTATTTCGGATACTTATGCAATTGCTATAAATAAAATGGTAAGTATTGCCAGAAAAATTCCCAGCCAGTTTGCTGGTAATAGTTTTTCCCTGAAAATCAACCAGCCAATGAGTGCACCCATGCTTACCACACTAACGTTGAAAACCGGAAAGAATACTGAACTTTCAAATATGGCGAGGCTTTTAAGAAAAAACAAGGTAGAACTGAAATTAAACACCCCAAGTATTGTTCCGGCAAATATGTTACGAAAACTCAGTTTGCCGGAAGGGCCAGTCATTTTCGACACCCATGCTATCATACCAATTACAAGCGACAAGGCGAAGATAGTTCCCAGAAACAACAGGTACTCATTTCCTACATGAAATTTCTGAGCGTGTTTCATTACACTGTCATTACTGCCAGTTCCAAGGAAAAGAATAAGTGGAAGCAACCAGTACCTTTTATCAGTTCGTTCCTTTTGCCGTCCGGAAAAAACCAGGTAAAATGCAGGGAAAGCGGTAACAATACCCAGGGCTTTAGGAATATTAAGACTGTCTCCATACAAAATTATCCCAATACTCACCGGAATTATCACCGACATTTTGCTTGCAACAGCCGTGACAGCTACCCCTGCTTTTTGAGCAGAACGAGCAAAAACAAAAAACACCAGGATAAACAAAAAACTGTTGATAACTGCCCATCCAAACCAGGGTTTATAGATCAAATCAATCGGAGTGAAACTCTGGCCGTATGCTATATAAGAAAGGATGGCGGCTGCCAGGTAATTAAAGGTAATGGCTTGCAGGTTATCAATCTTAAGGATGATAAAAAGCCTGAAAGTGACAATAATGCAGGATGAAAAAAATATGGCAAGGATGATATTTTCCATTCCTGCAAAATTAAAATTGGTTTCGTGGATTCTTAACCCAGTAAAGGGTTTCATTACCAATAAATATCTGTGAAAACTTATTCAGTGGCAGGGTAGGGGCTCTTAACCCCTTCTCGAAGAACTTACTTCCCTGAAAAATTCTTGCTTCATCCCAAAGATTCTTGCCGATAAATGCAGTAAGAAGCTTTTGCCCCCCCTCAATAATTACAGATTGAATCTGCATTTTGTAAAGCTCATGTAGGATATTGTCAAGAAAACCAGGATGTGAAAAATCTGTTTTTATCCAGATGGTTTTATCCTGCTGTTTATTGGTATTTTGATTGAATACTATGGTTTTTTGTGAGTTGTCAAACAGGTGCAGTGACGAGGAAAGGGTGAGGTTTTCATCCAGTACTATCCGGGTTGGGTTGCGGCCTGTCCAGTCGCGAACATTTAGTTTAGGATTGTCTTTAAGGGCCGTAATGGTACCAACCATTATGGATTGTTCTTCGGTTCTCCATTTGTGCACAAGCATTCTGAGTTTTTCGGAAGTTATCCACGTGGGACGCTTAGGGTTACCGGGTAATCTTTCAACATCGATAAACGCATCTGCGGTTTGTGCCCATTTAAGGATAATATAAGGACGTTTTTTCTGATGAAAAGTAAAAAAGCGCCGGTTTAAATGCATCGAGGCCGGTTTTAGCATACCCACATCTACCTTTACACCGTTGTTTCTGAGTTTTGAAATGCCTTTTCCTGCAACGGCATCATAGGGGTCTACCGCCCCGATTACAACATGAGGTATTTCATGCTGGATAATAAGATCCGTGCAGGGTGGTGTTTTACCATAGTGGCAGCAGGGCTCAAGATTGACATAAAGCGTGGATTGCTTTAGCAGTGATTTATCTTTTACTGAATTAACAGCATTTACCTCTGCATGCGCCTTGCCATATTCCCTGTGATATCCTTCACCAATAACCTTGTTATTATGCACTATAACACAGCCTACAAGAGGGTTGGGGGCTACTTTGCCAAGACCTTCCTTTGCCAGTTCAATACACCGGTGCATATAAAATTCATGTGTTTCCATTCAATAAAAATGCCCTTTATACATTAAATACAAGGGCCAAAATTACTATTTTATGTTTTACACAGGCAATAAACAAGGGTACTATTCTAACTTCTGATGGATATTTGTGGTATTGTTACTAAGATAATCCTTATGCAATTGCCTGAGGATGTAAATGATTTTCCTGGAGTCCTCATCGAGCTCACGGCAGAGCTCCTCAAGCCTGGCCGGGTTACTCTTTGATTTGGTCAGTTCCTGAATCTGGGTTATTTTGTCTGACACCTCGCTGAACCCCATGTAGCTGTATCCGGGTTTAATTTTGTGAACCAACTTGCCCAGGTTTTCGAGATCCTGATCATAAAAGGCCTCATTGATACCAACAATGGTTCTTGGTATTTCTTTCAAAAACCTGACAATCAGCGCTACAGTAGCTTCGGTATCCTCATCGAAAATATCAGCAAGAGCTTTCTGAATGCGTAGTTTGGACTTTTCCAGGTTTTGTTCTTTGGGTTGTTCCTTGCTTACCGGTCGTGCTTTCTTTTCAACAAAACATGTTTTGGTATTTCTCAGTGCAGAGATTATTTTCTTATAAATGATATCCTGCTCAGAGGGTTTGGTTATAAAGTCATTCATGCCGGCCTCTTTGACCTTTTGACGGGTTTCAGATGTTACATCAGCAGTAAGTGCCACTATAGGAAGATCGTGGTTCAAAACGGCAGATTGTGGGTTCCTGATTTTCCGGGCTGCTTCGTACCCATTAAGTTCAGGCATGTGCAAATCCATAAGTACGAGGTGGTAGTCATTTTTCTCCAGTTTTTCGATGGCTTCTCTACCGTTTTGTGCAATGTCAAGCAATCCGTTCCATTTTTCAATTATTTGCTTCATTACAAACTGATTCATCTTGTCGTCCTCAGCCATAAGGATTTTTACACCACTCAGATCCTTTATTCTGCCACTCACTTTAGTCATGTCGGGTACGAAAGTTTTTTCACTTATCTCGTAGTTTAAACAAAACCAGAAAGTAGAACCCATACCTTCGATACTTTTCAAGCCAATTCTGCCGTTTTGCAGTTCAACCAGCTTCTTGCTGATAGACAAGCCCAGTCCTGTTCCGCCGTATTTGCTTGATGTGTCGCTTTCAGCCTGAGTAAAGCTTTGAAAAAGTTGGCTTTGCTTATGTTCGGGAATCCCAATGCCGGTATCAGAAACTGAAAATTTGATTTCGGCCTTATCAGTACCACGATGAAGAATTTTTACCTGTATATCTACATGCCCTTCGTGAGTAAATTTAATGGCATTACTCAAAAGGTTGAGCAGGATTTGTCGCAGCCTGGATGGATCGCCTTTGAGAACCGGAGGAACATCAGGGTCAATAAAAGTATTGATAGCAATCTGGGTTTCATTGGCTTTGAATTCAACTGTTTTAACAGATTCGTTTATAAGGGTATAAACATCAAATTCAATTTTTTCCAATTCAACTTTACCTGCTTCCAGCTTGGAGAAATCAAGCACATCATTGATTACGCCCAGCAAATGGTCTGAGGAATACTTGATAGACTTCATATTTTGCATTTGCTTTGAGGTAAGCTGTTCTCCCTCAATAATCAAGTCAGTTAGTCCGATAATGGCATTAAGAGGCGTTCTTATTTCATGGCTCACATTGGAAACAAAGAAAGATTTCACCTGGGTGGCTTCTTCAGCCATTTCTTTTGCCTTTTTCAGCTCTTCTTCTACTTTTCTTCTCTCGGTAATGTCAAATACGATACAATAACTCAGTAAGGTAGATTGAACTTCTATCATACTGGTATATATCTCTACATCTCGTTCAGAGCCATCAGCAAGTTTGTGCTTAAGATAGTAATAGTTTCTGTTTTCGGCTTTGGCTTGTACAATTTCTCTTTTGATGCTCATTGATGACAGCACATTGATATGTGACATGTTCATGGTTACAAGCTTTTCCCTTGAATAGCCATAATAATTGATAGCTGCCTGATTGGCATCCTGTATATTGCCGGTATCAGGGTCGATAATGAGCATGATAGCCGAATTCTTCGAGAAAAAGTTTTTGTAACGGAGCTCACTTTCCTTAATGTGTAATTCAGTATTTTTTCTTTCTGTAATGTCAATTGCGGTGGCAATTACAGCAGGCTGATTGTAAAAGTCAATGGACCTGGTAGACAAATCAATCCATTTCTCTGTTTGGTTTTTGGTAATGATACGGAACTCACCTCTGAAACTAAAAGTTTTGTTTTTTGCATCAATGGCGTCTACTGCAGGATTATTCAGGCTGCTGGGATGTATGAGCTGCCATATTTCCATTTGGGTGAGTTCCTCACGGGTAAAACCTGTAAGGTCTACCAAAGCAGAGTTAACGAACCCGAGCCTGAAATTCTGAAAAATCATGATAGCAGAGGGGTTGGCTTCCAGCAAGGTTCTGAATCGGTATTCGGTTGTTTGAGCCGTTTTTCTTGCCTGTAGGGTATTGTAAAGCAGAAACAGCAAAATTGCTGTTCCTAAAAGCAGCAAGCCTAAGATAAAAAAGAGATTGTTGACAAAATATGCTGAGCTCAACCCTGATATCATAAGTTTAGACCCGGGAATATGTGAATGCTCTGAAGAAAGGGGATTGTAGAAGTGGGAAACAGCATATAAACTTGCATAGTGATGAACCTTACCATAATTAAATGCATTATAGGAACCAACCTCTTCTGAAGGATGGTTCTGCAATGTGTTGCTGCTTATACTCTGCATTTTCCGGGGGAGGCCGGAGTAACTGTCAAAGTTGACAATTGTTATGGTTAGTATAATCAGTGCAAAAGAAAAGATTGCAATAAAAAGTACAAATAACCTTTTCACTTATTTAGCGATTATTCAAAAATCAGCCCATAAAAAGCCAATTTATGAGTTTGTGTTGTCGGAATTTGTTGATTAATACAATCAACGGCACAAATATAGAAATAAAAAAAGTAATTTCAAAGCAAAAAAAGAACGACAAACAGTAAAAATATTTCTATGAACGTTAATTAATTGTATTACTAACTGACTGTCAAAAGGATAAGAACCTGGAAAACTTTTCATTAGTTATTAAGAATCAGGTTGTTTTTATCTGGACTGAATTAAAATAAGCCCCAGGCATGCATTGTTTGCTTATTGAATAATTTATTTAATTGATTGCTGCATTACGATAAAATACAGGCACTTAATGTTAAATAAATTCCAGGATAACTTCTTTGAGAAATTTGTTTTCCAAAAGCGAAGCAATTTTTTTCACAACACTTCGCCTGATTTCCAGCTCCACGGGAAGGTTGGGATCCTGATGTGCAATATTGATGGCTGTGCCAATACATAAATAGATTTCGTCACTTTCCAGGAACAATTTTAAAATTTTATCAGCAGGCCCGTCGCCATGTTCAGTTCTTTCATTATACTTTTCCAGCAATCCTGATACTTTGCTCAAGGTAAGAATTCCTTCTGTAGCCAGATCAATACCTTCCATGATTGAAATGGGGGGAAGGTCGGGATCTGTAAAGTCGAGCGTATCCTTAACATTAATATTTAGCTTCCTGGAAACAATATCTACTGTTGTTCCGCCGGATAATATTTTTTTCCCATTGAAGCTTTTTACCTTCTCAGCCAGGTAATCATCTTTGCTTTTATCAAAAGGTGGGCCTGAGCACAATAAGAGTTTCCTGGGCTCACGATAGTATACCACAACACTGCTGATGTCATCTTTTGACTGGTATTCATCGTTGGTGTGAGCTTTGTTTACAATTACAGATGCAAGTTTGGTCGCAGAAATATTTGTATTTTCTGCAACTTTTGATGTCACGAGGTCACGTGTGTTTTCCCATCCGTATCCCAGCAGATATTTTCCTTTACCCAGTCCCGACTGGGTGATACCATCAGTAAGGATGACTACCCTGTCTTCCTTTTGGGCTTTAAAGGTGCAGGCTTTTATTTCGTTCTCTTTATTGGCCTGGCTGTCGAGGGAAATGGAATGCCATTCCGGGAAAAATAATTCATTTCCTCTCATTATAATAGCATCAGGGTTGTCGTAGTTGATGATAGTAGTCTGGCCGGTATCTTCAATATCGATGATGGTGAAGGTGGAGTAACTTATTTTTCGTTCGCTGCATACCGGCAGCGTATTCATGATAATCTCAGCAATTTTGTGGACGTCTTTGTGTTCTACGGTAAAATTGAGTGCCATGGTGGCTGTAAGGGTAGCCAGCAGATTTGCTTTTACCCCGTGTCCCATGCCATCGGAAAGGACTACTATGGTGCGGTTTTCTTCTTTAACTTTGCGCGATAGAAAGACATCACCACAAATCCTTTCACCGATGTGACTTTTTTGAAATACCCCTACTTCTATATAAAAAGAATCGTCCATGAATTGTTTTCTGCTGTTTGTATGCTGGTTTATTCTGTTTTCTTGATCTTTTTGTAGGTTTCAATAATAGAGTTGAGCATTTTCTCTGTTTTCGATGCACCTTCACCCAGGGAGAAAGCTATTTGCTGCACCATCTTCAGGTTTTCGTCAATTACTTCGCTCACCCTGTTGATTATCTCTTCCTGTCTTACTTCTGCCACATACATGTCTCTGAACACTGCTCCAACTATCTTGTTGGGTTTTAATGAAAATACACTGATATTGAGCAGCCCTTCGTGGTAGTTGACATCTCTCCCGATAATGTTTTCATCTTTTTGCATTACATAGCCAAACAGGTTATAAACATTGTAGGGGAGAAGGGTTTTTAAATCCGCGCCAATCAATCCCGGAATTACATCATTGATCATTTCGGCATCTTCGCCTAAAATATTGATAAAAGCCTTGTTAGACTCAATGACTTTAAATTTATCATCAACAATTACGGCTGCCGAGGGCAGGCTTTGAAGCAAGGAAGAAACGGTTTCAGATTTTACTTTTATTTTTTGATTTTCTGTTTTGAGCAACTTTTCATTTTCTTCAAATTCCTGCTGTTTTTTGCGAAGTCGTTCATTGTTGTTTTTTAAAGTTTTGATGTAGTCCTGTTTATTTTTCAATGACCATGTAAGGCAGGTTTCTGATTTTGATAATCCCTGACTTACGGAAATGGCAAAATCACGACATGACCTGAATCCACAGGCACTACATGCTGCTTTTTCAGTAATGGTTTTGCCAACGGATTTGAGTATTTCTTCAATTTTTTCCTCAGAGGGCATCTCAAGTCTTTGGTCATCCTTTTTAAAGGTACGGGATAAATCCAGTTCGCCGTAGATTGCCATGTTTTCTTCCCACAGCTTTTTATCAAAGCTTTTCAACCTTTTTTTGGCAAAATCCACCACGAGGCTTTGGCGTAGAAATTTTTTACTGCTTTGGCTGGTGCCCGGCCCCATCAGGCAACCCTCATCGTAAAATATGTTGAAGTGTTTTTTAATGGCCTCCGGACCATCATTAAACTCTTCAATGGCTTCCATCATATTGTTTTTGCCGTCAGTTGTAAAGATATTGGACTCCAGTGTGGATCCGTTCAGGTTTGCAGCATCCAAAATACCATGACTGAGAGGGTAGAGGGAACCAAGATATCCTATGGGCTGGTCAAAATCAGAGTATTCAACAGTGGATTCTTTGATATTAAATTTGGCAAAAAGCTCGCGAAGTTCATGAAAAGTAAGGGCAACATCAACCTTCCCTGGGCCTTCATGCCTGTGGGCTTCATCTTTGGCCGATAAACAAGGGCCTATGAATACGACCTTAAGGTTTTCTCCAAACTTTTTTCTTACCACCATAGCTGTCGCTGTCATGGGAGTCACGATGGGGCTGAGATTATTGATCATTTCAGGGAAATACTTTTCCACATAGCTGACCACCGATGGGCAATTACTGGTAACATAGTATTTTCCTTTGAAATTGGAGAAAAGTTTCTGGTATTCCCTGGCAACCAGGTCTACACCAAATGATACTTCATTAACATGGGCAAACCCGAGTGTACGTATCATTTCAACAAACTTACGATAGTCGGTAATATCCGGAAATTCACCGCTTATGCTGGGATCTACAATGGCAGCCACCTCTTCTCCCGATTTCAATAACTCCAGGGTTTCTTCCACCGAACTATGGTAACTCACAGCGCCTGCCTGACAAACCCCCAGACAGCTTCCGCAGCCAATGCACCTGTTGTGGTCTATCTCAGGATACTCACTGTTGGGTTGCTGGGTAATGGCCTTTACCGGACATGCTCTTATACATGCCTGTGAGCAATTACATTTTTCAAGATCTATATGGATGAGTTGCATGACTTGCGCTGGTTAGTAATCAATCATTTAGAGTTGGGTCGCTGTAAAGGAATTAAAATTACCATCTTACACTGTTCTGATGATAATGACTTGAGCGTGTTTATTCTGAAGTCAATCCAAGTTTATTGTCAAGAATTTCCTGCAGCATTGTTTCTGTCGTATAATGAATGAGTTGACCATCAATTTCCATAAGGGGGCCTTTGTCACATTCACCCATGCAGTGGGCTCCTTTTAATGATACTTCATCCGTCAACCCTTTTTCCTTTAGGTAGTTTTGTATAAATCCAACAGTCTTCTTATTGCCTCGTGAGAAACAACTGCTACCCATACAAATAGTTATGTGATTGATTTTTTGTGCCATCTTTACAAGACAATAAAAAGAAAAGGGATGAGGTAAAAGTAAATTTTTATATCCGGGCAATGCTTATTTTCAACAAAAATAAAGAATCCTTGCGAAAAAGAGGGTTATTTTTCTAACATCTTTACTTGTTTTCTCTTCTTAAGAATTAATCTAAATAACATTAAGCAAAAAATGCCCTTAACATCCGACAGAATTGGCCACCCTGCTTAATATTTTTACTTATATTTGTGGCAATAGCCAACAAAAGCACAACATGATAGAGTACCCCGTTTTCAAGAAAGGGAAAGTTACATATTGCTCTATATGTCAGTATTGTTAAATAATTATCAACCCCGATGGATAAACAACTTTTGTCAATATTTGAACTGTTTCCCAATCGGCAGCGGGATGATCTTATACCCATGCTGCACAAAATACAGGACCAATTTGGTTTTTTGAGTGAAGAGTTAATTATCGAAGTAGGAAAATACCTCGACATCTCTGTAAACAAAATTTTTGGGGTTGCTACATTTTACGACAACTTTCGTTTCGGCCCAAGAGGAAAATATCACATAAGACTCTGTCATGGAACAGCCTGTCATGTGGCCGGCTCCACGACTATTCTGGCAGAACTGGAAAAACGTTTAAAGATTAAAAACGGCGAAACGGATAAAAATGGATTATTCAGCCTGGAGGTGGTTTCGTGTATCGGGGCATGCGGATTGGCTCCGTTGATTGAAATAAATGAAGAATACCATACTTCTCTCACTGTTGATTCTGTGAAAAATATTCTTGACCACTACAGGGAAAACCATAATAGCGATTAAGATGAGTAATGATCCCAGCCAGATAAAAAAGTTTCTTACCGAAAAGATACTGCGCAACAGAGACCGGGACAAAGACCCCGATCTGCTGCGACAACTCTCTCATATCAGCGGAGAAAGGATTTCTGTGCCTATGATTTACGTGGGTACTACCTCATGTGCTATAGCTGCCGGTGCAAAGAAAACCTACAAGGCCATTGAAAAGTATATTGATGAAAACCAACTCAGTGTTAAACTCATTGAAGGAGGGTGCACCGGGTATTGTAAGGCCGAGCCCCTGGTGGATGTGCAACTTCCCGGTAAGGCAAGGGTTTCGTTTCAAAATGTAACCCACGAATTGATTCCTGATTTTCTGGATGAAATCCTCAACAACAGTTTGCCTGAAAACCTGGTTCTCGGTCAGTACCATAGCGAGATTCATCAATTATGGGATGCCGTGCCATTTATTCATGAACTTCCTTTTAATACGGGGCAAACCAAAATTCTTACTGCCAATTGTGGCATTACTGATCCGGTTTCTGTTGCCCAGTATATTGCCAGGGGAGGTTACCAGGCTTTTGCAGATACCATTTCAAGGCACACTCCTGCTGAAGTATGCGATATTGTAGAAAAAAGTGAACTGGCGGGCAGGGGCGGCGGAGCATTCTTAGCCGGGAAAAAATGGAAAATCACCCTCAATGCTGCAAGTGACCAAAAGTACTTTGTGTGTAATGCTGTAGAAAGTGACCCGGGCAGCTACATGAACCGGGTGATTATGGAAAGCGATCCGCACAAACTTATTGAAGCCCTGTTAATTGCTGCATATGCCATTGGAGCTTCAAAGGCTTTTATTTTTACCCGCAACGAGTTTTCCCTTTCCATAAAACGGTTGAATGCCGCCCTTCAGCAAGCTGAGGACTACGGCATTACCGGTCACAATATTTTTGATTCGGGAGTTAATATTGACATCGTGGTGAAAGAAGGCGCCCGGGCTTTTGTTTGTGGTGAAGAAACCGCACTTAACAACAGTATTGAAGGAAAAAGGGCCATGCCTTCCTTTAAACCTCCTTTTCCTGCCATCAGAGGCCTCTGGAACAAGCCCACCATTATTAACAACCTCGAAACCCTGATCAATGTCCCCCTTATTCTGAAAAACGGGCCCGAATGGTTTAAAAGTATTGGCAACGATACCAGCAAAGGGACCAAGCTTTTCAGCCTGAGCGGAAAAGTCAGCAACTATGGAACCATAGAAGTGGAAATGGGCACTACTTTCAGATACATTGTAGAAAATATAGGTGGGGGAGTAAAAGATAACAGTGAGTTCAAAGCTATTATTCTGGGTATCAATTCAGGTAGCTATATTACAGAGAAAACCCTTGACATAAAGGTTGACTTTGACGAACTTAAACAAGCCGGATCGCAATTGGGTAGCGGTGCATGTGTAGTTGTAGGCAAAGAAAGCTGCATGCTCGATCTTGCACGTTTTTTCACTACCTTTTTTAAGAATGAGAGTTGCGGAAAGTGTATTCCTTGCCGGGAGGGAACGGCTCTTATGCTCGAAATTATTGAAGCAGCAACCCGTAAACCTGCCAAAGGAAATACTTTTCAAACCCTGGAACGTTTCAAAGGAATCATGCAACTAAAAGGACTGGCCGCTGTAATGAAGGATACCAGTCTCTGTTCGTTGGGTAAATCGGCTCCCAATGCCATTCTCAATACCCTTGCCAACTTTAAGACGGAATTTGATGCACACATATTTGAAAGAAAATGTCCCGCAGGAGTATGCCGTGAGTTAAGAACCTATCACATTGATGTGGATATGTGTACCGGGTGCACAGCATGTTATAAAAAATGCCCTGTAGATGCCATTATTGGCGCAGCCCGACAGCCCCATTTTGTGGTACAGGATAAATGTATCGCTTGCAATGCATGCTTTGAAGCATGTAAATTCAATGCGGTTATCATTGATTAATACTATTGCTATGAGTTTTGAAATCAACATAAATAACACCATGGTTCAGGTGCAGGATGGGGAAACCCTGCTTGCCGTGTTGCGCAAAAACGGTATAAAAATTCCTACTTTATGCTACATGCCTGAATTTACTCCCTCCGGTGCCTGCAGGTTGTGTGTAGTGGAGGTGGAAGGGAAAAGAGATTTGATTACTTCATGCACTTATCCTGTGGAAGAGGGAATGGTTGTAAAAACCAACTCTTCAAGGGTAATCAAAGCGCGCAAATCATTGGTGGAGATGCTTCTGGCCAATCACCCCGATGACTGTCTTTACTGCGAACGCAATGGAAACTGCGAGCTACAGTGGCTTGCAGAAGAACTGAACGTAAAAGAAAGAAAGTTCTTCAGTACCAAAAACACTGATAAAAGAGACCATTCAAGCCCCAGCGTTTATCGCGACCCTGCCAAATGCATTCTTTGCAACCGCTGCGTGCGGGTGTGTGAAGAAGTGCAATTGGTAACAGCTATCGAGTTTATTTCCAGGGGAAACAAAACCAAGGTGAATTCAGCATTTAACAAAGGGTTAAATGTTTCAAGCTGCATCAATTGCGGACAATGTATTATGGTTTGTCCGACCGGCGCATTGGTAGATATTTCGCACATAGAGAGAGTACAGGCTACAATTGACAATCACAAAAAAGAAGCAGTGGCAATGATATCCCCCGCTTTTATTGCCTCTGTAGCCGAGCAGACAGGAATGAAAAATTCCGATAATCCTGCAGGGCTTATTACAGCTGCTCTTTACAAAATAGGGTTTAAAAAAGTTTTTGATATGTCGTTGGCTTACGACCTGAATATTGTCCTTGAGGCCACCCTGTTGAAAGAAAGAATGGAAAAAAACATTTCTGAACCTTTATTGTCCTCATGCTGCCCGGCATGGATCAAATATGCAGAAGAGTTTACTCCCGGTATTTTGCCTGAGATATCCGGGGTAAAATCACCGCAGCAACTCATGGGAAGGCTGGTAAAACACCATTTGCAAAAAGATACTGATGCCGAAAAGTTGTACACGGTAAGTTTTATGTCGTGCGTTGCCAATAAGTATGAGGCCTCGCGGGAAGAAAATACCCGGCGAGGTATTTCTGAAACCGATGCTGTAATAACGGTAAGGGAATTTCTGCGAATGTTGAGAAGCTCAGGCATTTCGCTTACCAGGCTTACAGCCGAAAATCCGCTTCCCCCTTTCGAAAATAACTCCAGGGCAGGATACCAGATGGCTTATTCGGGTGGAAAGGCGGAGGCTGTAGCCTTGCAGTTAAACCTTCTTCTCAACGGTAAAACCGAAAACAATTTTAAGTTTGTGCCCCCTAAAAATCCGGGTAGCAGAAAAGAAGTGAAGGTTAAAATTGGAAAGCATGAATTTGGCTTTGCCTGGATAAGCGGAATCATGGAAGCTCAAAATTATCTTGATCAGCTGAAAAGCGAGCAGCGAACAGACATTCATTATATAGAGGTGATGGCATGTGCGGGTGGTTGCGTAGGTGGTGGGGGACAACCCGTATCCTATTTTCAGGCACGGGAAAAAATTAAGCTCAGAAAAAAGGCAAGCCAGGACTTAGAGAAAATGTGCAATCATACTATTGCAGGGCTTAACAATGACCTGGTCGATTATTTATCTGAAGACAAGAGCGATACCAGCAATGCCTCTTTTTATATACAATTCCATCAGAGGAATGTTGTAAAGTAATATCACATAAAGCAGGAAACAGGTTTAGGGTTAGACTTTGTGCCTGGTTAAACAGCGAATATCATGGACAACCGAAGCAAAAACAAGCTTGTATACACAGTAAAGGATCGTTGCAAGGTCTGCTATACCTGTGTCCGTGAATGTCCTGCAAAAGCCATCCGCATTGTGAACGGTCAGGCTGAAATCATTGAAAATCGCTGTATTGCCTGTGGAAACTGTGTTAAGGTTTGCAGCAGACAGGCCAAAATGTATTCATTTGCCATTGACAGGGTAAAAAAACTTGTTCAAGGCCCTCATAAAGTTGCGGCCATCATTGCCCCCAGTATAGCCGCTGAATTTATTGATATACCCGATTATCAAGTACTTGTTGGGATGATTCGCACCCTGGGGTTTGAATATGTCAATGAAGTTGCTTTCGGGGCAGAGCTGGTAGCCAATCAGTATAAGAAACTCCTGCACAAAGATCAGAAACATCCCTATATTTCAACCAGCTGCCCTGCCATAGTAAGTTATGTGGAAAAACACCATCCCCAGGTTGTTCAATCCCTGGCACCTATTGTATCTCCCATGATTGCCATTGCAAAGGTTTTGCAGAAAATGCACGGTGAGGACCTTAAAATTGTATTCATAGGCCCGTGTATTGCCAAAAAAGGAGAAGCCGACTTACAACAGTTTAAAGGCCTTGTGCACGAAGTTATCTCCTTTGTGGAGCTAAGAAGGATGTTTGATGAAAAGAAGTTTGATTACGATCAGATCGTTCCCTCCGAATTCGACCCTCCACTGGCAGGTAAAGGCTCTGTTTTTCCTATCAGCGGCGGAATGTTGCAAACTGTAGACCTTGAAGAGGACTTTCTTAGTGGTGAGGTGGTTGTAGCAGAAGGCAGACAGGACATAACAGAAGTGCTTAAGGAATTTGAAGAGGGGTATTTGGAAGCCAAACTTTTTGACCTGCTTTGCTGCAACGGTTGTCTCAACGGGCCCGGGATGAGTAATCACAATCAGTTTTTTTACAAAAGAAAAAACATCAGCAACTTTGCCAAGCGGCAGTTCGACAGGCTTGAGCAAAAAAAGTGGGAGAAAAGTATTGAGAAATATTCAAAACTTGATCTTGAAAGATATTTCATTGCTGATGATCAAAGGTATGCAGAAGATTTTTCACTGGAGGACATTCAAAAGGTAAAGAAAAAACTGGGAATCAATTGCCAGGAAGACGAATTGAATTGCACAGCTTGCGGTTACGATACATGCCATGAGCACGCAATCGCCATTCTCAAGGGAATTGCCGAAACAGAAATGTGTCTGCCGTACACCATTGACAAGTTGCATGAATATATTAAGGAGCTAGATGTGTCTAATTCCAAGCTGGCATCTACTCAGGCTGCCTTGAAACAATCCGAAAAACTGGCTTCCATGGGACAGTTGGCAGCAGGGATAGCTCATGAGGTAAACAATCCCCTGGGAGTGGTAATCATGTACGCTCATTTATTGCTTGATGAAGTAGAACCAGACTCTCCCTATTATAAAGACCTGAAACTAATTGTAGATCAGGCAGACCGATGTAAAAAGATTGTTGGGGGATTGCTTAACTTTGCCCGGAAAAGCAAGGTAAACATTGGTGAAGTAAACATAAGAAAACTGATTAAAAACAGCATGAAGGCATTTGTAATGCCGCCAGAAATTGATTTGAAAATAGAAATCAATACCAATGAATCGGCATTGGCATGCGATCACGATCAGATGGTGCAGGTTTTTTCCAACCTTATCAAAAATGCAGTGGATGCAATGCCCAATGGCGGGGAGCTGGCTGTTATTGTTGATGAAGACAAACATAACCCCAATGAGGTGGTATTTACTATAAAAGATACGGGGACAGGCATTTCAGCAGAAAATATGGAACGAATGTTTGAACCCTTTTTTACAACAAAAGAAGATGGGAAAGGAACCGGACTGGGCCTACCCATCATTTACGGTATCGTTAAGATGCACAAGGGAAATATTAAAGTGGAATCCAATAACAACCCGGAAAAAGGTCCTACAGGAACAAGCTTTTTTGTTTCTTTGCCAAAAAATACTGAAGATTAATCGCCTTTTGACACAACTGACATAAAAAGAAGAGAAATGCTTAAAATTGAGAAAAAGAAAATCCTTTTGGTAGATGACGATCAGGACTACCTGTTTCAGCTTAGTATTGCCATACAGGATATGGGCTTTGATGTTGCTACTGCAACTACCCAAAAGGAAGCTGAGGATATTATAGAAAAGTTCAGACCCGATTTGGCTATTCTTGACCTGATGATGGAAAACCAGGACACCGGATTTATACTGTGCCATATTATCAAAAATAAATATCCTGATGTACCTATCATTATTGCATCAGCTGTTACCGCTGAAACGGGGTTGCTCTTTGATGTAGATTCAGAAGAAAGCCGTCAGTGGATTAAGGCCGATTTGTTTCTGGACAAAGGAATCAGAACGGATCAGCTGCACAAGGAAATCAATAAACTGCTGAAAATATAAGCAATGGGAAAACTAAACCTGCTGGTGGTAGATGATGAGCCTGGTATAAGAAGTGGTATCAAAAGAATTCTTGAAAGCTTCTCGGTTAGCTACCCCTTCATGGATGAAGACTTTGATTTTGAGGTACTGGAAGCAGAAACCGGTGAAGAAGCTATTGAGCTGCTGGATAACTATCTGTTTGATATCGTATTACTGGACAATAAACTTCCCGGGATACAGGGTATAGAGGTGCTTGAATATATTAACAAGCAAGCCATTGACGTTATTGTAGTTATGATTACTTCCTATGCATCTCTGGATATAGCTGTAAAAGCTACCAAGAGCGGTGCTTATGATTTTGTTCCCAAGCCATTTACCCCCAAAGAGCTCAGGAGTTGCCTGGAAAACATTGCCAAGCAGCTGTTTTTGCGAAGAATGACCCAAAAGATGCAGGTGGAAGGCAAGCAAATCCGGTTTCAGTTTCTCTCTGTACTCTCTCATGAGTTGAAATCTCCCATCAATGCTGTAGAAGGCTACCTGAAACTGATGCAGGACAAACGAAACGGTGACCTTATGGATGACTATAAGGATATGATTGACAGATCACTGACTCGCATCAATGAAATGAGGAGCCTTATCCTTGACCTGCTGGATTTTACCAAAATTGAATCAGGGAAAAAGACCAGAAACATCAAACCTGTTTACCTGTGCGAGATTGCAGGCAGATGTATGGACCTGGTGCAGCCTCTTTGTATTCAAAAAGATATTGATATTCACCTCAATTGTAACGATAAAGTTTCTTTTAAGGCAGATGTCCAGGAGATGGAGATTATCTTCAACAACCTTCTCTCTAATGCAGTAAAATACAATAATCAAGGCGGACGTATTGATATAAACCTTACCAGGGAAAGCGGAGATACGATTGTATCTGTTACCGATACCGGAATTGGTATGGAAAGAAGTGATATCGAAAAGTTATTTGAAGATTTTGTAAGAATTAAAAGTGAACAAACCAAACATATCAGCGGCACTGGTCTGGGTTTGTCAATTGTGAAAAAAATTGCAGATTTGTATGGTGCATCCATATTGGTAGACAGTGAACCGGGAAAGGGGAGCACATTTACGATAAGGTTCCCTGAAAATTAACTTTCTAAAACAAGTACTCACAAACTTATACAACGTTTTAATGGACCCAAAGAAAACCCGCGATTTACCGGGTAAAACCATAGAAAGGCTCAGCCAGTATCGCCGGATACTCTTTAACAGTATCAACGAGGGTAAGACCAATATTTACTCTCACGAACTGGCAAAAGTGATGAATCTGACCCCTGTGCAGGTGAGAAGAGATCTTATGCTTATTGGCTATTCCGGAAGCCAAAGCAAGGGATATGTCATCAAAGATTTGATTGCACTTATTGGTAGTATCATTGACAGCAAAGAACCTCAGAATGTTGCTATAGTTGGAATGGGAAACCTGGGCAGGGCTATTACCAGTTATTTCTCAGGAAAAAGAGACCGACTTTCCATAGTAGCAGCTTTTGACAATGACACCCAGAAAACCGATCGAATCATTGGCGGGGTACCTTGTCATCATATCAACAAAATCAGTGAAGTAATACCTGCCATGAATATCAAAATGGCCATTCTAACCGTAGCCCCCGAAGGTACCTTTGATGTGGCGAAAATGCTTATGAACGCAGGTGTAAAGGGATTGCTTAACTATACTTCTGTACCGCTTACCGTACCAGATAATATCCACCTGGAAGAATATGATATCATAACTTCACTGGAGAAACTTGCTTTCTTTGTTAAGCAGGATTTTGATGAATGATTTGATATTTTTGCCTTCCAAACCCATTAATTATTAAGGAATGAGAGTTTTTAAAAACACACAGGAAGCATCAGGGAAAATAAAAAACGCAGTAGTTACTACAGGTACCTTTGATGGGGTACATGTGGGACATAAAGTAATTATTGACAGACTCAAACAACTTGCGGAAGAAATAGGAGGGGAGTCAACCCTGGTTACTTTTTATCCCCATCCGCGCAAGGTCTTGTATCCTGATCAAAAAGACCTCAGACTCATTAATTCGCAGGAAGAGAAAATTGAACTGCTCTCCAAAACAGGTCTTGAAAACCTGGTTATCATTCCATTTTCTGTAGAGTTTTCAAAAACCACGGGACACGATTTTATTACCGACATTCTCATCGGAAATCTGAACGCGAAAATCATCATTGTGGGACAAAACCACCATTTCGGATATAACCGATCTGGTGACTTTTCCTATCTTGATAAACTCAGCCGTGAATTGGATTTCAAAGTCGAAGACATTCCTCTAAAGGACATTGAGAATGAAACCGTTAGTTCCACCAAAATAAGGAACGCACTGACTCAGGGCAACATAATGAGAGCCAATGCTTACCTTGACCATCAGTATATCATCACCGGTACCATGAAAAATTCCGTTGAACTCAAAGGTATTGACAGTAGCGGGTATTTTTCTGTTGAGATTGAAGAAGAAGAAAAGCTGGTGCCACCGCCAGGAGTATACGCTACCAATATTTTGCTCAATGCAGACAGCCTGAAATCAATGACCGTTATTACCGAAAAAGAGGGGCAAAGAATCGTAAATAACACCTTGATTTATGATAAGATAAACATCATAGATAAAAGGGCGACGCTGTATTTCTACAAAAAAATAAAAGGCCCGGAGATACTTATGGACGGCATGATTGACAGTTCGGAGATAGAAGATGCAAGGGAGGATGTAGATGAATTATTGTATTGATAAATAATGTGAAATGACCGAAAACGCAGAAGACAACTTCAAAGTGGTATTCCTGGGAACAGGAACTTCTACAGGTGTGCCTGTGGTAGCTTGCGACTGTGAAGTTTGCCGAAGCACGGATTCGCGCGATCGCCGCCTTCGGACTTCCGTAATGATAACAATCAATGGTCAGAATTTTGTAATTGACTGTGGCCCTGATTTCCGCTACCAGATGATCAGAGAAAAAGTGGAAGATATCTCGGCTATTATTTTTACACACGGGCACAGAGATCATATTGCCGGGCTCGATGATGTGAGGGCATTTAATTATGTGCTCAACAAAACAGTTAATGTATTTGCCAGTGAAGAAGTCGTAGACTCCATAAAACGCGAATTCCCCTATATCTTTACAGAAAAACGGTTCTTTGGGGCACCACAACTTGAGTTTCATATTATCAACAACAGCAAATTTATTGTGGAAGATGTGGAATTTACCCCCATTGAAGTATTGCATCACAAACTGAAAGTATTTGGATTTCGTATAGGAGCATTTTCTTATATCACCGATGCAAATTTTATTTCGGAGGAAGAAAAAAAGAAGCTGGCAGGTTCTGATATCCTGGTCATCAATGCCCTGCGAAAATCCAAACACATCAGCCATTTTTCCCTTGAGGAGGCCGTGGAGATAATCAAAGAGGTAAATCCCCGCAAGGCTTACATTACCCACCTTAGCCATTTTATAGGGCTACACGCCAATATTCAGAAAGACCTGCCTGAAAACATTTTTCTTGCCTATGATGGACTTAATGTAGAAGTAGAATCCTGAGTCATC
This sequence comes from Bacteroidota bacterium, assembly GCA_007694165.1. Classification (GTDB taxonomy): domain Bacteria; phylum Bacteroidota; class Bacteroidia; order Bacteroidales; family UBA7960; genus SKVR01. Next base: position 105,751 of record RECE01000212.1, read on the forward strand.
GCTATACTTTTTTTGCGAAAAAATCCCCATTGCATCTGAAAAATCTCCAAAATATATCAGGCAGATACTATAGCCTGTTTAAAATTTCCGTATTTTTGTACCGTAATTACCGAAATAAACATTGAGATGATATACTACCCTGAAAAATACAACATTAAGGATGAACGAATGAAGCCATTCATTGATCCTGACGAAATTTGGAATTATATCAATAATACACCCTCAGACAAAGAAAGAGTGCGTGAAGTTATCAAACTTTCGCTGGGCAAGAAGAGGCTGTCGCTGGAAGAAACAGCGGTTTTACTCAACGCCACCGACCCCGAGCTGATAGAAGAAATAAAAGAAGGTGCCAGAACCCTGAAAGAAAAAGTTTACGGGGAGAGAATTGTTCTTTTTGCTCCTTTATATGTAGGAGACTTATGTACCAATAATTGCCAGTATTGTGGCTTCCGGTCTGAAAACAAGGGCATGAAGCGCATTACCCTCAACAGGGAACAACTCATTGAAGAAACTACAGCACTGATTGATCAGGGGCACAAAAGGCTGATCCTGGTCTATGGCGAACATCCTAAGTATTCAGCCGAATTTATTGCTGAAACCGTTGATATTGTTTACAATGTTAAACATGCCAACGGGGAAATAAGGAGAGTGAACATCAATGCTGCTCCCTTTGATATTCCGGGCTTCCGAACTATTAAGGATTCAGGAATAGGAACTTTCCAGATTTTTCAGGAAACCTATCATGAACCTACCTATGCAAAGGTGCACCTTGGCGGCGTAAAGCGCAACTACGAGTGGAGGCTTACTTCACTTGACCGTGCACAGGAGGCAGGTATCGATGATGTGGGTATTGGTGCACTTTTCGGGCTTTATGACTGGCGTTTTGAAGTGCTGAGCCTGGTAAGACATGTAAACCACTTTGAAGCAGTTTACAATGTAGGACCCCATACCATAAGTTTTCCGCGCATCCAGAATGCCATGTCTCTTAACATCGACCAGGAACATCTGGTTTCAGATGATGAGTTTGTCAGGCTGGTATCCATTCTTCGCCTTGCGGTACCTTATACAGGGATGATTCTTACAGCACGCGAACCAAAACATATCCGCGATCAGGTATTGCGGTTCGGAGTCTCCCAGATTGATGGAGGTACAAACCTGGAGTTGGGCGGATATTCTAAAGGAAAAAAGCAAACACAGGATTTATCCATGGAGCAATTTCAAATCAATGATAACCGGTCATTGAACGAAATCATGGACGAACTCATTAAAACCGGGTACATCCCTTCATTCTGCACGGCCTGTTACAGGCTGGGGCGCACAGGAGAACACTTTATGGAGTTCTCTGTCCCCGGATTTATCAAAAGATTTTGTTCTCCCAATGCACTCATTACCCTGGCCGAATATCTTGAAGATTATGCTCCTGCCGATACCAAAGAGAGTGGCTACAAACTACTTGAACAGAAAATCCATGAATTGTCCAAACATCAGAATGTTGATAAATTGAGAGAGAATGTAGAAATGGTGAAAGCTGGAAAAAGAGATCTCTATTTTTAGTGTTACCGGGAGCTGTGTAATAACGATATCAATGGTTGCTGATACTGATGATGCAATCACAAAACAAATAAAACCTATTATAACAAATTTGATACATGGCAAAGACAAAGATATTAGGTATAATGGTTTATGACCGGATCAAAGAAGCCGGAAAAACCCAGGAGATACTTACAAGGTACGCATCCATCATACGCACACGACTTGGGTTTCATGAGTTGTCGCGTGAAGTTTGCAGCAGAGTAGGGACCATTTTGCTTGTCATGCAGGGTGAGCCTGAAATGATCGAGAAGTTTCAGCAGGAATTAGCTGAAATCGGAGGTATTGAGGTTCAGGTTATGGAGTTTCGTAATAGCTGAAACGATTATTTATCAATAAAGTGTTTACCGGAAAAACGATTTTACAATGGAACAGTTGGTTATACTTGGCCTGATGATACAGGAAAAAGAAAAACTTGCATTAAAACTGCAAAATATATTCAGCAAATATGGCTGCTGCATAAAAACCCGGTTAGGTTTAAATGAGCTCGATATACCGGAAACAGGAAGTGCCGGACTTATTCTTCTGGAACTAATGGGAGACAGAGAAGAATGCCTCAGACTGGAGAATGAAATCCTTGCCCTGGAGGGCGTCAAAGTGCGAAAAATGACCTTTTAAATTAATTTTTTCAAAAATACTAACGCTGTTTGCTATCTGGTAATCAGGAATACAAATCGCAACAACTAATATCTATGGCCAAAATTGTTCATTTATCCGAAGCTGCCTCTCTGGCAATTCACTCCATGGTTTTGATAGCAAAATCCGACATTCATATCAATGTAAATATTCTTTCCAAGGAAATGGGAGCATCGCGCAATCATCTTGCAAAGGTACTTCAGCAACTGGTAAAACAAAACTTCCTGAGATCTGTAAGAGGACCCAGCGGTGGTTTTGTCCTTAATGTAAAACCTTCAGAAGTCACCATTCTTGATATTTATGAAGCTATTGAGGGAAAAATTGAGACGCCCCATTGTCCTCTCGACAGGCAAATATGCCCATTTGACAAATGCCTTATGGGAGGCATGGTCAACTCTGTCACCCTTCAGTTTAAAGAGTATTTCAAGGAACAAACACTGGCAAAATTTATCAACGAGGCCTAATCATTTGCTATTTTCTGCTGTTGAGTTTACCATGCCTGAAAAAAAGATTTACAGTGTTCATTAAACCTTTCTCTTATAATTCAATCAAAGGAGCAAAACAAATCAATTTTGTAACTTTAAATATTGAATTATCATGAAAACAAAAAAACTGATTTTTATTGCAGCACTTTTTATTGTGTTTATGTCCGTGGATTCATTCGGACAAAGGGGAAAGGGAGCAAACCAGGGAGAATGCATGTTGCCTGATCTGACAGAAGAGCAGCAGACAAAAGTAAGTGCTTTGCGCACCGAAAGAATTGCAGCTTCAACTCAACACCGGGCAGAGATGGATGAACTGAGAGCCCAAAAAAGAACGCTCACGCTGGCAGAAGCCCCTGATATGAATAAGGTCAATTCCATCATAGATCAAATGGCAGCAAAACGCGCTGTGCAAATGAAATCGCAGGCAGAACACCGCCAGGAAGTGAGAAAGTTACTTACCCCGGATCAAAGAGTTATTTTTGACAGCAATGCACGTGGACGAATGGGTCAGAGGGAAGGTTACAGAAGTTCTGAAGGCCGCGGACAGGGAAGGTCCAACGATGATATGCGCAGAGGCAGAAGAAGGTAAAACATCTGTTAAGATATAGTTTATAAAAGCACAAAAGCCCGGAAAACCGGGCTTTTGTGCTTTTATTTGCGATGATACTGATCAGTAAAGATTAAGGGTTTCACGGTTCTTTTTATGGTAAATACACGGTGCTGCAGGGTAAAATAATTTTCTACTTTAGCGAGCATCTGACGCTTTTGTAATAGGATGGTCGACTAACAGATCATTAAAAATCGTTCTATGGTGAAACTGTGATGGATAATAATCGTATCCTTGACAGTAGGCGATTAATTTCCCAAAACAAAGCCCCTTATAAAAACTACATTAAAAACTGTCTTATTGCAATGAAAAGAGCTACCCTGATAAGAAAATTAATTATTATTTCAATTATACTTGCTTCGTTCATTTACAGCACAAAAGCCGGGGAAACACCTGTAACCATAAAGCCCTATGGATATGTGAGCTATGAAATACTCTATGACACATACCGCTCCCATGATACACGCGATGGTGAGCTCTATCTTTTCCCTCAAAGGCCTGTTTTTGATATCAACGGCAATGATATCAATAAAAGGTCAAAGCTTAATATGCTTGCTGTTCAATCAAGATTTGGTATCAACATTAGTGGCCCTGATGTATTTGGTGCTCAAACCACTGCACGTATTGAAGCCGATTTTTTTGCCACACACCAGGATTATGTCAGACTGCTTAGACTCAGGCATGCTTTTGTAAGGTTGCAATGGGAAAGCACGGAGTTGATTTTGGGCAATACCTTTCACCCAACCTTTGTATTGGACTGCTTTCCCTCAACCGTTTCTTTCGCTGCTGCAGTTCCTTTTCACCCTCTGAACCGTTCTCCTCAAATAAGGCTTACACAGGATTTTGCTTCTGATTTTTCTGCTTCTGTTTCCTTTTTGATGCACGGATATCATAACAGTGCCGGCCCTAATGACCAACAGCGAAATTCCGGTTTGCCCGATTCGCAATTACAACTCAGATACAATCCTGCCAATTTACTTTTGGGTGTAACCGCCGGTTACAAATTCCTCTCTCCACGTGATGTTACAGGTGGAAATGTGGCAACCAGTAAAAATGTGGGTTCTTATAATCTTCAGGCGTTTTCAAAAATAACCACGCTGCCCGTCACCATGAAGTTTGAGGCACTGTACGGTGAAAATATGAGCAATTTTGTTATGATAGGTGGGTATGGCGCCAAAGGTACTCCTGAGGATGGAATAAATCCTGATTTCTGGAACAGCGATTATGATTATGCAAACCTTAAAACCCTTTCTTTGTGGACAGACATTCACTCCAACAGCAAAGTGCTGCAGTGGGGATTATTTGCCGGTTATACTGAAAATCTGGGTTCTGATGATCCATTTTTGACCATTCTGGGGGCAGGATTGCTTCGTTATGCAGACTTACACTATCTGTACCGGGTTTCTCCCAGGCTGACTTACTTTGCATCAAAGAATTTCAGTTTTGGTGCTGAAGTTGCCTATTACAGTGCAGTATACGCGGAAGAGTTTGATATCAAAAGAAAACCCACACAGTCAATGGATCCGGCGATCAATTATCATACTATTCTTTTCGCAAAGTATACCTTTTGATAATCTAAAAAAAAAGAGTTTTCTTGTCATTTATATTAACCCCTGCTAAAGGTCTTTTTCCAAAGGCCCGTTAGCAGGGGTTAATCTTAGTGATATTTATGTTGCGAATTTATACACCGGCAAGCAGGAGAGGGAGTTTCTCCTCCAGATCATAATAATCCAGGTTTCTGCCGATTATGATGCCATTCTGGTCAACCAAAACATTTTGGGGGATGCTTCTGACAGCATATTCAGCTGCAGGTCCACTCTGCCATCCCTGCAGGTCGCTTACCTGGGGCCATTTAAGCCCATCCTCCTCAATTCCGCGCACCCAGGCTTCATGGGTTCTGTCGAGCGATACGCCCAATACTTCAAATCCCTCACCCCCAAACTTCTCATAAATCCTTACCAGTTCGGGATTGGAATCTCTGCAATAGGGACACCATGACGCCCAGAAACTGATTAGCACCACCTGCCCCTGAAAATTGGACAGTGATATGGATTCTCCCTCCGTATTGTTTAGTGTAAAATCAATGGCCGGATTACCTGTGGCAACCCGTCTGAGGGTATTGAGGTTTTTTTCCATTTCATCGTAATACCTTGTGCCTTGCAATGATGTATCAAATACTGCGAAAATCTTCTCCAGCTCTTCGGGGCTTGCCCCATGCGACAATTGCCTTTGTGCAATGAAAACCGATACAGCCATATCAGGATACTCCCTGATAAAAGAAAGAACTTCTTCTTTTTTTCGTTCACGAAGTTCGTCGCTCATTTTTCTGAACTCTGCTATGGCTTCCGCATTACCGGCTTTTTCTGCCTCACCCAATTCGCTTTGCACATATCGGGATCGTTCATCGTATGGGGCTACCAAATCGCCTAACTGTGTAAATATGTCATGCGACTTAGATCCTTCAACGGTATACACCAGGGGCTCTCTTTGCGTGATGTTGAGCTGTATTTCGGAATTTTCCATGAATACTGCAATCCTTCCGGGTACTCCATCGATTCTGACATAGTACATCTGGGGAGAATCCATGGTACCCTCAAAAGTAAATACGCCGTTGTAAATGCGGGCGGAGTCCAAATCCACCATCTGTCCGGAAACCCGATCCTGAAGGTAAGCCAATCCGGCGATCTGCCCCTCAACTTCACCGCGCAAGGTATACTTTTCTTTTAGCGGAGACTGGCATGCAAAAAGTGCTGTAGCCAGCAACAAAACAATAGTTTTTCTCATGATTAGTGTTATTTAATTAGTGTTTATTAAGTAGGTTGTTGTAAATATTCTCGTTATCCTCTGCCTTATTTGTTATCTTACTCACCAAAATTGTCACAAGAAATGCAACGAAAAATGCAGGAACAAGTTCATATATAAAATCCTTGAGAAATTCGATGCGGTTCCATACCATCACTATAACAGATCCGGATATTATCCCTGCAATAACACCCTTGCGTGTTACATTTTTCCAGTACAATGCCAGAATGGAAGTTGGCCCCAAAGCTGCACCCAGTCCTGCCCATGCAAATAAGACCAGCCAGAATACAATATCTTCGGCCAGGAAAGCCAGCACAAGAGACAGTATAACTAAAAGAAGAACAGACCACCTGCTGATAGCAACCAGTTTCTGCTGGCTGATTTGCTTTTCTTTTTGAAAGAGTTTTTCGTAAATATCTCTTACAAGTGCCGATGCCGCCACCAGTAATTGTGAATCGGCGGTAGACATAATGGCCGCAAAAATGGAGGCAATAACAACCCCAAACATCACAGGGTGCAGATGTTCGCTTGCAAGGGCAGGATAAAGGTTTTCTGCATCCTGAAGGGGAAGCATGGACGTATCTGGAAAATATATCCTGCCTGCCATGCCTGTAAATAAGGCTCCTGTGGCCATCAATACATTGGCAGTAGTACCCACATAGGCTGTCATCTTTAGTTTTTCAGGGTCTTTTATCGACATATAGCGGGCTATAATGTGTGGATTGCCCACGGAGCCCAGTCCGATACCCAGAAAACCAATAAGAGCCCCGGTACCCAGTGAAAAAGCATTTGTAAACTGCCCCCCAGGGGTATAAATTAGCGATGCTTGCTGGTAAAATGCAGCAAAACCACCCAGGTGGATGATTACAATAACCGGAAGCACAAGCAGGGCAATCACCATGATAACGCCTTGTATGGTGTCAGTTACGCTTACGGCAAGAAAACCACCCACGATGGTATAAAAAAGAATGATTATGGCAGTCAGCAAAATCCCCTGAGAGGGAGTAAGATCGAAACCGGCACTGAAAGTCTTGCCGCCTGCCACAAATTGTGCTGAAACATAGGCCAGCATAAATATGATGATGATTGCCGAAACCAATGCCCTTAAAACGCCTGTGCGGTCAGCAAAGCGTTCTTCAAAAAAGTCAGGAATGGTGATACAGTCCGTTTTTTCGCTAAACCTCCTCAGGCGAGGGGCATAATAAAAGAAAAGAAAGAATTCGGCTATGATGTATCCTGCAGCTGCCCAAAGAGCTGAAAATCCCATTGCGTAAGACATGCCGGTAAAGCCCAAAAGCAACCATGCACTGCGACCGCTCACAACAGCTGAAATGGCCACCACAAACATGTTCATTTGCCGGCCACCAATAAAAAAGTTGCTTATACCTTTAGATGAAAAACGTGCTGCCAGCAAACCTACAACAACAATCAATACCAGGTATCCGATGAATGCGAGCAGTGCCTGATCTCCTACATGTATTATCAGAGATTGGGGTTCTTCCATGCGTGTGGTTTTTGAAAAACAAGCATTGATAAATCTTGCGTCTAAAGTAACAAATATTCTTTGTACTTCATACTTATATTATCTCGATGCTCTCTTTTCGAATCCAGCCAATATTTCCATTGGGAAGAGATATTTCTTTCCAATCGCCCAGCGTGTTGCGAATATTTACCCTGGTTCCTTCATGCATGAGAAAAAGATCCGGACTCTGCGCCGAAGGAGAACTTTTTGCGGTAACCCGGGTTTGCATGATGATGGCCTCCTTTTCTGAGGTAAGCCTGTTGTATTGCTTTTGTGCAAAAATCAGCGACAATGCTCCTGAAGCAAAAACCAGCAACATTACATAAAATGAGACCTTTTTGAGTATAACTGTTCTTGAAAAAAGATAAACGGAGGTAACACCCAGAAATGCAATGATAAGTATAATGGAGGTTATGGCCCACCCATCGCTGCCCTGAAGCGACACGGCAGCTCTCCACCATCGGTCGTAAAACAATTCGGGGCGCTGATCAAGCCTGTCAACTATCCGGCTTCTTGCCAAAGCAAGGTTGTGAGCTGTATCTTCATCTGAAGGTCTCAATCTCAGGGCACGCTCATAGTTTAAAATGGCTGGCCCGATCATGTTGTTTTTATAATAGGCATTGCCCAGGTTATAATACAAATCGGCAGAAACCAATCCTTCTTCAAGAATTTGCTCATACAACTCTACCGCATAACTGTATTCACTTCGCTTATAAGCCTCATTGGCTTCATTGAGCAATTCATTAGGTGTTGCAGCATAGGAATGCTGCACAAGGACCAATAAAAATAAAATCAAGTACCGTTTCATTTTATGTCTGTTTGTTTCGTAAGTCCTTTTCAATGGTTACAATGGTGTTCAGCGCTTTGTGATAAATGTCTGCCATACGATCTTCCTTCTCACCCGGAGCAAAACGTGCAAATTCACAGTCATTGAGTGTTGCCATAAAACTATCAGACAATTCCTGCTTTACCTTTTTGGCCCTGAAAGCTCCCTCCACATTTTCTTTGTTGAGAATCGATACAGGTATGCTTAGCTTATCGGAAAGGTATCCCCACAAGGCCTTGAAAATTTCATCATAAAAATCATTCTCTTGCTTTTTATCCAGAAATGTCTTTGATTTCCTTAACCTTTTGCGAGCCAGTTTCTCTGCTTTTTTGTTCCTCAGAAGCTCCTGATTGGCCTGCAGTTTTATCTGATTGCGCAGGTGAATCACAAAAAAGAAAAACAGCAGGAAAGGTACAATTATCAATATCCAGAATAAGTTGCTTCCGAAAAAAACAGAACCTGCGGGTGTAAGAACGATATTGCCTGTGCGGATATACCTGATATCGGAACCCAGCAATTTGATAGCTTCCTGGCTGATGGCGCCGGGAGTGGTGCCCGGTAAAACCGTTTCACCCGATACCTGAAGCACAAATTGCGAAATCGGTTTCCGGACATACCTTTCTGCCTGTGGATCAAAATACACAAACTCCGACTCCGGGATTACAAATTCACCGGCTGTTCGTGGAATCATCACGTAATCATAGGTTCTGGAGCCACTAACTCCAGATGTTGTATTTCGTATGTTATCGGATATGTTGGGGTCGAATACTTCAAGGTTGGCAGGAAAATTTAAAGAAGGTTTTTCCAGCATCCTCATATTCCCTCTGCCAGAAATGGCAATGCTAAGATTTACAGCATCGTTTACGTTAAGATCTTTTTGATTTACAGAAGCATTGACTTCAAAATCGGTACCCACCATTCCGGAAAAAGAAGCAGGTCGGTTTTGGGTTGGCAAAGCTTTTACATTGAGGGTTAACGCATTAGATTCTATGGTTTGGCGGGCTTGACGGCCACCAAATGCTGAGCCACTGAAAAAATCATCTATAAGGCTTTGCCGTCTTTGTGCCGGTAAACTTACCACCAGTTCCGTCTGGAGTGGTTCAATCCTCAGCTCTCCGCTGCGCTGCGGGAAGACTGCAACACGGTAAATTTCTGCAACCCGGTAGGTTTGTCCGTTAATAACCTCGGTGCGGGTTTGTGGCTGTCCGGGGGCTGTTATATTTTCTGTCCAGAATCCTCTGTAAGAAGGCAACCTGTCAATAGAATACTGGTTTACGGTTACCCTTGTATAAAGTGTATAGGAAATAATAACCTGCTGCCCCTGGTAGGGGCTTAGCGTGCTTGCAGTGGCTCTGATATAAAGATCGCTGTCTGAAGCTTGTGAAGGCTGTTCGGTCCTTTCCTGTGAAGGAGGGGAGGATGGGGGAGTGGTGCCCGGCCTTACCCTTACTGTAAGTGAGTTTGAGCGGTGACTTTCGCCGTCGACGGTAATCTGTGCAGGAGCAATGGTAAAAGTTCCTTCTTCAGCACCCTGCAATACATAGGTATAGCTGAATGACTCTGTAACGGTTGTTCTTCCATTGATCATCTGCATAGAAGTACTTGATGACTGGCTGGGGCCGGAAAGCACCCTGAAACCTCTGATATCAGGGGCCCTGAAATCTGATGGCCGGGCATTTACCTGGTAGGTAAGCCTGAACCTTTCTCCTGCAGCTACTTCTGAGGGCGCCGATGCGGTGAATTCGATTTCGCCGGCCCATAATGACAGGGGGAGAAGAGTCCACAGGAATAACGTTATAATTATTTTTTGCATAGCTTTTATAAGTTTGCTTACCACTGCCTTTCTGGTCTCAATGGTTGTCTTTGCTTTTCTTCTCTTTCAATTTTTTGCTGAATCTCCTGTTCCTGCTGATTTAAAGCATCCAGAATACGCTCTGCATCCTGGGGTGAAATCTGATCAGGTCTGGGGCGTTCCTGTTGTTGCTGCTCTTCATCCGGATCCCCTGGCTGCTGATCCTGCTGGTCGTCCTGTTGCTGATCATCCTGATCTCCTTCCTGTTGCTGTTGTTGCTGCTGCTCCTGCAGCAATTCAAGAGCATAGGCCAGATTGTGCCTTGTATCGTTGTCTTCAGGTCTTATGCGCAAAGCATTTTTATATGCTTCAATCCCCTCCTGGATTTGTTGCGATCCTACATTGGCATTGCCAAGGTTGTGAAATACATCCGCTTTTTTACTTTCCGGCAATTCCTTATGGACAAGCCCTTCAAGAATATTAGCCGCTTCTTCATATCTTCCCTGCTTATACAATGTATTGGCAAGATTGTAAAGGGCTTTGGTATTCTGAGGATTGGCTTCCAGGGCTTTGCGAAAATTCAATTCTGCTTCCTGGAAATTTTCAGATCTATATTCCCTGGTTCCCCGTCTTATATCAGCATTTTCCTGCTGAGACAATAGCAAAGGGATATTCAAAGATGTAATGATAATAAAAAATACAATTTGTTTTAACATCTTGTCAGCATTATTTTAAGATTTCACGAAACGTCAAAGAGTTTGATCCTGTTGAGCCACTTACTTTTTCTTTCAAAAATAAGAAACTCCAGCACCAGAAAGATGATAGCAAGTGCAAGGAAATAGTGGAACCTGCTTTCATATTCAGAAAAATGGGCAGTTTCAAATTCCTGCTGTTCCATCTCCCTGATTTGCTGCATAATCCGGTTAAGGCCTATATCAGCTCCTGTACCGGCTTGAAATATTCCACCGCCTTTTTCGGCAATAGCCCTGAGCATGGGCTCATCAAAACGACTTATGACGGTGTTTCCCTGTGCATCACGAAGAAACCCCGAGAGCTGATTGTTTTGATATACCGGGATAGGAGCCCCCTGCGATGTTCCTACTCCAACAGAGTGAATTACGATTCCTTGCTCACGCGCTCTTTCAACCACTGGCAGAGGATCATCCTGGTGATTTTCTCCGTCGGAAACAAGAATAATAACCCTGCTCCCTGCTTCGGAACGCGAAAAGCTGGCAATACTTCTTTCCAGGGCGGCACCAATAGCTGTGCCCTGGATTTGAATACTTTCGGTATTTACCGTCCGTAATATCATTTTTGCTGCCTCACGGTCACTGGTGAGAGGCACCTGGGTTACGGCGCTACCTGCAAATATTACCAGAGCTACCCGGTCATTCTCCAGCTGATCTATCAATCGGCCCACAGCCATTTTGGACCTTTCCATACGGTTGGGCCTGATGTCCTCGGCAAGCATGCTTCGACTCACGTCAAGGGCCACTACAATATCTACTCCGGTTTGTTTTATATCCTCGGTTTTGTAGCCAAGCTGGGGGTTCACTGCCGCCATTACAAGCGATGAGAATGCAAGCATAAAAAGAACCAGTTTCAGCCACGGTCTTCTCACTGAATGCATAGGCATCATTCGGTCAACAATTCCTGTATCGCCAAGCCTTAAAAGCTTCTTTTTTCGATGCAAATTAGCAAGGATAAAAACCAGCAGAAAAACAGGAATTACCAAAAATAAATAGAAATACTCCTGATTTTCAAACCTTAAAAAGTCCATATCTAAACAATTACTTTATTATTCAAATTTAAGTAGTCACCCTTAACCATGTTTTTCTCAGAATAAACTCCAGCCCGGCCAGCATCATTGCCAGCAACACCAGTGGCAGGTATTCGTCATTTTTACGTGCAAATTCCATTACATCAATTTTTGACCGTTCCATCTGGTCAATCTCACGGTAAATTTCTTCCAGCGCTTTTTGGTTATCAGCCCAAAAATATCTTCCACCTGTTATTCTGGCCATTTCTTCCAATAGCTCTTCATCAACAGGAATTTCAACATCCCTGTATTGTGTGCCAAAAGGAGTCTGAAAAGGGTAGGGGACCGCCCCGTGGCTGCCCACCCCAACCGTATAAACCCTTATATTTTGCATTTGTGCAATTTCTGCTGCCGTAAGCGGGTCAATAACTCCGGTATTGTTGATTCCATCAGTTAACAGTATGATAACTTTGCTGATGGCATCACTCTCTCTGAGCCGGTTGATAGCTGTTGCAAGTCCGTCGCCAATGGCGGTGCCATCTTCCACCATTCCGGTATGTACTGTTCTTAACAAATCGGTCAGCAAGAGATGGTCGGTGGTAAGGGGTACCAGGGTAAAACTTTCACCACTAAAAACGGTAACTCCAATCCTGTCACCCGGTCTCATTCTCACAAAATCAAGTGCAGTGGCTTTTGCTGCCTCCATGCGGTTAGGTTGAAAATCAGCAGCCAGCATCGAACCGGAAATGTCCAGCGATATTACTATATCAATGCCTTCAATACTTACATCCTGCATACGTGAGGTAGATTGCGGCCTGGCAAGCGCAACAATGAGTAGCGAGAGCACCAGCATTCTCAGGATAAACGGGAAGTGAATCAGATTAAGCCTGGAACTTTTTCTTACGCTTTGCAGGAAAGCTGAATGTGAATATTGCATCTCTGCATGCATATAGCGGTTGCGCATAAGATAGAATCCTGCAAGCAATGGGACTGCAAGTAAAAAATAGAGAAAGGGTTGATATTCAAATGTTATTTCCGAAAACATCCCGTATGGTTTGTTAATGATTAATTATCCTAAAATTGTTGCCGGTAAAGGCATTACACTTCTTTTTTGTTGATATCTGAATCAGCATTTTCGATGTTGGTTTGCCGGGTATCATTGACAAACTCAAAAGCCATATCCATTGATATTTCATTATCTGTAGAACCGGGTTGGTGTTTGGCAAATTTCACCAAATCAGCAAGGGTAAGTATTTCCTGAAGACCCTCTCCGTTTTTTATCATTTCAGGTTTGTTTCTCATGGCCAGCATAATTTCTGCTGTTGTCATCTCCATGGCACCCACCTTAAATCGTTTTTCCAGATAACGACGTATAATATCGGTCAATTGTATATGGTATTCTTTTACTTTTCCTTGCTGCCAGAGTTTTTGGGCCTTGAGTTTCTCCAGACTGCTTATGGCAGCAATGTGAGCCGGTATATCCGGCTTCTCCCATATTGATTGGGGCACGGGTTGTTTTTTTCTCTTTTTCCAGTACCTTAGGGCCAGCCATACCAGAATCACGAGTAAGATTACTCCCAGGATATAATACTTTAATTCTGCCAGGGTAACGGGAGCAGAAAGGATGTCCTTGATATCTTTGAGGTCAGTATGCTCCTCTATAGAAAAGGTGTCAACCTCAAGAAGCATGGGTTCTGATTCGATAACCAGTGTATCACCATTTTCAAGTAAAAGAAATTCTACAGGGGCAATGGCATGATAGCCTTCTTCCCATGAAGTTACGCGAAGCGTTCTTTGCAACCTCACAAATCCCCGGGTATCTGACCTTAAAGTGTCAGTTGTACCATAGTTGAGGATTTCAATTTTTTCATTGATCACTTCATTGAATACGGGCATCTGCAAAATGCTTTTTGCAGGTATTTCCACATCAAAAGTAAGGGTAACATGTTCTCCCATTACTATTTTGTGTGGATCCAGGGAGGTATTAACCTGCTGCCCGCATAGCCCGGAGTAGATAAAAAAAAGAAAAACCGTTAAACCAATCAATAAACTTTTATCCCTTTGCATAATTAGCTGTTGATGTCTGGAATGAAAACGCTGGGTTGCTGATAAATCTCACCTGTTATATTCGTCTTTTAAAAAGGCCAATCAAAGGAGGCACATAATCCTGATGTGTTGCAATGCTGGTAAAATCCACAGATGCCTTGCGGAAAATATTGAGAAGGTATCGTTCATGATTTGCATTCCATCGGGCAAGCTCCTGTCTGAAACTGCTACTGGAGGTATCTGCCCATACCAGGCTGCCGGTCTCTGCGTCTTTGAGTCTCATAATACCTGCCGCTGGTATATGTCTTTCAAGTTCATCAAATACCCGGATACCCACCAGATCATGTTTCTTGCTGACTATGGAGAGGGCATCTTCAAATCCCTTATCCTGAAAGTCAGAAATCAAAAATGCTATGGACCTTTTTTTTATCACATTACGCATGTATTTTAGTGCTTCACCGATATCAGTGCCTTGTTCCCGGGGTTTGAAGTCAATCAACTCCCTGATAATTCTCAGAATATGACTTGTACCTTTCTTTGGGGGTATGAATTTTTCAATGGTACTGCTGAAAAAAATCACACCTACTTTATCATTGTTTTGTATGGCCGAAAAGGCAAGAACTGCTGAAATTTCAGTTACCATCTCTTCTTTGAGCCTGAGCCGTGAACCAAATGCATTGGAGCCACTTACATCAATAAGCAGCATAACCGTAAGCTCTCTTTCTTCCTCAAAAATCTTGACATAGGGATGGTTAAATCGTGCGGTAACATTCCAGTCAATCGAACGGATGTCATCGCCAAACTGGTACTCCCTTACCTCAGTAAAAGCCATTCCTTTGCCTTTAAAAGCACTTTGATAGCTCCCGGCAAAAACCTGGTTGGAAATACCCTTGGTTTTTATTTCGATTTTGCGAACTTTCTTGATGAGCTCTTTGGTTTCCATAGAAAATGATTAGCGGAAAAGATATTTAGCCTGATAGTTAGGATTAGCTATACAGCAACCTGAAAGATACCTTTAAGGTACTTCAATTGTATTGAGTATTTCAGTGATGATGTCTTCAGAAGTAACGTTTTCTGCTTCTGCTTCATAGGTAAGGCCTATTCTGTGCCTCAATACATCAGGGCAAACCGCCCTGATATCTTCAGGTATAACATATCCTCTGCGCCTGATAAATGCATAGGCTTTGGCTGCCAGAGCAATATTTATACTGGCGCGTGGAGAGCCCCCATAACTGATGAGTGGTTCCAGTTTTGAAAGTTTGTGCTCAGCCGGGAATCGTGTAGAAAAGACGATATCTGTAATATAGTTTTCTATTTTTTCATCCAGGTAAACTTCTCTGACTACCTCTCTGGCTTTTAATATATCTTGTGTGCCCAGCACTGGAGTAGTCTTGGGAAATTCACCCATGACGTTTTGCCGGATGATACGTTTTTCCTCTTCTTTGTTGGGATAACTGATAACAACTTTGAGCATAAAACGGTCGACCTGGGCTTCAGGCAGGGGATAGGTACCCTCTTGTTCAATGGGGTTTTCAGTAGCCAGTACCAGGAAGGGTTCCTCCAGGGCAAATGTTTGGTCACCAATGGTTACCTGTCTTTCCTGCATAGCCTCCAGTAATGCACTTTGTACTTTTGCAGGCGCGCGGTTAATTTCATCTGCAAGGATAAAATTGGCAAATACCGGCCCTTTTTTCACCACGAACTCCTCTGACCTTTGCGAATAAATCATGGTGCCGATAAGGTCGGCAGGTAATAGATCCGGTGTAAACTGTATACGGCTAAACCGGGCTTTAATACTGTTAGCCAGGGATTTAATAGCCAGTGTTTTTGCCAGGCCGGGCACACCCTCAAGCAATATATGGCCATTGGCCAACAGCCCGATCAGGAGTTTATCCACCATATCTTTCTGACCCACAATGACCTTTTTCATTTCCATGGACAGAATATCTACAAAGGTGCTTTCCTGTTGTATTTTTTCATTCAATTCCCTGATATCCATAATATGTTTTAAAGTTTAAAATTTAGCTGCAAATTTAGAATAGTCGTAGCCTGATTCGTATTTTTAACAAGTTAAAGTATGTTAAGCCGCTGGTTAAAAAAAATTAGCGAGTCTTTGCCAGGTAAAAACATGCGGTATTTAACAATACTTTAACCTCTCAAAAACAGCATTCCCTTTTTTTTATATTAAACATTGGCCTAAAGCATATACTTTCACAATTGAAGGTATGCATTTCAAACAATGAACGCCACGTTAATAATAACTTAAGGAATGGAGAAAAATTTGATTCCAGACAAAAAAAAACCGGGAAAGCTTTCCATTTGCATGGAAGATTTAATAATGCGGCATAATTTGCTTGTATTGTGTATATTTGTGATGATTATTAACCCCAAAATTTACAACTATGCGCGTAAAACTAATTGGATTATTGGCTGTAGCTTTGCTGTTTGCAGCATGTGGGCCACGTACACAGCCAGCAGAAGATTTTACAGAGCAACCTCCGGGCTTGCTTGAACTTGAGGCTCATGAAGCCTTTTTCAATAACCTGGCCAGTTTGTGTGGACAAACGTTTGCCGGCGAACAAACCTATCGCAGTCACCATGGCGAAAGCTGGGCAGGCAGGAGCATGATTATGTATGTAACGGTTTGTGAAGATGATCACATACATATTCCTTTTCATGTAGATGATGATCAATCCCGCACATGGATGTTTACTGCAGAGGATGGCAATCTTGTTTTCAGGCATCAGCATCTGCATGAAGACGGCACTCATGAAGAAGGATCTATGTACGGAGGTGTAGCCAATGCTGAAGGAAATGCATTTGTTCAGTATTTTCCTGCTGATGAATTCACAGCATCAGTAATTGAAGGTGGCGGCGGTAATTTATGGATTGTTTCCATGGACGAGCAAATGACATATTTTTCTTACCGTTTAGACCGGGATGGCGAGAAGAGATTTGAAATTGTTTTTGATTTAAGAAATCCATTGGTCAATTAAGAGTGGATTTTTTCTATTCCTTTAAAACACCAGCGTATTTTGGCTGGTGTTTTTTTTTTGCTTCAGAATTTCAGGGGTATTGTATTTATGGTCATCCAGAATTCGATTTATCCCGGCACAAGTCAGCAGAGTTGTTTTTATGCGAATCTCAGAGAGGTATCGCAAGGAAAATAATTGTAACAATAGCTCTACACATTGCTTTTGTCTGTTCTACACAATGTGGTAATACATTCACAAATTGTAGAAAACCCTTGTCTTTATGTTTTCAAAATTAAGGGTACATATAGGGTGGATGAATTTTTCAAGCCTTGTTATTAATGCCAGCCCTTATTGTCTCATAATTTATATTATGTTAAATAGAAGTTTCGTAAAGAAAGGTGGCTCCTGTTTGCCACCTTTCTTATTTTGCTTATGTCATTGGGTAAAAACTATTCTTCTTCAGGGCCTCCGAATTTTTCCTTCCAGATTTGGTTGGTTTCTTCCAGTTTTTCATTTTGCCCTGTTCTCATATACAATTCTCTAAGAGACCTCAAAACAATTTCATAATTGTCATCATCTTCATCAATCAAAGTTAATGCTTCCTCAAGGTATGGCTGAGCATTTTCACTCCATACCTCTTTGGATTTTTCTTCAAGCGCTGAAGACTTTTTCAGGTTTTCTGTAGTGTACCCACCCCTCAAAATGTTATCTGCTTGCAGAAACAATTGAATACCCTGATTAAAGTAAAGTGCACCAAGATTGTAAATGGCATCGAAATAGTCCTCTCTTAACTCTATAGCTTTTTTATACGATTTAATGGCCTCGCCGTATGCAAACTCTCTCTCCTCCTTGCTAAAAACAGTGTCTTTTGACATTTGATCAAAATTAACAGCAAAAGCATAATGGAGATTTGCATTTTCGGGATCTCTCTCAATGGCCAGTTCAAGAACCCTGCGTGCTTCAGGAATATTTCCTGAGGTTAGGTGAACATTGGCTTCAGCAAATATAAGGTCCAGATTTTCAGGATATAACGCTCTTCCTTTACTGATCCATTCTTCTGCTTGTTCAAAATCTTGTTTTCGAAGGCTTAACCCAGCCAGTGAACTATACAAAAAAGGTTGATCATACTCATACTCAGCCGTTTTTGCATAAAGATCATAGGCTTCATCGAACAAGCCGGCGATTTCAGCTGAAAGTCCTGCATTATAAAGCGTTGCTGTATCAATGGAACCAAATGACTCACTTACCTTGTAAGATTTGAAAAAAGCATTGCTTGCCCGTGCATAAGCCTCATCATTATAGGCTATAGCTCCTTCATTAAAAAAGGCTTCTGACAGCACCAAAAGAGTTTGTTGGATATCAAGGTAGTTTAGGTTGTTTACATCAAGCTTTTCAGCCTTATTGATCGACTCAAAAGCTATATCCAGCGGTTTTTCTGCAAGTTGACCAATTGCAGGGTCTTCTGCGGTAGCGATTTCGATCATAATCCTTGCATGGGTTACCCAGGTGGCTGCATCATTTTTGGTTGAAGCATCCGTAACAGCATTCTGAATGTGCTCAAATGCTTGTTCAATGTTTCCTCTGTTCAGCTGCCGATTGGCTCTGGTAACCTCTCTTTTCTGTGCGTTTACCATTTCTACGGCAAACAAACACAATATTACTAAAACTGCGATTTTTTTCATTGTCGATTCGTTTTTGTTGTTTAAGATTCAAATAAAACTTCTACAAATGTAGTATAAATTGAAAAATTGCAAATTACTTCCCGGTAATTTAGTTGATTAATGTTATATTTCAATTACTCTATTCTATCTCGGGAGTATTGTCTTCAATATTATCAAAAGTTGTTCCATTTTCGGATTCTTCAGTATCAACGGCATCTTCAGCAGGTATTTCTATATTTTCTGCTTTTTCCTGTACTTTGGCCACCGCTGCTATGGTATCATCCTTTCTCAGATTAATAAGTCTTACACCCTGTGTTGCTCTGCCCATGTTTCTCAACCCGGATACTGACAAACGGATAGTGATACCTGATTTGTTGATGATCATCAAATCATCGGTATCGGAAACGCTGACCATGGCAATCAGTTGTCCGGTTTTTTCTGTAATATTGAGGGTTTTAACTCCTTTTCCTCCTCTGTTTGTAATTCGGTATTCCTGCAGGAAGGATCTTTTCCCATAGCCGTTTTCAGAAACTACCAGCAATGAACTTTCCAGATCATTAACACAAACCATGCTCACAACTTCATCGCTTTCACCTGTCAAAGTGATTCCTTTAACTCCTGAGGCGCCTCTTCCCAGGGCTCTGATAATATTTTCCGGGAAACGAATAGCTTTACCATTTTTGGCAGCAATAAGGATTTCACTTTCTCCGTTGGTCAGGCTGGCTTCCAGCAGTTCATCCCCTTCACGTATATTTATGGCGATAATACCGTTGGCACGTGGCCTTGAATATGCTTCAAGAGATGTTTTTTTGATGATACCTTTTTTAGTACACAAAATAATGAAATTATTGCTGATGTACTCTTTATCTGTAAGGTCCTTTACATTTACAAAGGCTTTTACCTTATCGTCAGTGGGTATATTTATCAGGTTTTGAATGGGTCTGCCTTTGGTGTTTTTGGCTCCTTCAGGAATTTCGAACACTCTTTTCCAGTAGCATTTACCCTGTTCGGTAAAGAAAATAAGGTAATTATGGTTGGTAGCATGGAAAAGGTATTCCACAAAATCTTCTACACGGGTAGTGGAGCCTTTTGAACCGGTACCTCCCCTGGCCTGGGTGCGGAACTCTGCCAGCGGTGTTCTTTTGATATAGCCCATGCGCGAAACAGTAATAACCATATCATCATCAGCTATGGTATCCTCTATTCTGAAATCATTGGCAGTATATTCAATTTCGGTGCGTGTTTCGTCACCAAACTTATCTTTAAGTTCTTTAAGTTCTTCCTTAATGATCTCCATTCGCAGATCTAAATTGTCCAGGATACTTTTGAAATAATCTATTCTCTTGAGCAGTTCTTCGTACTCTTCCTTAATCTTTTCAATTTCAAGACCGGTAAGTCTTTGCAATTGCATGGCAAGAATAGCACGTGCCTGTAGTTCTGACAAGCTAAAACTGTCAATTAGTCCGTTTCTGGCAATTTCCGGTGTTTTACTTGATCGGATAAGTTGAATCACTGCATCAAGGTTGTCAAGGGCTATTATCAGTCCTTCCAGAATATGCGCCCTTTTTTGGGCTTCGCGCAATTCGTATTCGGTGCGGCGAACCACAATCTCATGTCTGTGCTCAACATAGTATTTTATAATGTCTTTTAGGTTGAGCATTTCGGGCCTGCCTTTTACCAATGCAATATTATTTACATTGAATGCGGTTTGCAGGGCAGTGTGCTGATACAACTGGTTAAGTACAACATTGGGTACGGCGTCTCTTCGCAGCTCATACACGATACGCATACCTTTTCTGTCTGACTCATCTCTTATATCAGTAATCCCATCAATTTTTTTATCATTGACCAGGTCGGCAGTTTTTTTGATCATTTCTGCTTTATTTACCTGGTAGGGTATGGAGGTAACAATTATGGTTTGTTTACCCGCATCTTCACCTTCCACTATGGCCTCTCCCCTTACCACAATCCTGCCTCTTCCGGTACGGTAAGCTTCTTTAACGCCATCATGTCCGTATATAAGACCACCTGTGGGAAAGTCAGGACCTTTGATGAATTGCATAAGCTCATCAATGGTAATGTCAACGTTATCGATGTAGGCAATAGTACCATCAATAACTTCTGAAAGGTTGTGCGGAGGCATATTGGTAGCCATACCCACGGCAATACCGCTGGCTCCGTTGATAAGCAGATTGGGTACCTTTGCGGGCAATACTGTTGGTTCCTCAAGGGTATCATCAAAGTTAAGCTGCATATCCACAGTCTCTTTGTCTAAATCGGCAAGAATTTCTTCTGAAATTTTCCTCAGCCTGGCTTCGGTATAACGCATGGCAGCCGGGCTGTCGCCGTCTATACTACCAAAGTTACCCTGACCATCTACCAGGGGGTAACGCAACGACCAGGGTTGCGCCATCCTGACCATCGCATCGTAAACAGAGCTGTCGCCGTGTGGATGATACTTACCCAGCACCTCCCCTACTATCCTGGCGGATTTTTTGTAGGGTCTGTTACTGAATGTACCCAGCTCTGACATTCCAAAAAGAACTCTCCGGTGAACAGGTTTCAACCCGTCTCTTACATCCGGAAGTGCCCTGGAAACGATTACTGACATTGCGTAATCGATATAGGCACTCTTCATTTGATCTTCAATATTTACCTTTGTTATTCTTTCGTCTGACATACTTTTTGTTTAGTATTTTTCCTACTAATTGGGAGTTCGGTTTTCCAAGCACGAAATTACGCTTTTTTTGTGTAAAAACTGAGCATGACAATTCGTCCGATAGAACTATTTGCTAACAAAACGGCATTTTTTTTGTTAATAAGACCATATTGCTGAATTTACTGTCAAATACCCTGTTAAATCCTGCTTTGAGTTTCAACCTTTTGAGCCTGGATACCCTTTCACAGATATTGTGAATAAAAAATGTAAATCTTTCAGTCGATTTAGTTAATATTGTATATACTTTTGATAACCCAAATACCTGTTTTTACTAATAATTTATCGCAATTACAATTATGGAAGCGAAATTTTCCCCAAGAGTCAAAGATGTAATCACCTATAGTCGTGAGGAAGCCATTCGAAATGGTAACGATTATATTGGTATTGAGCATCTTCTACTCGGTATTATCAGAGAAGGAGAAGGCCTTGCCATCCAGATATTAGTCAACCTGGGAGTTGATCTCAAAAAGATTAAATCTACCATTGAAAAAACCATCCGTACAGACTCCAAAAAAAACCGGAATGTTGATAATCTCCCGCTGGTGAAGCAAGCTGAGAGAGTCTTAAAAATAACCTACCTGGAAGCCAAAGTCTTCAATAGCGAAGTGATTGGTACTGAGCACCTGCTGCTTTCCATCTTAAAGGACAAGGAAAATCTTGCCACCCGGCTTTTGTTGCAAAACGACATAGATTATGAAAGTGTCAAGGATGAAATAGTGTTGCTCAAAAACAATCCTGAAGAGGGTAAATTGGGTGGCCTGAATCCCAAAAGTGAGCTTTCACATAGCAGCGAGGATGATGAATCTTCAGAAGGTGGTGGTTTTGGCGGTAGTGGTTTCAAGAAATATTCGGATAAATCTAAAACCCCGGTTCTGGACAATTTCGGAAGAGACCTTACCAAAGCTGCAGAAGAAGATCGTCTGGATCCTGTTGTGGGTCGTGAGAAGGAACTTGAGCGTATTGCTCAAATCCTTTCCAGGAGAAAAAAGAACAACCCCATACTTATAGGTGAACCTGGAGTAGGTAAATCTGCTATTGCCGAAGGCCTTGCCTTGCGAATTGTGCAGCGAAAAGTATCAAGG
The DNA here is from genome assembly GCA_007694165.1 of Bacteroidota bacterium. Classification (GTDB taxonomy): domain Bacteria; phylum Bacteroidota; class Bacteroidia; order Bacteroidales; family UBA7960; genus SKVR01. The sequence continues at coordinate 128,253 of RECE01000212.1, forward strand.
GCACTGTTCAACAAAAGGATTGTTACCCTGGATATTGCATCCCTGGTGGCCGGAACCAAGTATCGTGGTCAGTTTGAAGAACGGATGAAAGCCCTGCTCAATGAGCTGGAAAAAACTCCCGACGTAATCCTGTTTATTGATGAGTTGCATACCATTGTTGGTGCTGGTGGAGCCAGTGGCTCGCTGGATGCCTCCAATATGTTTAAGCCGGCACTGGCACGTGGTGAAATTCAATGTATTGGTGCTACTACCTTAGACGAATACAGACAGCATATTGAGAAAGATGGTGCACTGGAAAGAAGATTCCAGAAAGTGCTTATCGAACCCACATCTGCCGAAGAAACCATCGAAATTCTCAACAACATTAAGAAAAAATATGAGGACCATCACCTGGTTACATACTCTCCTGAGGCAATAAAAGCCTGTGTAAGTCTTACCAATCGCTATGTTAGCGACAGATGTCTGCCCGACAAAGCTATTGATGCCCTTGACGAGGCAGGTTCAAGAGTACATATTACCAACATACGTGTTCCTGAAAATATTATCAATATTGAATCACGCATCGATGTTGTGCGGGAGGAAAAGACCAAGGCTATAAAAAGCCAGAAATACGAACAGGCAGCTAAATTCAGGGATCAGGAACGAGAGTTAATGGATTTGCTGGAAAAAGAAAAAAAAGCATGGGAAGAAGAGTCCCAGCTTCACCGTGAAGTGGTTACCGAGCAGAATGTTTCTGAAGTGGTATCCATGATTACCGGTGTGCCTGTGCAAAGAATTGCACTCAACGAAAGTCAGCGACTCATCAGCATGGAAGCGGATTTGGAGAAAAGTGTTATCGGTCAGAATGACGCCATCAAAAAAGTGGTGCAGTCTATTCGCCGCAATCGTGCCGGATTGAAAGACCCCGGCAAACCCATTGGTTCCTTTATTTTCCTTGGTCCCACAGGGGTTGGTAAAACACACCTTGCCAAAGTATTGTCAAAGCACCTGTTTGATTCTGACGATGCCATCATCCGGATTGATATGAGCGAGTATATGGAAAAATTCGCCGTAAGTCGTTTGATTGGTGCACCTCCCGGATATGTGGGATATGAAGAAGGTGGGCAGTTGACTGAAAAAGTGAGAAGAAAACCCTATTCTGTGCTTCTGCTTGATGAGATTGAAAAAGCTCACCCGGATGTGTTTCATTTGCTATTGCAAATGCTTGATGATGGACAGCTTACTGATAGCCTGGGACGCAGAATCGACTTTAAGAATACCATTATTATCATGACCTCAAATATCGGATCGCGCCAGTTGAAAGACTTTGGCATGGGAGTAGGATTTAATACTACTGCCAAGCAGTCCAGAACAAAAGAGTATACGCAGAGCGTTATTGAAAACGCTTTGAAGAAATCTTTTGCTCCTGAATTTCTTAACCGGGTAGATGATATTGTTATTTTTGAAAACCTTGAAAAGGAAGATATCTTCAAAATCATCGATATTGAACTGGCTCACCTTTACAATCGTATCGAAAACCTGGGTTACAAGGTTGTCCTATCAGACAAAGCCAAAGAATATATCGCCGAAAAAGGATGGGATTCAGCATTTGGTGCAAGGCCTCTCAAGAGAGCTATCCAGAAGTACCTTGAAGACCCCCTTGCCGAGGAAATCATTAAATCTCAAGTGGATGAAGGAGATGAAATTCATGTGGACTTTGATCCCGATAATGAAGAAATCATCGTTCTGCCCAAAAAACTCGAAAAAACCGATTAGCAAAAAAAACATTAAAATGTCTTTTGGAACCGGATCCTCACCATGGGGTCCGGTTTTTTTATTTGTTCCTGATTTTTAGCAAAACCGGTTTTCCTGTTTGATGCATTGATTTTTGGATTACTTGGCGGAAAAGTAAATAATCCGATTTTTTAATCATAAATTCACATGTAAATTGGATTGTGTTTAGTAGTTTTGAATTCTATTTCGAAAACAAACACATACAATTCAACCAAATTATTATAAATCATTGTAATTATGAATAAAAAGCTTTACATGAATTTTCTGATTCTTCTTGCGTGTCTTTTTATTGTAGATGTTCAGGCGCAGGAATTGCAGTTAAGAGGTACTGTTCGCGACATGTCGGATCAGCAAACCCTGCCAGGTGTAAACGTAACCGTTAAGGGAACTACCACGGGCACTGTAACGGATATCAATGGTCAGTATACCATTACGGCAGATACAGGCTCTGTGCTGGTATTTACCTTCGTGGGTATGCAGCGCAAAGAAGTTGAGGTAGATGGCAGTACGAGGGTTCTCAACGTGGACCTGCTACCTGAAGTTGCTCTTCTGCAGGAGTTTGTGGTGGCTATTTCGGCCATTGCCCGCGACAGGGAAACCCCGGTAGCCATTTCTACCATCAGCGCTGAAGTAATCAGCGAACGGTTGGGTTCGCAGGAGTTTCCGGAAATTCTCAAATCAACGCCCAGTGTTTATGCAACCAAAGATGGCGGAGGGTTTGGTGACGGACGCATCAACATGCGGGGGTTCGACTCCAACAACATTGGCGTTTTGATCAATGGAGTTCCCGTAAACGATATGGAAAACGGAAGGGTTTACTGGTCAAACTGGGCCGGTTTATCTGATGTAACACAGACCATGCAGGTGCAGCGTGGATTGGGAGCCTCAAGGCTTGCCATAAGCTCCGTAGGAGGAACTATCAATATTGTAACCCAAACCACAGATGCGAGAAAAGGGGGTACTGTTTTTTATGGCTTTGGACACGATGGCTATGAAAGAAGGTCGGTATCACTGTCGACCGGTTTAATGGACAACGGCTGGACCGTTACAGCATTGGGCGGAAGAACAACAGGACAGGGTTTTGTAGATGGAACTGAGTTTGACGGGTGGTCGTATTTTTTCAATGCTTCAAAACAGCTAAGCGATCGGCACATTGTTAGTTTTACTGCATTTGGTGCCCCACAGTGGCACAATCAACGCTGGCCCCGTCAACTTATTCAAACTTTCAGAGAACACGAAAGAGGCATTCGTTATAACCCTTCACAGGGTTTGCTCAATGGGCAGTCCTTTAACTCGGCGCACAATGAGTACCATAAACCTCAAATCTCTATGAATCATTTCTGGTCTGTAAGCCCCAATACAACCCTGTCAACAGCAGCCTATGCATCCATCTCTTCAGGTGGAGGACGCAGGATGGTTGGACCTAACAACAACTGGTACCAGTTTGACCGAAATACCGGTTTACCTACAGGAGATACCAAGCTTACCCCCTATGGTTTACTGGACTTTGATTATGCTGTGGAACAAAACAGCTTGTCGCCTAATGGTTCACGTGTAATTGTAGCCAACGCCACCAATGAGCATGACTGGTACGGCATTTTGTCTTCATTGCAAACAGAGCAAGGGAACTTCAGATATACCGGTGGTTTGGACCTTCGTTATTACAGAGGATACCATTACCAGGAGATAACAGATTTGCTGGGAGGTACCCACTACCAGGATGTCATGACCAGGGAAAATCAGATTCATAACATTGACCGCTCAGTAGTAAGTCGCAATGTTAACCGGGAAACCTCGGCAAGGCTAACCATAGGCGATAAAATTGCTTATCATGACCTGGGAGAAGTAGCCTGGGGTGGTTTATTTGCTCAGGCAGAATATGTAAGTGACCAGTACTCGGCTTTTATTTCCGGTACCTTATCCAACACCAGCTACCGTCGTACCGATTATTTTCTTTATTACGATGAGGATTCGCCGGAAAGACCAAAACTTTTAGCAGAAGCTGATGAATTCTTCAACCAGGCTGCTGCAGCAGAGCAACAAGGCGATTCTGTAGCTTATGTCTCCTACATGAATAATTACAACAGCATTATGAATATGCAGGCCCTTCAGCCCCAGCAGTCAGACTGGATCGACTTTCTGGCATGGAGTATTAAAGGGGGTGCCAACTATAATATCAGTGCCCGACACAATGTTTTTGCCAATGCAGGATATTTTACCCGTGCACCGTTTTTCAGGTTTGCTTTTGTTGGATTTACCAATGTAACCAACCCCGGGGTTAACCATGAAAGGGTTATTTCTTCTGAAATAGGATACGGATACCGCTCCCCCCTTCTGGCTGCCAATGTAATCCTTTACCGCACTGAATGGCTCGACAAGGCACTGGTTAGAAACCTCGGACAGGGTGTTATCGCCAACATTACGGGTCTGGATGCCCTTCACCAGGGTTTGGAAATCGATTTTACCATCAGACCTGAACGCAGACTTGAAATCAGGGGTATGTTCTCCTATGGTGACTGGAAATGGCAGGATGACCTGATTGCCGAAGTATTTGATGAAGACCAGGTTTTTCTTGATAGTATCCAGGTATATGCAAAGGGATTAATGGTGGGAAATTCTGCACAAATCACAGCAGCATTAGGGCTTTCCTATGAATTATTACCCAATGTAAGGTTAGGAGTGGATGCAAACCATTATGACAGGCTCTTTGCTGACTTCAACGTAGAAGACCGGGGTGATATTAATCTTAGAGGCCAGGATTCATGGCAAATGCCCGCCTATCAAATGGTAGACCTCAGCCTGCGATACAGGTTCAAAATCGCCGGGTTGGATGCTACTTTGCAGGCCAATATCAACAACCTCTTTAATACTGAGGCCATCAGAGATGCTACTGATGGGGTATACATTGACCCCAAAACAAATGAACGCATCCTGGGACGTCCTGATGTTGCTACTGTTTACTACGGCTGGGGACGCACATGGACCACCTCTTTTCGTGTAAGATTTTAATGACAAAAGATTTTTATAATAAATAATATTTCCAGACTATGAAACATCCATGATTAAGCTTGAAACACACACGAGGATGACTTTTGGGAAAACCAATTGGTTATCAGCGAATAAAGGAAGTTTTGGATGTTCCATCTAGCCACTTTAAAAATTTTTAGACAGATGAAATACAATAGAAAAAATTGGATGTGGGTATTTTTTATAAGCATCTTTTTGTTTATATCCTGTGACCCCAATAAAGACCTGTACCACGACCTGGATGAAATGGCAGGGCCCTATAATGAAGAAATTGATTATACAATAACACTTACCGACTATGACCGACTTGGCGGCTTTATGCGCGAATATAATGCTTTCAGCGATAGTTTCCCTGCCAAAGAATTTGTCCCCCTGGTCCTGACCATGCGCTATCCTACCTTACTGGAAGGAAGTGTGGCACAGGTTACCTTTAACCATTTCCTGCTCTATCCCGATTGGTGGGATGCAGGGTTTGGGTATGTTTTTACTACTGAAGACTATATTGCGGTTTTCGGAGTCACTGGTTCCCGGTTTTTTTACCCAGATAATCCGGCACGCAATAATATCCCTTTTATGGCTGATGATTTATTTCCTGATGCAGATGAGGGTGACAGAGAGAATGTAATTTATGACTTCAGAGTAGGCGGAGAGACTTTCCAGTACCTTGATGTATATGAGTTCGACGGATCCTCCTGGAGCTGGATTGAAACCATAGAAAACCTCCCCTATGTAGGATATGAACTTGAAGATGCAGATTATAAACACTGGGGCACAGGTATTTCTCAGTTTAACAGATTCAATGAAAACAATCCGCCAGAGGAGTATTTACCCTCATTTCTGAGAAACCTTTTGCCCTTCGCCGTAGCCGGAGATGAGCAGGTTCTGCGTTTCAGGTATTTTAATGGTACCCAGACTTTAAACATTAAAGACAAATATCATTTTGCGGACCCCCACTGGGTAAAGGTTCCTTATTTTATTGAAGTTACCGAGCAGTATATCTTTGGTGCTGAAGGCTGGGCATTTGATCCTACAATTAGTTTCGTAATGGACAGGGCCGATTATCAATACCTGGTAGACATCGACCCCATAGGACAGCAGGAATTCGCTTATGCTGATTTTGCTTATTATTACGGGGCAAGTGCATTTTACAGAAATTTTGACATAAGACTGCTTAGCCGCAGGCTCGACAAACTTGCCAATGGAGAATATGCCGATTCCGCCCTGGCAGAAATATTTAATTCAGAAGGTGCTGAAGCAGCCGTTGATGAAATGATGAGAAGAATCAATGAAGAAGGAATCATTGCCCTGCTGCAGCACAAATACCCTGACGCGACTCCAGAGGTGGATGGTATTGAAGTGCTGTTTTTCGTCTCTTATGAAACTTTTGGAGATAACTGGACGCGAACCAACCCGACCGTTGAGTATCGTTGTGTGGCTGCCGGAACTCCGCCCCAGTTTGAAATTGTTGAAAAAGAGGGAGAATAAAGTCCTGGTTTCATAACAATCTGAACTTCTCATATAAAAAAGACTGTCTCAATTATCGGGACAGTCTTTTTTTATTTGCATGATTTGCTGACAGGTTTAATGGATTCGTAAATGCGAAACATGAGACCACGAAGTAGCAGCGAAGCTAAATCTCAAATCTGATAAGTTGCAACTACTCATCAGACCCTATAGCTCCCAATTAAAGCGAGCTGGTTGCGATTGATATCTAAAGGAAGAAATATACTTACATAAAAAAAAAACCGCCTCAGAAGCATCTCTGAGACGGTTTTTCAGGTTTGGGGAAATACCCCTTAGCATCTTGAAATTACTTCTGAATCTGCAATTTGTAGTTGAGTACCTGCACACCAGAAACAATCTGCACAATGTAAATGCCTGTTTTGAGGCTTTCGGTTTCAATGGACACATGCTGACCATTTACCTGCTTGCTTTGGATCAACTGGCCATTGAGGTTGTAAATTCTGATTTGATCCATCGTATTCTCACCAGTTATGGTAACATGATTGCGTGCAGGGTTGGGATATACACTAAATCCTGCTGCTTCGAATTCCTGAACAGAAGTAGGTTCAAGGAAATCAGCCAGTGATCTGGGCTGCAATCTGGTTACTTCCCAACGCTGATGCAAAACACCTACAATATCTTTGGGAGTCGTAGGAATATCGGTTTCGAAATAATCCAACAGACCAGGTGAATTGGGTGTTCTGATTACACCCTCGCCGGTAGCATCTACAATATAATAAGATTGATTGTGGGTAAAGATTTCTGAATCGGGAAATTCCTCATGATCAAAATCGAAGGATACCATTCTTACCACTACCAACCTTCCGGCAATATCCTCAGAAAGTTGATCGAGTGTAACTTCCATGGGTTCAATTACATTGCCAGTGGTATTGGCCGGACCGGGGTCTTCTGTCAGAATCAATTGAAGCATATTCTGGAAAGTACTCAGGGTTCCGGTCAGATTAACGATACCATCATAATTGTTATATTCAGTGGTAATCACCGTGGGATTATTACCTTGATCTATAAGGATAGCAGCAGTATTGTCCTGGATATAGATTTGGCCTCTGTAACCCATTTGCATATGGGTAATATAAACTTCTCCGGTAATTCTGTAAACGAGATCGCCATCCTCAGGATCCATATCATAGAGTTCAGCAATATTGGCTACTTCGATTGCTTCAGGAGCTTCTTCAATTTCAATATTGTCGATGTACCAGTTGTGAGAACCTGCGCCTTTGTATGCAAAAGCAATATACACTACTTTTCCTGCATAATCACTCAGACCCACAATTCGTTCTGTATAATTTTCGATGGGCGAAGCTGCCTCATACACCAGTTGGAAATCTCCATGTTCCGGATTACCACTGCCGGTAGAAATCATAACACCACTGAGGCTTTCTCCCGGAGTGTAATTAGGCATAAAGCTGTTTTTCTGGAAAAATGTCAACAGCATTGCCTGATCTTCAGGAAGCTGAATCTGAGGGCTTACCAGCCATGATTCAGAATGGGCTGCTCCTCTGGCATGCAAAGCTGCATGATTACCATAGGGAGTATCACCTGTTACATTCCAGCTACCTGCTCCGTAAGCGAAATGTGCCCAGGTTGCAGGAGGTATGGTACCTGCTTCGAAACCTTCATCCCAGGGGAATCCTTCAACCAGGTCGGAAGATATTTCTACAATTACAATGGTAACATTTAAATCTTCTTCTGAAACGGTAATGGTTCCCTGACGGGTGTAAAATCCTGCCTTTACAATGGTGTAAGCATGTGTACCTCCGGGTACATCAGCAAAGAAATAATCTCCTGCTGCATTGGTTTGACCCATAAGGGTAATAACGGCATCGTTAATTATATTGTCTTGCTCATCTGTCACAGTAAAAGTAACATCATAGGCTGCAAGCGCTTCAAAGTCGGCAGCAAACCTTGCGGAAAAGTAATCGCCGTCATTTCTGGAATTGGGTAGCCCTGTAATATTAAAAGGACCGGCAGGAATAGGAGTTCCAATATAGTCTACTCCAAAAAAAGTAGTTCTGAAGCTGGCCACATTATCGCCATCAGTAAACTCATAAACCTGGCCATTGGCAAAGTTTACGCCCGGATTGGTAAAACTCACTTCGTTAATGGTTATCAGTCGCGACTGGTAATCCATAAAATTGGCAAGATACTCCGCCATGTCAATCTCAATAGGTACCACCACATTATTATCTGAAGTTGCAGCTCCCGGATCTTGAGAAGGAACAAACTGCCTCATATTACCAAAAATGCTGATTGTACCGGTGAGTCCGGTAATACCATCATAAAGGCTATAGGAGGAGGTAATAACTCCAGGGTTGTCATCGATAAGAATACCTCCGGTTTCGTCCTGGATGTATTTCTGATTTCGGAAAGTCTGCTGGAATGTCAATACAACTTCACCTGTTAATTCAAAAACAGTTTCGGTACCGAATTCCTGTTCAAGCAACTCCCCCATGGTCGCGATGGGGACAATATCTTTCCCTCCTTCTGATGCATAGCTCTGGTAAGAAAACAGGCCGGCAAACATCAATAATAAACTAAAAATTGTAACTTTTTTCATGATTCTCTGTTTGGTTAGTAATTTTGATTGAATTTGAATTTGAAAGATTGTATCATAACTCTTATTAATGTTCTTCATGGCAAATTTATGAATTTCTTTCAGGTTGAATAAATATATTCGTTTAAACTTTCATTAATAAAAAATATTCCATCTAATTGCCGGGTTAACTCCTGGCAGAAAGCGGTTGTAATTTTGTAACTTTGCCTTTTAAGTTTTTCCTATGCATATTCACTCCCTTTCGTTGCTCCAGTTTAAAAATTACCCGCAGACAAATCTTGGTTTTGTGCCTGGAATCAACTGCTTTACAGGCAACAACGGAACAGGAAAAACCAACATTCTTGATGCGGTTTACTATCTTTCCTTCTGTAAGAGCTTCAGCAATGCTTCAGATATTCATAACATATTGTTTGATGAAGAGTTCTTCATTATCCAGGGGCAGTACCGGGTAAATGGTGCTTCAGATGAATTGTATTGCAGCGTAAAAAGAGGTCAGAAGAAAGTGTTTAAGCGTAACAAGAAAGAGTATGAACGCTTGTCTGATCACATAGGCTCCTACCCTCTTGTATTGATTTACCCCGCAGATGTGCAACTGATACTTGGAGGCAGTGAAGAAAGGCGAAAATTTGTTGATGGTGTAATCTCACAATACAACAAAGAGTACCTCTATCGTTTGCTGGACTATAACAAGGCACTGCAGCAACGCAACAGCCTTTTAAAGATTTTTGCACAAAAGAGGTATTTTGATGAGATTAGTCTTGAGATATGGGATGAACAGCTTCTAATCAACGGTACGTTTATCAACGAACAGCGAAGAGCATTTTTTGATGGTTTCCGGGAAGTATTCACACGCAATCACAGCCAACTGAGCGGTAATGCCGATGAGCCGGATATTCTGTATGAATCCGGGTTGAATGATACCCCCTTTAAAACCTTGCTGAAAGAATCACGCAGGAAAGATCTTGCCTTACAGCATACCACCACAGGGATTCATAAAGACAACCTTGTTTTTTTGCTCAATGGGCAGCCCCTGAAAAAATTTGGAAGCCAGGGTCAGCAAAAAACTTATGTTATAGCCCTGAAACTTGCCCAATATCAGTTCATAAGAGAAATCAAACAACTCAAACCCATTTTGCTTTTTGACGACATCTTTGACAAGCTCGATCCCAACCGGGTTTCACTACTTATCAATATGGTAAGTGGTGAGGATTATGGTCAGGTGTTTATTACAGATACACATACTGAACGCCTGGAAAGTATTTTACAGAAAGTAAATATTCATTGCCGTATGTTTGATATTAAACAGGGTGAAGTAGCTTCGGTGAAAGACTTTGGCAACGAATAAAGACAGAAACAATCTATAAAAGTAAAAGCACATGAGAAAATCCAACGAACAAAGTCTGGGGGAAGTAATTCAGCAATTTATCAAGGCCTACAAAATTGAAGATAAAATTACTGAAGTCCAGATAAATTCGGCATGGGGCAAGGTAATGGGAGCCCAAATACAGAGTTTTACGGAGAAAATTGTATTTAAAGATAAGGTTCTTACGGTTTATCTTCGATCGGCGCCTTTGAGGGAAGAGCTATCCATGGCCAGGACAAAAATTATTGAAAAGCTCAATGAGGAAGTCAAGAAAAAAGCTGTAAAAGAGCTGGTATTCAAATAATTTCAACTTCAAGCCTGCTTTTCCTTATCCGAAGCACACGACAGTTAACAGTTTCTGTATTTTTCAGAGTTTCCACCTGTTGTGGTTCAATGAACTGCTTAATGGGTTCTCCATGAGGGTCTTCCAGTACCAGAACATCCTGAATTGTTCCATCAGAAAAGTTCAATTTATGAATCTCCAGAGGCTTGAAAGCATAGGTCTCATCTTCTTTATACCAGGGATTTTCGGGCTCAAGAATGAAATACCCTTCTCCGGAAAATTTATCTATCCTGCAACGGATATGCTGCCCTTTCTTAAAGCCATAATGCACATAGTACTTTTTCTTCAGCACGTGACGACTTCCATCGGTAGCCTCCAGTATAAAATATTTTAACCCATCGGATGGGTTTATTTTCTCGTCTGTAATTAAAAACATACAGGAGCTTCCGGTTTGCAGTGTACCTGTCCGGGATGGGCCATTTTCAAGACTTAAATACAGTTTTCCTTTTTTAATCCTATCCAGCCGGCACTGAACTTTCTGCTGGTTTTTAAGAAGATCATTGTGTGAATCTACCCTTACTTTCCATTCATACCCCAAAACATCTCTTACCAGCAGGAAATTTTCATCATCCCCGATGATGCTTTTTTGCCTGCCCTCTCCAACCCGGTCAAAACTATACACTTCCCCTTCAGAATAGTGAGGATGCATTGGCTCCAGAAACATCCTTCCATCGCAATTAATCCTGTCTACCCTGCATTTAGTTTCCTGCCCGGGCTCAAAGCCATACTTTGTATAGAACCCGGCAGGCATAAGTACTTTATAACCCAGGGGATCCTGCATAACAAAATAAGACTCGTCTTCTCCCAAAGAAACGGTTTTTAAAATTGTAAAGAGATGGTAGCTTCCTTCGGCAAGGCGGGAGTTAGAGACGGTAAGGTTTCGTATTCGCATTCAGCAGGATGGTTTTGGCATATTAGACTAAATATCAACAGATTGAACTATGATTCCTCCCTTTTTGATGATTTGAGATTTCATCTCTTCCCACCCCTTTTCATCAATAGGCCTTGTGGCATCTTCAATAAGAAAGAGTTTGAAGCCTTGCTCAATGGCATCAAGAGCTGTAAAACCAACACAAAAATCAGCTGCCAGTCCTCCCAGGAAAACCTCCTCAACTCCCCTACCCTTCAGGTAATCGGCAAGTCCTGTTGACTTTTTCTTACCATTGTCGAAAAATCCACTGTATGAGTCAATTTCCGGGTCTGTACCTTTGCGAAAGATAGCTTCAACCTTCAACGTATTAAGTTCTTTGGATATCTCAGCTCCTTTTTGCCCCTGAACACAATGGTCAGGCCACAGTATTTGTTCCATCCCTGCAAGTTCACCCTTATCAAAAGGCGCCTTACCCAAATGTCCTGAAGCAAAGCTCCCATGATTGGCTGGATGCCAGTCTTGTGTGGCCACAATAAGCGGGAATTTGTCCTGCAGGTGGTTTAATACGGGAATAATCTTATCTCCATCGGGAACCGCAAGCGCACCCCCGGGCAAAAAATCATATTGAACATCAACCAGAACCAAAGCCTTCATAAGCGTATTTTTAATTTCAAGATGTGGATTGTATTCGCTACCTGTTTGACAATTGTTAGATATCCACTGAATGATTAGAAAAAAATGAACTATTTATGCTTTAACAGGAGTTCATCTCTTGTTCTTAGCAGTTTTTCACTGATTCCCACTTTGTATATATGTGGAAAATCAAATCTTTGATGCTCTATGGGCAGAAGATGCAGGCGTTTTTTGAGTCTTTCATTTATTTCCATGGGAGTTTCGGGCTTGTTGTTAATCTCACCGTTTTTCATGGCAACATAATACAATTCCTCACATTTAAACCCCTCCAGGCGCATAGATTTATGTTTTTCGAAGGGATTGATCATTACGTCTACATTTACTTCGTCTGCCAATACAACGGCATCGCCCATAAACAAACCTTCCCTGTCAAAATACCTGAGAATCTTTTTTTTGCCGGGCAGGGTTGTTTTCTGAAGGTTATCAGAAATTTTCAGTACCGGAGTATCTTCGATGTAAGCCAGTTTATAAACCCCATCAAGGGCAGCTTCAGGCTTACCGGTTATCAGGCTAGTTCCTACACCAAAAATATCAATGGGTGCTTTTTGTTCCTGCAAACTCTTAATAACATATTCATCCAGTTGGTTGGAAACGATGATTTTCACATTTTCAAAACCATCATAATCGAGCATATCCCTGGCTTTTTTGGAAAGATAGGAAAGGTCACCGCTATCGAGCCTGATTCCCTTGAGGTTTTGCCCTTTGCTTCGCATTTCTTTTGCGACTTTAATAGCATTGGGAATACCACTGGAAAGGGTGTTGTAGGTATCTACCAGGAAAACGCTGTTGTCAGGAAACGAATCTGCATAAGCACGAAAAGCCGATTCTTCATCACCAAAGCTTTCGATAAAACTGTGGGCCATGGTTCCGGCATGAGGAATACCATATTGTTTGGAAGCCAATACATTGGAAGTACTGTTGAAACCTCCTATTATTGCTGCCCTGGAAGCTTGCATTGCACCAAAAGATTGTGCTCTTCGAAGGCCAAAATCACTCAAAACCCTCTTACCTGCGGCAAATCTTATCCTGCTTGCCTTGGTAGCAATGAGCGACTGAAAATTGAGTACGTTAAGCAAAAGTGTTTCAATCAGCTGTGTTTCAATCAGGCTCCCTTCTATCCGGGCCACCGGTTCAAACGGGAACACTACGTCACCCTCCCTTACAGCATAGATATCCCCTTTAAATGAAAAGTCTTTCAGATAGTCAAGAAAACGGTTATCGAAACCAATGTCGTTAAGAAATTCGATATCGGACTCCAGAAACCTCATGTCCTTTATAAACTGAAGAAACTCCTGCAGACCTGCAAAAACAACATATCCGCCTTTAAATGGAATTCTTCTGAAAAAATAATCAAACCCTGCGGGTTTTGTATGCATTCCGTTGAGAAAATAAGACTGTGCCATTGTAAGCTGATACAAATCAGTATACAATGGAGAAACCTGAGGGTTATAAAACATCCTTTTTAAGTTTTGCTGAAAATAAATTAGAGTTCTTTCAAGGCTTTTATATGCATGGCATAGTCCCTTTCACTGAAAATCACAAGCCGGATTTTCTTCACAAATTTCAGCGAAGGCATTTTGCTATATATGGCCTTCAGAGCAACCGGGGCAGCCTCCTCAATGGGATAGCCAAATACTCCGGTTGAAATGGCAGGAAAAGCAATGCTGCCAAGTTCATACTCCTCGCATAAATCCAATGCATTGGAATAGCAGTCTGCCAGGTATTTGTCATGGGGTACATCTCTGTCGTAAACAGGGCCAAGCACATGAATTACATATTTATTGGGCAGGTTATAGGCTTTGGTAATAACTGCCTGTCCGGGTTTGATAGGCCCTTTGTCCATGGCCTCTTTTTCCAGTTCTGGCCCGGCAGCTTTATGGATAGCACCCGCCACACCTCCACCAACCCTTAAAAAAGCATTGGCAGCATTGGCAATGGCATCCATATCTTTTTGCATAACGATATCGCCCAAAGATACTTCAAGGCATGCTTTGCCATGTAATATCTGTTCTTTTTTCATGATTGTTCCTTTTGAACTTTAACAACAAAAACCTGGGAGGTTTCATATTTGACAATTTTAACGGTTTCACCCTTGTCAATGTAGCCGGTTAAAGCCGTAGCATCATACACATCATCGTCCACTTCTACTTTTCCACTGGGCCGAAGCATGGTATAGGTCACACCGGTTTTCCCCAGCAGGTCACGCATCTTGATATTCACGGAAGAATAACCGGCAGATGTATCCTGTATCGTATTAAGCGACAATGTGTTTCCTAATCTGCCATGAGAGGTTATCAGTTTTGCTCCAATATAAAAGGAGGATGACAGGGAGAGGAAGAAAGCAATGATAACGATAAGAAAAGCCTGACCAATTTCACTCATAGGTACACCGGTAAAATCAGGTCCCTGATTTCCTACCATGGCAAGGGCAAGGCCTGAAACCATGAAAATAATTCCTGTAATACCTGCAACACCAAATCCGGGCAGGGCAAAGATCTCCACCGCCACCAGCACAATTCCCAGTACAAAGATGATAATCTCCCAATGCGATGCCAGTCCTTCTATGTAAAGAGGAGAAAAATATAACAGTGCAGCAGATGCTGCCAGCAGTATAGGAAATCCAACACCAGGGGTCTGCAGTTCAAAATAGATTCCACCCAGAATAAGCATTATGAGCAAACCACTTACTATGGGGTGAATCAGAAAATTGATTACCCTGTCCATTCCGGTAAGTTTTTGTTCAACAACAGTAAAGTTTTCGAAACCGGCAAGCTTGATTACTTCATCAATACTTTCAGCCATTCCTTCACAAAACCCCCATCGCATGGCTTCAGAGGAGGTAAAAGTGAGCACTTTGCCTTCATCAATCACTCCCTCAATTTCAATGGAAGGGTCAACCATGGCCTGGGCAATGTCGGGATCTCTGTCTTTGGCCTCAGCTGTAGAGCGCATCATAGAGCGCATATAAGATTGAAATTTATCAGGAACCACTTCGCCAGTTTGATCTACTACAGTGGCGGCACCAATATTGGCACCCGGGCGCATGTAGATGCGATCGGTGGCAATGGATATTAATGCGCCTGCAGAAGCTGCGTTGTTGTCAATGAAGACCATAACAGGAATTTTGGATTGCATTATTCTTGTACGAATGGAATCGGCAATATCAACCTGACCACCGTATGTATTCATATGAATAAGAATTACATCAGCTCCCAGGGTATCAGCATCTTCAAATGCCCGCTGGGTGCGCCGTAAAGCCGGTGCAGCAATCTGCTCCTTTATATCAAATTTAAATATCAGAAATTCCTTGCCAGGGTTTTCTTCAATAAGCCGCGTAATACGATCTTCGCGTGAGGAATATGAGTAAGACGCCCCCATCAGAATGATAACAAGTAAGAATAGAATTTTTTTTCCCATGATTTTACGGAATTAATCAAATACTTTTTGGTTATTAATAACTAGTATGTAACAAGCAAATGGGTTCATTGTTGCATAAGAGGAAGCTTTGAGTGTCAGAATTGCCGGTTTTATCAACTCCTTTTTTTTTCAGCGAAAAGAACCAATTTTGCCCATATGTTTTCCTTTGCGAAAATAAAAAGAAAAAGCCACTAAAACACGCTTTAAGCAAGGTATTTTAGTGACTTCTCCAAGTCTTGTATAAAATGGGTTTTATTGCTTGTTATGATCCGCAAGAAATTTTTCCAGACCTATATCGGTAAGGGGGTGTTTGAGCAGACCAAGGATGGGTTCCAATGGACAGGTAACAACATCAGCGCCCGCTTCCGCGCACTTGATGATGTGCATGCTGTTGCGTATACTTGCAGCAAGAACCTCAGTTTCAAAACCATGAATGGTATAAATATTCACAATTTGTTGAATCAACTCCACTCCATCGTAGGAAACATCGTCAAGTCTTCCAATAAAGGGACTAACATAAGTTGCTCCTGCTTTGGCAGCCAGTAAGGCTTGTCCGGCTGAGAATACCAGGGTACAGTTGGTTTTTATTCCTTTGTCGGTAAAATACCGAATAGCTTTGATTCCATCTTTGATCATCGGCACTTTTACCACAATCTGGGGATGAAGCTCAGCCAGTGCATGGCCTTCTTTGATTATACCCTCAAAATCTGTAGCAATAACTTCAGCACTTACATCTCCATCTACGATATTACAGATATCCACATAGTGTTGCATTACTCTATCATGCCCTTTGATTCCTTCTTTGGCCATCAGGGATGGGTTGGTGGTAACTCCGTCAAGAATGCCAAAATCGTTTGCTTCCCTGATTTGATCCAGGTTGGCTGTATCAATAAAAAACTTCATAGGATATGTTTTTAGGAATGTATAAATGCAAAAAGGGTATAAAAAAAGCAAGCCCGGCATCGCACCGCTACGACCGCCTACCCTTGCTACCTTCCGGTCCTGGGGGAGTTCAGCAGGAGCTGGTCGTACCAGACTTGCGAGTGCAAAAGTATAAAAAATTGCCGACCTGACAAGCATCAGATGTTTTTTTTTGAAAAATTTATTGGGCCTGAATTAGATGGTTGTGTTTTTTTCAAAAATATCGCGTGTTAACATGTCGTATGTATAAAAGCATTATTTTTGTCATGTAATTTCACTGATTATTTTACCTTAATTAATTAATCATTAATGACCTAAACGATGGAAAATTCTGAAATCAAAAACTCTGGAGGATTGGTTAAACCTGCCATTAATCATGCACTTATTATATCTGCTGCATTGATAATTCTCACCCTGGTAATGTATCTTACAGGCAATATTCAGAACCGGATAGGTTCGTGGGTATCCTACGCAATTCTTATTGGCGGAGTTGTTTACGCTTTGATAAACTATCGCAATGAAACCCTGGGTGGTTATATCAGTTATGGAAGAGTGGTAGGCTACAGTGTTGTTCTGGGGCTTTTCATTGGTATCATTACCGGTGCCTTTACCTTTCTCCTGTATGGGTTTATATCACCTGAGCTTGTTGAAGAAGCCCGGTTGGAGGCAGAAAGACGCTTGTACCGCAGCAATCCCGATATTGATTATGATATGGCCCAGGGAATTCTTAAAATGCAATACTGGTTGGCTAAACCTTATGTGCTGTTTATGATGAGTATTCTGGGTGGAGCAATTCAAGGAGTTTTGATAGGCTTAATAGCGGGAATTTTTGTAAAGAAAACCGATCCGGATGCTTTTGATGTATAGTTATTGAAGAACAAGACCTTAACTGGTTAAAAAGATTAGGGGCTGAGTAAAACGCCATAACCAGGCGACTATACTTCAGCCCCATTTTTGTTTTACTTCCGTAAGTTCGGATAATAACCCTCCTATTCCTTATCAATAAAGTCTACGGCAAAATTAATTACGTAAGACCGTCGCATTCGTGGATGTTCCTCAATGGCGACTCCCACTTTCCGGTAGGAAGGATCCATCTGGTTTTTTCGGTGCCCCCTGTTTTTCACTCCATCATCTATCATCAGGCTCATAATGGCTTCGTGAGCATTGGTAGTTCCCCAGTGAAGGTTTTCAGACAAACCTTTGATCCATTGCCCATGACGTGAGGCTCTGGCGCTCATTCCTCCCATGCCCTCATGGCTTGCAGTAGCGGTTTTTTTCATGTAGCGGGCATGGTCGGCCGAGGCCTTGCTCAATCCTTTAGAAGGGTACAATAAGGGTTGTGGTTCTGTTTCAAGATATTCAAGATACAATTCTCTTACCGCTTCAATCCCTTCACGTGTTCTTAAGGGAGTTCGTCCCGGGAAACGAAACAATGTTCCGTCAAAATACTGCAGTCTCGGAAAAACATATAGTTTGGCATATTTGGGAGGATCATAGCGGGTAAGGTTCATGGCAAGAATCAGGTTCTTCTCATCATCAGACAGGTAGTCAGCATCTTTGCCGGTATTGAGTTTTTCTGCAGGCCAACCGTCTTCTGCAAGATAAGCTTCATATTCCAAATTGGAGAAGCCATCAAAATCCTGCAAATGCATGGAATCTCTTTCCTGGGCAAAAACAGGATTAATGGATAGCAAAACAATTAAAGTAATTTTTGCAATGGCTAAGGATAACGATGAATAGTTCATATGGTTATGGATTTAATTTTGTGCAATCTGATTGCGAAAAAAATACATTGAATACAAATAACATAACCCCGTTTTCACCAAAAAATTATACGCCGGGCTATTGATCCAAAGATAATATGGAAATTAGAGTCTGAAAAAAATAATTATCTGATTATCTTTGCGGGTTGTTTAAGAAGGGGTTAAGGAAGCGCGTTTTCAAAGGTTAATGCCTCCTTTCCCGGTTCTTACAGATAGCCAAATAAGTATAAAAAGACAAAAACCCTAATATTCATACTAACCGATTTTCAATCATGAAGGAACTTCCCAAGCAATACACTCCAAAGCAAACAGAAGAAAAATGGTACAAACACTGGATGGAAAAGGGCTATTTTAAGTCTTCACCCGACGAAAGAGAAGCCTACTGTATTACCATCCCGCCACCAAACGTTACGGGAGTTCTTCATATGGGGCACATGCTCAACAATACCCTTCAGGATGTATTGGTTCGTCGTGCACGTATGCAGGGCAAAAATGCATGCTGGGTTCCCGGAACTGATCATGCCTCCATTGCAACTGAGGCCAAGGTGGTAAATAAGCTGAAAGAAGAAGGAATAGACAAAAACACCCTCAGCAGGGAGCAGTTCCTCGAGCACGCATGGGAGTGGAAGGAAAAACATGGTGGAATCATCCTGGAACAGCTCAAGAAACTTGGAGCATCATGCGATTGGGACCGTACAGCTTTTACCATGGATGAAACCTTGTCATCATCAGTAATAAAAACCTTTGTTGATTTATATAATAAAGGGCTTATATACCGTGGCGTTCGTATGGTAAACTGGGATCCCAAAGCCCTTACCGCACTCTCTGATGAAGAGGTTATACACAAAGAGGTTCAGTCGAAGTTTTATTATTTGCGCTACCTGATAGAAGGTACTGAAGATGAATACGTAACCATTGCCACCACCCGTCCGGAAACCATCCTGGGTGATACTGCCATCTGTGTGCACCCTGAAGATGAAAGGTTTCAGCATCTTAAGGGAAGGAAGGCGCTGGTTCCACTGATCAATCGTCCCATACCCTTTATTTTTGATGAATACGTTGACCGCGAATTTGGAACAGGTGCCCTGAAAGTTACTCCTGCCCATGACATCAATGACTATAATCTTGGGATTAAGCACAACCTGCCCACCATTGATATCTTCAATGATAACGGTACGTTGAATGAAAAAGCTGAAATCTATATCGGCGAGGATCGGTTTGTGGTAAGAAAGAAAATTTCAAAGGAACTGGAAGCAAAAGGCCACCTGGTAAAACTGGAAGAAATAACCAACAACATTGGCTATTCGGAGCGCACCGATGAGGTAATCGAACCTAAACTCTCTTTGCAGTGGTTTATGAAAATGGAAGAGATGGCCAAACCTGCTCTTGATGTTGTAATGGACGATACCATTAAATTTTATCCGCCAAGGATGAAGAACATTTACCGTCACTGGATGGAGAATGTTCGCGACTGGTGCATCAGCCGGCAGTTATGGTGGGGTCACCGTATTCCGGCCTGGTATCTGCCCACAGGTGAAGTTGTAGTAGCAGAAACTGCCCCGGAAGCGCTGTTGGTAGCCCGCGATAAATACAACAGCACCCTCTCGGTTGAAGAGCTTACACAGGATGAAGATGTTCTTGACACCTGGTTCAGCTCCTGGTTGTGGCCCATTTCTGTGTTTGATGGTATCAACAACCCCGACAATGAAGACATTAAATATTATTATCCCACCAATGATATGGTGACTGCGCCTGAAATTCTGTTTTTCTGGGTCGCCCGCATGATCATGGCAGGTTTGGAATACCGTAAGGAGATTCCTTTTAAAAACGTTTACCTGCACGGTATCGTAAGAGATAAGCAGGGCCGGAAAATGTCGAAATCTTTGGGCAATTCACCCGATCCACTGGATTTGATTGACCAGTACGGTGCGGATGGTGTAAGGGTAGGTATGCTGTTTTCTTCTCCTGCCGGCAATGATCTTCTTTTTGATGAAGGTTTGTGTGAGCAGGGAAGAAACTTTTGCAACAAAATCTGGAATGCATTTCGTTTGACCCAGGGTTGGGAAATTGATGAAAACCTTGCTCAACCCCATAGCAGCAAAGTAGCTGTAGAATGGTTTGAATCCAGTTTCAACAAAGCACTTGCGCAGATTGAAGACCACTTTTCAAAATACCGCATGACAGATGCTCTGATGGCTGTTTACAAGCTTATCTGGGACGATTTCTGCTCGTGGTACCTGGAAATGATAAAGCCTGCTTACCTGCAACCCATCGACAGGAAAAGCTATGATCAAACAATAAGCTTGTTCAATAAGCTTCTTAAGGTTCTGCATCCGTTTATGCCCTTTATTTCGGAAGAAATCTACCAGCATATCCGCAACGAGGATGAACCCGAAAGCATCATGATTGCCATGACACCCCTGCCCCAAAGCATTGATGAAGCATTGCTGGCACGTTTTGATTTTGCCTCACAGGCAGTAATGGCCATCAGGAACCTGCGCCAGGAAAAGGGCATTGCTCAAAAGATCAGTATTGACCTGCTCATTCGTAAAAACAATGACGATGCCCCTGATACTACCTTTGATGATCTGGTAAGCAAACTTTGCAATCTCGGTAAGATAGAATACGTAGCGGAAAAACCTTTGGATGCTTTCAATTTCATCATCAAAACCACCGAGTTTTTTGTGCCGGTAACGCAGGATATTGATGTAGAGGCCGAAGTGGCAAAAATCAAGCAGGAGATTCAATACCAGAATGGCTTCCTTACTGCTGTAATGAAAAAGCTCGGCAACGAACGCTTTGTCAACAATGCTCCCGATCAGGTTGTTGCCATTGAAAAGAAAAAACAAGCCGATGCGGAGTCCAAAATCAAGGTGCTTGAAGAACAGCTCAAAAGTCTTGAAGGAAAGCTTTAGGTTGCACCAGCTAAACAAATAAAAAACACCCCCGTAATGATAGTGCTTTACGGGGGTGTTTTTTTTTCAGGCTGTTGATTCAGGTTTTAAAACCCATAGCTAACTCCTGCCGATACAAATCTGGGCATACCAACCCTGATTCCCTGGGGCCTGCGTGTAACGATGTATCTTTCATTGAGAAGATTCTTCACACTTACATTAAAGCCAAGCCCTGTACCACTGTGTTTGTACCAGGCTGATAGATTTGCAATCATATAGGGGTCGAGCTTACCGATTCTGCCATTGGCAGTGGCCTGCACATAATTATATGAATTGTCTGCCTGGTTGATTTGGATCCATTGGTATACATCGTTGGTATTCAAAGCATCGGTGTATTGACTCCCTGTGTAGTTGGCAGAAAGTCTGACGCCCCATCCGGCAGCATTTTCCAGGATAAAAGCGGCGGCCATGGTAAGCTCAGGAGCGTAAGGAGTGTGATTTCCATTGACATTCACATAGACATTATCCAAACCTTCCTGCTGTGCTACTTTACTGAGTACATAACGGTCACTGGAAAAAACAGAGTTTACCCATGTCCCTGCAAAGCTGACCTGCGCACCCCAGTTTTGTGGCAAATATTCATCGAAAGGAAGCAGCATTGAGAGCTCCATACCTCTGTGCAAGGTCTCACCCCCGTTCACATATCCGGTACCCATACCTCCTGAGGATTCAGAGACAGGGATGACCTGGTTGGAGAAATTCATCATAAACAGGGCGTACTCCCACTCCATTTTGCCAAAGTTTAGCCTTGCACCAATTTCTGTGTTCCAGCTTTTTTCAGCATCAAGCTGCAGGTCTGCTCCGTCGTTGCTGATGGCATCCTTGGTTCGGGGAGGCGCAAAACCCCTGTGGATACCGGCAAAGAGTCCCAGGTTATTGGTAAAGTTATAGTTAACACCTGCACCGGGAATTAATGCGTAAACTTCTGAGTTTGCATGTATGAGGGTGTCAGTATAGTTAAGGCGCATGATTTCGCGTCCATACCAAAGGTTTTCATTGCGGAGACCTGCAGTAAATGAAAGTTTTTCATTGACCAGGAGATTGTTTTGTACAAATGCACTTACTGCATGACCTGTGCGCACTTCATCTTCCCTCAGGTTGCCCGACTGATAAGCCACCGAAGTTCCTACTACCCTTTGTTCAAAGGCTTTTTCGTAAAGGTATCGCACACCTGCATCGGTTTTCATGGTCAAATTTCCAATATCATAATGTACCGACATACGTGGTTCTGCCCCAAATACTTCAAACTGACGATTTCTCTGCCCTGTACTGTTGCGCAGGTATATGGCACCGTCTCTCTCACCTTCAAATCCAAGAGGATCTCCTGTTATATTGGAAGCATTCGCATTGTAGGTAAAATCCTGTCTGTTCCAGTTTCTCACAGTAGAATATGCAAATACGGTGGTATTGAGTTGCAGCCTGTCAACCGGGTTGTATTTATGGATGGCACTTGCAGCATAACGACGTATGTGCAGGTCATCATCGGGAGCAATTCTCAAATCGTCCATTTCTCCTGATGAAAACATGGGTTGGGTTAGCCCTACATAAGTTGAATTGGAGCTCTCATCATATATCCCCACTTTAAAAGATACAATGGAAACGGGTGATAAACGACTCTGGAGCTTGGTATTAAAATCGTGAAACCTAAAAGCAGTAGGGCCAAAATTTTCGGCTTGTTTACGCTGAAAATCTACAGTAAAGCCAAAGTTCTCGATGGTATTTCCATAAGAAAACTGCGTATTGAAAAACCCTTTGTCTCCTGCCCTGATATCCATTCTCCCTTCACCTTGCTTTGGAGGATCGGTGGTAAGGAAGTTAATGACACCCCCAATAGTTTGGGGTCCAAACAAAATGGTTCCATTCCCTTTTAGTATCTCAACGCCACTCATGCGGTCTATACTTGGAGTGAAATACATCTCAGGCTCTCCATATGGAGCCAGGGCAACGGGGATACCATCTTCAAGTATAAGGACATTGCGGCTTTTGTCCGGGTCAAGGCCCCTGATGCCAATATTTGCTCTGAGGCCGGCACCCTCCTCCTCTACTACGTGAATGCCGGGAACATTTCTCAATACTTCATTGCCACTGAGAGGAAGGGTAGTTCTGAGTTCCGCAGCGTCAATTACACTTGCCGAGCCGGGCAGGTATCTCAGCAAACCGATTCTGCTGCCTGAAACCAATACCTGATCCAGCAAAAGATAATCCTGCTCTATTTCTATTACAATGAAATCTCCATACTTTTCTGCATCAAAATCCTGATAGATAGTTTTGTATCCCAGTCCTTTTACGCCAAGGCGTAGGCTCTCTGCAGCGGGTGCCACAAGGTTAAAATTTCCATCCTTATCGGTGGAAACACCCTTGCCTGTACCTGCTACATACACTGCAGCAAAAGGAACTCCTTTGTTATCATTGATAACCTGACCTTTGATGAGTAACTGACCCGCTGATACTCCAAAAGGGAAAAGCAAAATTAACATAAGAAGAATAACTGGTAATTTTTTAAATCTTTTCATAAGTAGACTTGAAATTAGAATGGTAATTGTAAGTTGAAAAGGTGATTATTATGATATTTATTTATTATGTATTATTCTGGTACCTGATTGCTTATACGTTTTTTAAAAAAACACTCTAAAACACCGGCATATTTGCATCACTGCAACTTAAAGGTAAGATAGAGTGCTTTTTCAGGAATTAACGTGTGATTTTTGTTACTAACTTTTACAGTAGACTATAATGACAGGACAAAAGTAATACCTTGGTTAGTAGCAGTCAATCCCTAAAAGTAGGGAAATTGAATGCCAGAATATAGCTGAAATCAGGGATAAAAGAATGACATTATCATTGCCAGGGTAGTATTTACACCTTCTGGGCAGGAAATAATTTACTCATACAATTCATCTATATCTGCCTGGCACAGTTCCCAAATCAAATGACTTATTCTTTGGGTTAAATCACTGAAATACTGTAGACCTTTTTCTTTTGTCGCCGCACGGGGATTCCCGATGCCGGTATCATCAGTTACCTGCGTCCACTTGCGTTCAGTCCAGGCCAGCCCTTCAGAGAAAGCTTTGATTTTATTCTTTTTCTCCTTCCCTGTTCCCCATTTTTCGTGTGGCAAAACCAAATCGGGTTGCAAATACAACATCAGGCTTGTTTCCATTTCGCCGGCATGGTCGCCCGGTTCTTCAAAATATTTTGATTTAACATCATGCTGATACCAATTGGAAACACACAAAAACATCCCGGGATATTTTACGCCCAACTCCCTGAGTATAGGCTTAAATTCATTGCCTCCATGGCTGTTCAGAATCAAAAGTTTGAAAATTTTCTGGTGATGCAACCCGTCAATGATGTCGGAAAGAATAGCGAACTGCGTGCCGGGATTTATATTTATATTGAGATATACATCACGCTGACCTGTGTTTACTCCGTAGGGTATGGTAGGCAAAACCATCACCTTTGCTCCCTTTTCCCATGCCAGGCGGGCCGATTCAGCAGCAAGAAAGTCTGCTTCAATATTATCAGTAGCATAAGGCAAATGATAGTTATGGGCTTCAGTAGCACCCCAGGGTAAAACTGCCAGCTCAATTTTTTCATTTTTAAGAACATCCCAATGGCTTTCAGCAAGAATATAAGGCTTCATGGTGTTTTTGTTTCTATCGTATATAATATTTGGGTTCAATTTTATCCCTTTCTGGTGGATCTAAATCGACTTCTGCAGGAAATGGCTTTTGACTATCTTTCTACTGCAATATAATAAAAACAGCGGAAATATCTTCAGATATTTTATTCTATCAAACAAGGTCAGCACCCCTGCATACTTTATTATGCAAAAAAACAAACTTTTTGTAATGTTTCGGTTCAACTGTATAGTCCGGTGGCGACTTTTTTGTTCGCCTCCGGACTAAAAAGCGCAGCAATGCCTTAGCCCGGAAGGGAGCTTAGAGTCCCGACCGGGCAGAAACACTGATCATCCGGTAACAAATCTAAGCTCGCCCCGATGGTTTTAAAGTCGTCCGGCGACTCCAGGTTCGCCTGACGATTAATGACCATATACAAACAGCAATAAATCAAATTGCGAACAAAATATTAACAATATTTTCCTTATATTCGTCAAAGTATAATACAATAAGTTCAAATTATAACACAATAAATATCTATTATGAAACGTCATAATCCACTTTTTGTACAATTAATATCGGCTATACTGTTAACTGGCTTTTTTTCATTTCAATCTCATGCAAGGAGTTTTACCATGAGTGCACTGGATGTAAACATTCAGCTGCAGGAGGATGGAACCATGCTGGTGGAAGAACACCGGGAGTTTACTTTCCAGGGAAGGTTCTCTGAAGTTTTCCGCACTTTCCCCCTCCACGGGCAGGCAACCTTCAGCAACTTCAGAGTGCTGGAAAACGGGCAACCATACCCCTTGTCTGACAGCAAATCGCCGGGAACCTTCATGATTGACGAGAAAACCAACGATATTGAAGTGCGTATTTTCATGAATTCTGTTGATACTATCCGGACCTTTACTGTGCAGTTTGAAGCAAGAGGTGCGGTTCAACGATATGAAGATGCCGTTTTGCTTTACTATCAGATTATTTCTGATGAATGGACCCAGGCCATCTTCGATATAGATGTGCGTATTGTTCCACCGGGAAATCTGTCCGCTGGGGAGCCGGCCCATTGGGTGCATGGTTCACTGGAGGCTGTTTCTGCCATCAGGGAAAATGGTGTAGTAGAGATTGAGCTGGAACATTTACCCCGTCACCGGTTTCTGGAAATCAGAGCCCTTTACCCCCCTGAAGCCTTTGCGCTTATGCCTGTACTGCCTGGAAATATAAGAGAAGAAGTTATGCTGGAAGCTTCACAACTGGCAGAGGAAGCCAATCAAAGGCGCCTGGAGGCCATCGAAAAAGAGAAACGAAGGGTAGAACGTTTTAAGCTGGGACGCCAAATAGCATTGCCATTGGCCCTGCTGGTTTTGTTTTTCTGGGTATGGCTGTTTAGGAAATACCACACAAAACCTGTTATCAGCAACAAGGAAGAAGTATTTTCAAAGTTGCCGGAAAAAGATTTGCCGGCCCTTGTATCTTATCTCTTCTTTCAAACATCAGTTGTTTCAAATGCACTGGTGTCTACCCTGTTTCATCTTGCCTACAGAGGGTTTGTAACCATAAAGGAAGAAGAAAAATCCGATATCACTTTTTATTTGAACAGGAAGGAATTTGAAACCCGGAAGGATGAGCTGAAAGAGTATGAGCAAAAACTCCTGACCTATTTGTTTGAAGATCTTACCCCGGTGCAGGATAAAATCAGTTTGAAATATATCAAAAGCAAAAGCACCCGGATGCAAACATTCTTTCCCAAATGGAAAAAACTTGTGGTTGAAGAAGCGAAAAAGAAAGAATGGTACAATGAAGAAAGCAAAAAGGGAAGAAATACGGGCCTGATAGTAAGCTTTATCCTGTTCTTTATATTTTTTGCTTCGGTGATTTTATTTGGCCCATGGATGCTGATTCCTATGGCGATGACATTTGCTTTTCTGATAGGATCATTTTTCATCTATCATCGCACAGAAAAAGGCGAAATAGCCTACCGGCAATGGAAAAACCTCCGGAAGCAACTTAAAAAGAAAAAGTTCTCTCCAACCACAGAGAAACTTGATCAGGCAAGTATCAATGAGTATTTAATTTACGGAACTGCATTGGCCCTGGGTACCGGATTCAATAAAAGATTGTTTAATCATGTGGAGCAAACAGGAAACCAATCCTATATCTACTGGATACTTCTGCACCAGGCAAACATGAATTCCTTTGGCAAAACAATCAACAAAATCATCACCACTACCGGAACAACCATGAGCAGTTCGACCGGCGCAGGGGGTGGAGGAACTATGGGTGGCGGCGGAGGTGCCGCTTCGGGGGGTGGTGGTGCCAGGTAAGGATATAGCAATCCTCATTGTGGAATTTCAAATTCCACTCAGCCATGGCTCAACAGCAGGCTATTTGATAAATTCCGCCAGTTATCATCCTTCAAATGTTGGGGTCATGCACTCCCTCCCTGCTCGCAGCGAGGGATGCCGAAAGGCAGGGTGGACCCAATACTTTTACACACAAAAAAAACCGCCTCAAAATTTCTTTTGAGACGGTTTTTTTATGTGCCCAGAACAGGACTCGAACCTGCACGTACTTGCATACACTAGTCCCTGAAACTAGCGCGTCTACCAATTTCGCCATCTGGGCTGATGTTGGTATAGTTAAAAAAATGGTGCCCAGGACAAGAGTCGAACTTGCACAAGCTTGCGCTCACTACCCCCTCAAAGTAGCGTGTCTACCAATTTCACCACCTGGGCATTTTTTTATTAAAACCTTTTGAAAAGTGCCAAAGAACGCTGTTATTCTTTTTTCAAAATGTTTGGCAAAGGTAAAAAATCTTTCTTTACATGCAAGACAAATATTTCATTTTTTTCATCCGACCTGTATATGTTGCTGATATTGCGGTTTTAGAGGTTTTGCGGCGTGTTATCTTTTCTTTGTTTGGCTGCTTTTGCTGTCTGTTTTCTGGTAATTTCGGAGCGTTTTTTGCTGAAATTTCCCGGAATATTCGTATCTGAAATCCAGAATTCAGGCTTTGATTTCAGGAAGATCTGCAGGGAAAACAAATATTTTCGATAGATTTGCAAAAAAAATGTATGACTACAGATAACCCCATACTATCGCGACAGGTAATAGAAATGATTACCGTGGCCCACGAATATTGCCTCTTTTTTGAAGAAGCGGAAAAACATTCAAGGGAAGATATATTCTCTTATTTTCAGAAAATTGCCCCCCTGCTCTATCTCAAAGGGGCGGTATTGCCTGATGATGTGGAGGCAGATCCTGAATATGCCGAAAGATTTGTGAATGAAGAACAATGGGAAGCCATTTTTAAAGTGCTGCGTGAAAAATTTGGTGACCAGGATGTGTACTATGTGCACGATCACAATTTTGACAGCCAGCCCACCAGCCTGTCTGAAAATATAACTGATGTATACCAGGACATGAAAGATTTCGTGATGTTATACCAGAAAGCCCCCATCCAGAGCAAGGCATGTGCTGTGGCAGAGTTGCAAAAGCTTTTCGAAAACCACTGGGGAAACCGGTTGCTCAGCGCCCTGAATGCAGTCCACAGCTTGCTGTACAGAGATTCTATTGACCCTGAATTGCTGGGCGATTGGGAACTGGAATAGGACATTGCAAAATACAAAAACCCTGCAGATGCTTCGCAGCAGCTGCAGGGCAAGGTTCACCAAAACCAAAATCAATCATTAATATACCTGAATCTTTCGGGCGATGACTTCATCGCCGTAAAAGACCACGGTATAGATTCCCTTTTGCAGGCCGGAAAGGTCAACAAAGGTAACCTGTCCCGGCTCTGCACTCTTGCTGTATACCATTTTCCCCAGCATATCGTAAATTTGAAAATTTATGTTTTTATGGCCACCTGTAAGTATGCGGAAATGCCCATTGTTTGGGTTGGGAAACAACCTTATGTCTTCTGTTATATCGGTTCGGGTATAAACGCTGATGGTTTTTGAATATTCGAAATCACCATTGAAATCGGTTTGTTTAAGCCGATAGTAAGCTAGCCCGTCAAGAGGCTCATGGTCCATGTACTTGTAATGATTAATCTGGCTGGTAGTCCCCGCCCCGGTTTTTGTGCCAATGGAGTTAAATTGAACCCCATCGCGGCTTCTTTCAATGGTGAAGAAATCGTTGTTGAGCTCGGCAGCTGTGACCCAACTTAGAGCTACTGCATCTTCCACGGCTTTGCCATCAAAGGAAAGCAGGACTATGGGCATGGGTGTGGAAGCATCGGAAGCTGTCCACTGGCTGAAGGATGTGACATTCTTTGCTACCAGTTTTTTTTCACCAATATTCTCGGAATATACAATTTCCCAGGGCAGCCAACCATCTCCATCTTTTACCCTTTTGAAGAGCGACAAGGCTGGGTTGACATCGGCTTCCTGCAATTCTCCCAGAAAATAATGGAAGGTAACGGTCGCATTCAGTTCTGAAGGGAGTTCTGTAGGCGTAATCGTAAACCATCGCATGATGCTTTTTGCCTCATCGCTTCCGGCAAGCTCGCTGTGGCCGCGTTCGATGGTAACTTCCATATCCTTGTTGGTATTGATTCCGAGCCCAATACCTGCGATATTGAGATGCTCCCCGCTGATGTTTTGCACCCTGATAATTTTTCCACTGGCGCCAAACACCCGTGAAGACGAATTATATTCTTCCTTTTCAATCAGCATAGCATCTGCTCCCAACAGGGTGATAGTAAATCCATTCAAATCAAGAAAGCCCAATTCCAATGTCAGATTTCCCTTTACAGTAATATCGCCTGCCAGGTTTACATTATTGGGATTTTCAATGGTGAGATTTTCGAAAATCAGCGAGGGGATTTGTTGTGTCTTTTGGCCTGCAAGGATCAGCCGGCCATTATCTGGTGTCAGTATTTCAGATGGTTGCTGAGTGTCACCATCAAACTCCAACTTACCGGAAATAGATAATGAACCGACAAGAGTAATTTTTGCACCAGAACCCAGAGTTAAATCCTGAATAGAAAAATCAGCACCTAACGTTGGCCAGGCATTGGCTCCGATCAAGTTCTCTGGTTTTATAACAATAACTGCATTGCCATCAGTTGAAGGAATAGTACTTTCATGCCAGTTAGCAGCTTCATTCCAATCATTATCGGTGTGCCCGGTCCATGTCCAGATATTGGTTGAAACGGGTGGATTTTCCCGTAAGGTGGGGTTGTCGGTCCCCATAATCCAGATATTTGCAAAATCCCAATCTTCAAAACTGCTTTGTATTTTCATGTGAACTTCAGAAAGAGCAACTCCTTCGCCATTGTTGGGCTGGACTGACAAAAAGTAGCTGGAAATAACTGTTCCACTGTGTTGATTCTGTCCTCCAAAGCCCAGTAATCCCCCTATTCTTGTGTCAGTGCCACTAACCGTTCCCATAGCGAAACTATTGATAATAATCCCCCGGAATTCTACACAACCTGCAAGACCTCCTATGCGTTCTGCACCTTCACCAGCGGTTACACTGCCCAGGGCATAAGAGTTGCTGATGAGTCCTTTCTGATTGCATCCCGTCAAACCTCCATATTTAATTTTATTGGGGTCAGAATTTGGTGCCATAGAAACATCCACATTCGTCCAGCAAGCGAATATAACCGGGCGAAAACTCTCTGCATTGGCATTGTTGAGTCGATAACTGTTGTTGGAACCTACCAGGCCTCCTACGGCAGCATTGCCCTTCACAAAGCCTTCTGCTCCTCCATCTACCGAGCAATACTCTATGCGTGTATTCTGGTTGCCTGTTACACGTCCTGCGAGCGCACCCGTTCCCCTGCCTCCGGTCACTTTTACATTTACAAGTTTGATGTTTCGGAGCGTAGTATGCCCGTTATCATCCATCCCTACATGACCAAATAAGCCAACATTGGCTACATCAGGCCTATAGATGGTCAGATTGCTGATGGTAAAACCTTGACCGTCATAATGGCCGGTAAAACGTTTATCGGTTCCATTTGCGGCAATAGGCACCCAATTTCCGTAGCCTGACAGATCAATATTTTGAGTTTGGAGAAACCATGCATCAGTGTAGTTTCTTACGTTATTGAGATGCGCTGGTAATGCCACCTGAAAAGGATTTAATTTAGTTCCAGTGCCTCCTGCAAATTCTGTTGCCATAAGTGAAATTGTGCAACTAAGCAGAATCAACAGTGTAAAGTATATTTTTTTCATATCCTTTGGATTTTGGTGAAACATGATGATAAATCATCGTTGAGTTATACAAAAATGGCCATATAACTTATTGTAAACAACAGTGGTACCCCTTGAATTTATGATATTTTTGCGGGTACTAATACCTGTTTAATTAGTGTAGGAAAGGCGTGCTGGAAATCAGGGGCCGTAACAGGTTGGGAGCTCAATGAAAGCTTATGGGGATAAGAAAATTAAGAAAACGCGCAGGTGCTTCTCAGCAGCTGCGCGCAAATGGTTCACCAAAACCAAAATCAAAATTTAATAAACCTGTATCTTATGGGTAATTAACTCTGTATCAAAAAACACCAGGGTATAAATTCCCTGCTTGAGCTGGGGCAAAGAAACATGGTTAACCATGCCTGCCCGGGCTACCGAAGTGTAAACTGTTCGGCCCTGCATATCAAATATTTTATAATCTATCGCTTTCTCTCCTGCTGCAACAATGTTGAAATTGCCATTGCTGGGATTCGGGTATACCTTCATATCAGCAAGTGCTGCCTTTTGGGTATAGACAGATACAATATTGGAATATTCAAAATCACCGTTATAATCCGTTTGTTTCAGGCGGTAATAAGACAACCCGGTTAGCGGTTCATGGTCTATCACTGCATAATGGTTTGCATGGCTTGTGGTGCCTGCCCCCTGCACGAAATGAATGGCTTCAAAATCCACTCCGTTAACACTTCTCTCAACCGTAAAAAAATCATTGTTGATTTCTGCGGCAGTAACCCAGCTCACTTCAACCTCGTGGTTAAGGGGGGTAGCCTCAAAAGAGAGCAATACAATGGGCAGCGGAGAGTCGGAGCTTCCTGCGGTCCAGGTGCTGAATTCATTGACATTTTCCGCTGTGAGTTTCTGGTTGAGGGCGTCTAACTCAGAAGGTACCCAAACCCACTCTGTTTCATTGCTTTTTCTTTTAAAAAGAGAGAAGTTGTCATTCTCCCCATAGATATTCAGTTCGCTGGTAAAGTAATGGAATACCAGTGTAGCATTCAAATCTTCATTGGTGGCAGGTTCAATATTGAACCACCTTAATATACTTTTCGACTCGTCGGTGCCGTTGAGTTCACCATGGCCTCTTTCTATAAGGGTCAGCCCCATATCTTTGCTGCTGGTAATTTCCAGTCCTATTCCGGCTATTTGGCCTGAGGGATTGTTGAGGATACGCAGAGTGCGGATTACTCCACTGCTTCCGTATACCCTTGAAGAAATATTTTCACCTTCTTTTTCCTGCAATTCGGCATCTTCTCCCAGGGTAATTTCATATCCGCTCAAATCCAGCTGGCCGCTGGTCATTTTAAGCAAGCCATTGACATAAATACTGCCTGAAAGCTGTACATTGCTGATATTGTTTATTACCAGGTTTTCAAATGTCATGGCCGGAAGATATTGACGATCGCTTCCGGAGAGTTCTATGTATCCTTTGCCGGTGATACTGCCTGTTCCGGTCGATTCATTGCCACCAAGCAGTTTCCCTGTAATGACAATCGCTGCATCTTCATGCTCAAGGTTCAGACTGGCATTGTCTTCTATTGAAAGTTCATTGATGATAATTAGTTGAGAAATCACAGGCTGATTAGGTGTCCCTCCTGGTATTACTACCATATCCAGATTTGCAGGAACCCCTTCCGGTGTCCAGTTTTCAGGATTTGTCCATGCATTATCTTTGCTGCCGTTCCAGGATTTTTCCGTTTTGGCAGAATTGGTTTCGTCTCTGAAGGCCGGAAATCCGTAATTTACGTTGGTCTCTGTTTTCCAGATGGTGTAAAAGTCCCAGTTCTGATAACTTTGGGCATTCTGCATTTGTGCCGTAGTGAGGCCGATAGCACCCAGAGAGTTTAAGTCAGAAGGATTGTTATCTGTATTCCAGTAAGAGTTGACAATAACTCCCATGTTTCTGCCCAACCCCAGACTGCCAATAAACCCGCCTGTATTCGATGAATTGTCGGCATAAACCCCGGAAGTGGAGTAAGAGTTGATAACAATACCACGCAAATCAACACAACCGACCAAACCGCCCACATATGAAACCTCTGCGTCATTGATGGTAACGTCGCCCATGGCGTAGCTGTGCGAAATCATTCCTTTCTGGTTGCATCCTACCAGTCCGCCAAACTTAATTTTCCCGGCTGAGTATTCTGAACGGAGCAAAACACTTACATCAGCACTGCATTGAAAAATCACTGGCCTGAAACCTTCTGCAGCAAGAGATGTTTCCATAAAACTGTTGTTGGAGCCTACAAGACCTCCGGTGGCAGCATCACCCCTTACATACCCCATCGCCACAGAGCAGTTTTCAATGCGGGTATTCTGATTTCCTGTTACTCTTCCCACCAATGCACCTGTTCCACGTCCTCCTATTACAATTACATTTTGCAGTACAATATTTTTCAAAGTTGTGGAACCATTCCCTTTTTCTCCAATATGACCAAAAAGACCAACATTATGATTACCCGGTTGTACAATGGTCAGGTTGCTAATGTTAAAACCATTGCCATCGTAATGCCCGGTAAAATTGTTTCCCATCTCATTGTTTTGTCGGTTTCCCCCAATGGGAATCCAATAGTTTCCCATGTTGAAAGGCACCACATTGAGGTTGATATCTGCAATCTGAAGAAAATGTTTGTCAAGATGGTTTCTTGCTTCATTCAAATGTTGAGCAGTGGCTACCAGAAAGGGGTCTTCTGAAGTACCATTTCCTCCGGCAAAATCAACTGCCTGTAAACTAAAGATGCTTATCAGCATCAGGGCGAGAGTTATGTATATCTTTTTCATGACTTTGGCTTTTATCTGGTGAACGGTGGGTGCCGTGTTGGAACCCTTTTTGATATTACAAATTTGACAATCTAAAACACTGTAAACAACCGTGTTAACCCCCTAAATAAAAGTCAAAAAGCAAGTAAAATTACGCATCCCAAAACAGTTGTTTTGCATTACGGGTCTACAGGTAGCCTTTGTAAAAATATTTTCTATTTAATGCAAAAACAGACAGTTACCAAGGGTCTGATAAAAAAGTTTTTGATGCATTAGATGCAGGACGATAAGACGAAACTGTATATGAATACTTCGATATGAAGGCAACGAAGCACGGGATTAACCCCTGCTCATAGCTTAAATTTTGGGTAATTCCTCTGTGAGGAAGCAACCGATATTTATATATCTTTGCCTGAATGAATGGCTTTGTGAAGGAAAAATGCAATAATTTGATTTGATTTTAAACACTATGCAATAATCAAGTGTTAACATAGTTTGTTAATGAAAACCCTGCAAAATTGAATATTATGACATTGAAAAAACTATTTTTCAGCGCTTTTATCAGTTTGATAATTTTCAGCTGCGCCCTTGCCGACAAAGGGGTGAATGGTTACAGAATAGATGTAAAAGTACAAGGCATACAGGACACTGTGGCTTTTATGGCCTATCATTTTGGCAACCGGCAATACGTGCTCGATACGGTAAGGGTTGACCATCAGGGCAGGTTTACTTTCGAAGGAGAACAATCCCTGGATAAAGGAATGTATATGGTGGTTTTGCCGGGTCAGGTATATTTTGAGATCCTGGTAGATCATAATCAGCACTTTGGCGTGGAGACGGTAATGAATGAATTCATTAGCACCATGCAATTTGTGGGTTCACCACAGAATGAAGCCTTCTACGGGTATATGCAATTTATCAGGCAGCAGGGAGAGCAAAGCGGCCCCTTGCGCGCCGAATTGCAGGAAGCCGGCCTCACTGGCGAAAGAAGAGAACAAATACGCACTGAACTGGCTGTGCTTGATGAAAGGGTAAAAAATGAGCAAAACAGAATCATAGAAATGTTTCCCGATGGCCTTTTCAGCAAAATTCTGCTGGCCCAGCAAGAGCCTCCCATGCCCGAAGCACCATCCAGGGAAGACGGAACACCGAACCATGAACTTATGTATCACTTGTATAAAAAAGCTTTCTGGGAAAACATAGATTTTGCGGATGACCGATTGTTGAGAACTCCCATTTTTCATGCAAAGCTCAACCAATACTTTACCCGTGTGGTGATGCAAATGCCCGATAGTATAATCGCAGAGGCCGATCGCATTGTGGAAAAATCACGTGCCCATGACGAAGTATTCAAATACACTGTTTTCTACCTTACCAATACCTTTGAACGGTCTCAAATCATGGGAATGGATGCGGTGTTTGTGCACATGGTGGAGAATTATTACATGACCGGGCAGGCTCACTGGGTAAATGAAGAACAATTGCAGAAGATTTCTGAACGTGCCATGGCTCTCAAGCCGCTACTTATCGGTAAAGTTGCCCCCGATATTAACATGTTTAAGCCCGACAACTCAAGACTTAGCTTGCACAATGTGGATACGAAATTTACAGTGGTCTATTTCTGGGACTCTGAATGCGGACACTGCAAGCGACAAACACCCGTGCTGAAGGATTTCTATAAGCGCATGAATCCAAGAGGTGTGGAAATTTTTGCTGTCAACACCGAAGCTGACAGAAACAAATGGCTTTCGTATGTGGAGAAAAACAACCTGGAGTGGATCAATGTGAATGACCCAGCCAATCGCTCAGGTTTTCGTGATAAGTATGATATATGGGCCACACCGTTGATTTTTTTGCTGGATGAAGACAAGCGGATTATCGCCAAGCGAATCACCATAGAACAAATGGAAGAGATTATCAACATGGAATTGCAGCGCATGAATTGATAAAATCCATTTTTGTTTTGAATCATAAACAACGACTCCGTTGCTCCGGAAATACCGGCACAACGGAGTCGTTCTGTTGAAAAGCACATTGATGCAGGGCTTTATTAGCCAGTAAGCAGGTAAACTTGTTACATGTGTTCTTTCCTGAGCAAATCCATGATGGTTTTTACGGGATTAAAGGTAGCCAGCGGTACTTCCACAAACAGCGTTATCCAGTTGGCCATGGCACCATTCCATAATCCGGGTAATTCCTGCGCTTTCAGCTCCCTGCCATCCTTGCTCTTCTGGCTTATGAAACCGGTACTTGGCTCCACATATTTGAGCAGGTCAAAAGCCTCTCCCCTGTAGTCTTTTAACCCACAAACCAAATCAACGGGATTGAAGTGTGTAGCTTTTTCGAAAATCTCTTTTTGATGAGGATCAGCTTGATTCACCTGAGATGATTCAACAATTTGTAATGAGCGGGTTTTGTCGTTGGGGTTTTCAACCCAGAAAGGTCCGCCACCAGGTTCTCCCACATTTTTCACCATACCGCATATCCTTACGGGTCTGTTGAGGAGATCTTTCATCACAGGAATGCCCTCGGCTCTTCCTTCAGGGAGCAATTTGGGGTCTATAAAAAGTTTCTCAATGGCAAAACTACGCATCTCAGCATATTCTACCAGGCTCATAGTGCCGTCGTCAATGGCTTTTAGTGCCCCGTGAATTTTCTCCAGCAACTGAATCAGCATTCCTCCCAGTGCCTTCTTATACTGGTAGGTTTGATCTTTCAAAGAATCGGGTACCACATTGTCAATATTCTTGATAAAAACAACATCTTCTTTTATCTCATTCAGGTTTTGAATCAGTGCACCATGGCCGCCCGGCCTAAAGAGCAAACTATTGTCTGCTTCCCTGAAAGGTTTGTTTTCCAAATCAACTGCCAGTGTATCTGTTGAGGGTTTCTGGACCGAAAACTTGATTTCGAACCGATAACCAAAGTTTCCTTCATACACTTTAAGTATATCTCCAACATGGTTTACAAAGCGGCCTCTGTGTTCGGAAGAAACTGTAAAATGCAATTTCACTGTGCCTTCATTGTCGCAGGCATACTGGGCACCTTCCACCAGGTGTTCTTCCACAGGAGTTCGAATGCTGTCTTCGTATCGGTGAAATTTAAGCAGCCCTTTGGGCAACATGGCATAGCCAAGTCCATCATCATCCAAAAGCGTATTCAGCAGCGGAAGGTAATCCCCTTTTTCCACAAGCTCATCAGCATTCATTCCCATGTCATTTATCAGTGCAGACAAATCTTCCCAGAAAGCAAACAACTTTATTTGCTGAAAGAACTGAACAGCAGTTTTGTCTTCCTGCATAACAACTTGCGCAGATATCCCCTGCTGAAGTTTCTCTCTCCAGCTAAACAAATCCTTAAACATTCGCGTGGCGGCACCACTGGCGGGGACAAACTTAAGAATACCAAGTTTACCTGCCCCTTCTTCAAAATAATTTATATAGCCTTTAAGTTCTTTACCTTCGATTTTCAGGATACCCGACGATATAGTTGCGGGCGCTGCCAGTTGGATAAAAGGAAATCCTTCTTCAAAATTTCGAATTTGTTCAAGTGCTGTTTCTTCGGAAATTCCCTTCTTATTAAGTTGCAATAAATCTTCTTGTGTAAACATAGCTCGTTTTTCGTTTTAAATTATCTTGTAAATGCCTTAAACTGTATTGATTCAATGTATTTTGTTACAACATCAAGGTGCCAAAGAAGTATCTTCTTCACGCACAAGCATAAGGATGGCAGAATGGGGTACAATATTATATTTTTGTTTATCAAACTCAATTTCAAACGCACTATCCTGGAGGTAAACGGCCAAATCACCTTCACACACCTGTAAGGGAAAATACTTCAGGTTATCTCTTGATTCTTTCCAGGGCTCATCACTGTCAATGGGTGCAGGAATGGGATAGCCCGGTCCCGCTTTGATAACATAACCGCTTTGAATTTTACGCTTTTCTTCAACTCCGGGAGGCAAATACAACCCCCCTTTGGTTCTTTCTGTTGCCGACTTGGGTTTTATCAACACCCTGTCTCCTATTAATATAAACTTATTAAGGTCATCACCATCAATTTTCAGTAACATATTCTGTAGTTTATTTTTATATGTTTACAATGAATAACGTTTTAACTATCGGTAAAAAGCAATACACAAACCTAAGGATTTTTAACCAATAAATTGTGCTAAAATCTTTTTAACAGCACAATTTTAGAACAATAATCTTGCGTTTATGTTATGTTAAGTATAGGTAAAATGCACTTAACCCGAATGTTTTGCCTGCTCCCTAAAAAAATGTTGAACTTTCTAAAAATCATACCACCATGAAGAAAAGGCTTTTATTAATGAGTAATTCGACCAATTATGGCGAAAAGTATTTAGGCTATGCTCGTAAACACATAAAGGATTTTTTGGGCAGGGATATCCGAAAAATTGCCTTCGTACCTTATGCGGCTGTTGATATTTCCTACATTGAATATACCAATCAGGTAAGTGATGTTTTTTCTGAACTTGACTACAGCGTCAGGTCTACCGAAGATATACAGGGTGCTACCTCGGTGCTGGAAGATGCTGAGGCCATTGTTGTGGGGGGGGGTAATACTTTCCACCTTTTACACATGTTGTACGAAAAAGGGTTGATGGATATCATCAGGAAGAAAGTAGAAAACGGAACTCCCTTTATCGGGTGGAGTGCAGGAAGCAATGTGGCTTGCCCCAACATAAAAACCACCAACGACATGCCTGTAATTCAACCTGCAAGTTTTGACGCTCTTTCATTGGTTCCCTTCCAAATCAACCCGCATTATACCGACGGGAAAATCCCCAACCACAATGGCGAATCGAGAGAAGAGCGGATAAGGGAGTTTCTGGAGCTCAACCCCGAATTCCTGGTAATTGGACTCAAAGAAGGAACCATGCTGAAAATTGAAGATACCGAAGTAAAACTCCTGGGCAATAAAACCCTCAAAGTTTTCAGAAAAGACGCTCCTACACTTGAATATGACAGCAACTCGTCGCTGGATTTCATTCTGAAGTAAAAATTGACACCCGCTAATAACCTGCTTCTATTGCCCATACTTCAAGATATTTGCAGTATGGGCAATTTCTTAACTGATCCATCAACACCTTTACATCCATGAATATTGAATATAAAATTCCCGGACACACAATTGCTGAAAGATCTCCGCTGTTAATAGAATCAGTGAGAACTTTAAAAGGTGCTAACTATTACAGCGCGGGCTCTGTTATAGTCGTCAGGCTCAACCTGGCGGAATATGACGAAAGGTTTACCCATACCATTGAAGGCTTTTATGATGCTCTTCAAAGCACACTTCCCACCCTATACGACCATCATTGCAGTGAAGACCGCCCGGGGGGATTCTTTAAAAGGGTACAAGACGGAACCCTTCTGGGCCATGTTGCCGAGCATATAGCCATAGAATTGCAAACCCTTGCCGGAATGCCGGTGCAGTTTGGTAAAACAAGGGCTTCAAAAGAGCAGGGAGTTTACAATGTTGTTTTTCGTTTTTTTGATGAACAGGCTGGAATCTATGCGGGAAAAGCGGCTGTAAGCCTGTTGAACAGCATATTGTTAAAAAAACAAACCCATGTTCAGGACATTGTTGATACCCTTGTAGCCATAAGAGAATTGCGTATGCCGGGGCCGGGTACCCAGGCCATCATTGCACGGGCCCGCAAGAAAGGGATACCTGTGCTGAGAGTGGACCCGTATAACCTTATTCAGCTGGGTACCGGGAAATACCAGAAACGAATCAGGGCAACCCTGGGCCCAAAAACAGGCTTTGTGGCGGTTGAAAATGCAAAAGACTCCTTCCTTGCAACTATGATGTTGAGGGATGCGGGAATTCCGGTACCGGTAACCATCAAAACCACCAAAATCCAGGATGCTCTTGATTTTCACCACTACCTTGGAAAACCCATGGTGGTAAAACTGCCATGGAACAGTAAAACAAGAAAGGTATTTCCCGCCCTTAACGATGAGACTTCCATTGCAAGGGCATTCGATGTATGCAGCAAGCACGATGAAAACGTTCTGGTGCAGGAACAAATACCCGGAGAAACCTTCAGACTGCTGGTGATTGATCACAAATTTGTTGCTGCCACAAGACTTTCCAGTCCGGAAATAATAGGTAACGGGCAGGACACCATAGCCATTTTGATTGATAAATTGAATGAAAAACAGCAAAGAAAGCCCGGTGATAAGGGGAGTCTTTCCTTAATTGTCCCCGATGAGCAATTGGTGGAGACGCTCTCTTTTTATGGCTTTCAGCTGCAAACCATTCCGGATGATGGTTTGCGTATTGTGCTTAATCATCATACCAGTCCGGCTGTTGGAGCGAGCACCACGGATGTTACAGGAATGGTTCATCCCATAAACCGGTTCATTGCAGAAAGGGCCTCTCGCATTATCGGGCTCGATGTAGCAGGGATTAACATGGTATGTCCCGACATCAGCAAACCTGTAACTCAGGAACAGGGGGCCATCATTAATGTGCTTGCAGCCCCTGATTTCAGAATGCATCTTAACCCCTGGGAAGGGAAAAGCAGAAGAGTTGAAGAAGCATTTATGGACATGATTTTTGCCGCGGATGCACAGTTTCGAATCCCGGTATTCTCCGTCACCGGTTCAGCAGGGAAATCGGTATGTGCATTGCTTATCAATTATATTCTGGAAAAGGAAGGCTTCAAGACAGGTTTTGCCATGTCAGACGGGTTTTATTCGCAGGGAAGAAAGATTGCGAAGGGCGATATGACAGGTTATCATGCAGCTCAGCTTGTGCTCAAAGATCCGGGCATTGATTGCGCCATTTTAGAAACTTCAGTGGAAGGCATTTTAAGGGATGGACTCGGCTATGAATATGCCGACTTTGGAGTGGTGCTCAATACACACGAAAGCTATATCCCGGGCTCCGACCTGAAGGATATTGATGATATTGCCTATGCACAAAATGTGGTGGCTGAAGAGGTTTACAGAGAAGGATTCACAATATTAAACGCTGACGATCCTCTTGTAATGGAAATGAGCAAAAGAGTTGATAATCCAATAGCATTGTTTACAAAAAATCCACAGCAAGAAGCATTCAAAAGCCACATCTCCGGCGGGGCTATGGGCATCGGAATAGAAAACGAGAACATTTACCTGTGGAGCAGCCGCGGAAAAACATGTATAGCCCCCCTGTCTTCCCTCCCACTGCTGGCAGACGAAACCCATAAAATCTTTACCGATAGCCTGCTGGCTGCCATCCTTTCTCTGGCAGCCTTTAATATTAGCCCGAAAAGCATCGGAAAACATCTCAAATCGTTTAAACCTTCAGTACATACCCTGCACGGGAGGCTTACACGCCTGAACCTGAATTCCAACAGCATTATTATAGACAAACCCTCCGGGAATCTGGCATTGGAGAATATCCGAAAAATGATTCATGCAAAAGAAGTGGAACCGGTTTTTTATATCGATAGCAGCGGAAATATCCCTATTGATTTTCATGAACAATTCGCTGCAGTATTTGGCCAGATGCATTGCGATATCCTTGTTTTTAATTCTTCCCTTCACTCCTTTAAAGGAAAAGAAAAACTTTTTGAGAAGCAAGCTGAGGATATCATTGTTTCGCTGAAGGAATATTACCTGGAAGAAACTGC
The DNA here is from genome assembly GCA_007694165.1 of Bacteroidota bacterium. Classification (GTDB taxonomy): domain Bacteria; phylum Bacteroidota; class Bacteroidia; order Bacteroidales; family UBA7960; genus SKVR01. The sequence goes on from RECE01000212.1 coordinate 169,678, forward strand.
CCCACCCGATCATTCAGGAGGATACAACATTTTAAAAGCCCTTGAACATCATGCTTCAGACTCAAATCATCTTAGAATCAGAGAAGCAAATGATATTGCAGCATTTTTGCAGGAGATCCAGGTTGAAAACCCGGAAAAACTTCACGTGATTTTCAGCTGGAATTTTCCTGATTTACAGGGACTGCTGAACCCGCTGGTGAGTTTTTACTAAGGAGAGAAATGGGCGGTTGCTATTGGCTATCGGGTGCGTATGTATAATTGACCCTCAAATTCAGATAAAAATTTCATTTTCTCTCTATAGTGTCATGTCAATACTATTTTAGCCTGCCCAGGTCTTGATCTTTTCCCTCGTCTCAGCAATTGAACCGACACAACAGCATTGACACAACACCCGCCGAATTAACTTTTTTGGGGATAAGGAATAGTATAAAAGTGGATTGATTTGTATAATTTTGTCATAATCGTTTATTTTTGTGCATGCTGACAGGCATGGAAAAAAACAGGCTTCACCAATTCCGATGAAAACTTAACCGACATTTTTAATATTAGAGCAATTATGGCCAGATTTCAGGTAGTTAGCATTTTACTTTTCACTGTATTGTTGTTTTCCCAATGCAGCTCTCACCAGCCTATCACGGTTAAACACGTTACCCATCTGGAGGCTGGGCATTCGCAGCAAGGGTTTTATTATGCTTTGCCCCAAACAGTGGTAAGTGTTGATATTACCCTGTTAAAGACAGAGGCAATACCGGGGCCTTTTGCAAGGTATGCGGGTACGTTTCTTGGTCTTGATGAGGTTATTATGAGACCCTCTGTGCACTATTCTGTTTATGATGTTTCAGTAAAAACTCATGCTGAGCCCGATCCGGGAGAGTTTTACTTTGTTGAAATAGACCCCAAAAAGAACCGAAAAAATCCTTTTGGCATATCCCTCACAGAAACAGGGTTGATTGCCGGCATCAATTTGTCCTCCGAAACGGAAGTTTACAAACAATTGCGCAAGGGAGAAAGCAGGCGAGGCTATTTTGGCAGTGAAGCTGCCTTCAACCATTTTATTGAAACCAATTTACAGGAAAAGATTGACACCATTATTGAGCGTGTTCGCATGGATACAGTAACGGTTGAAAGAAAAACCCTGAGACGCACCTGGGTTGAAAAATCCTCTGAGGTTAGAGCCAGGGAAGTGGCGGATTATATTCTCAGTATTCGCAAAAAAAGGTTTGACCTGGTAAGTGGGTTTGCTGAGATCACTTATTCGAAAGATGCACTAAAATACATGAATGAGGAGCTGTTACAACTGGAAAATGATTACCTGGAGCTATTCACCGGAATTACAACGCAAAGCACTTCCCGCTACAGATTTTATCACACACCCAAAAAGAATGAAGCAGGAAACCCGCAATTGCTCTTTCATTTCGATAATGACAAAGGAATCATCAGTGCCCCCACTGCCACTTCACAAAAAATTGAACTCACCGTATCAAGAGACTATGCAACGCGGCAAATGGGCGTATTTACCATGAACCCAACAGGTAAGCGATCCGTTGACAGGGGCATTTTTTACAGAATTCCTGAACACGGAAATATCACTGTTTCAAGTGACAATACTTCCATTGCTGATGCCAGGTTGCTTATCAATCAATTTGGTATTATAACCAGTTTACCTGCTGAGGATTTTATAATTGATTTTAATCCTTTAACCGGTGCAATCAAATCCGTTGAGAGAAAAGAATAAGACGCACAATGTAGATTTGCATTTAACCAATGAGTTAACTAAATAATTTTCTGATGAACCACATTATCATAACAGGACACAGTAAAGGACTTGGAGCAGGAATTGCCCTTGAAATGATTGACGAAAATCATCATATTCATGGTATTGCAAGAACAGACAATACTGACATACAAAAACTGGCAGCCGCCAAAGGTTGTGGTTTCAATTTTTACCCGTGCGATCTGGGGCATACAGACCAGATATCGGCCATCATGCAACTTGTGTTTGCAAATATTACACGAACAGATAACATTGAAGGGATTTACCTTATCAACAATGCAGGAATGATTCATCCTATCGGCCCTGTACCTACGCTCGAAAATGCAGATATAGATTTGCATCTAAGGGTAAACCTGCTGGCCCCCATGCTTATAATAAAAGATTTTATCACTCATTCATCTTCCATAAAAGCCACCAAAAGGGTGATAAATATTTCTTCGGGCGCAGCAACCAGTCCTTATCATGGCTGGAGCAGTTATTGCACCAGCAAGGCGGGGCTCGACATGTTTACCCGATGCTGCGCCACAGAGCAGGAAGGGGAAAAATACCCGATAGAGTTTATGGCTGTGGCCCCTGGAATTATTGACACAGATATGCAAACCACCATAAGAGGAACTACCGACGAACAATTCATCCACCGGAAGAAGTTTGTTGAACTCAAGGAAACCGGTCAACTGGTATCTCCTGCCCTGGCAGGCAAAAAGCTCAAAGAGTTGTTGTTTTCCTCCGATTTCAAAAATGGTGAAATTACTGACATAAGACATTTATATTAATTCTTGTTTTATATGTCTTAATTTGATTAAAGTGGCTAGATAGCCTGTTGATAACCAACCCTCTTATATTTTAAAACATAATTAACACCACAGAATGTGATAGTGAAACCTCATATATCACCCTTATAAAAGTTTGCCCATATGGATAAGATAAATTTACAGGAATTTGAGAGTAAGGTAAAGGTTAGAAATCTTACCATAGACGATTTCGATGCACTGGTAAGGATGCAAAAAATCAGCTTCCCTTCCATGCAACCCTGGTCAAGAGAAAATATTGAAAATCAGCTGCGTATATTCCCTGAAGGGCAAATCATCATTGAAATTGACGATATGGTAGTAGCTTCATCTTCAAGTTTCATTATTGATTCGGAGGACCTGGATTACGAAATGACCTGGGATGAAATATGCGATTATGGGAACATTGGCACCCACGATCCTGAAGGCGATACATTGTATGGGATGGAAATAATGGTACATCCGCAATACCGGGGGATGAAGCTTGCCACAAGGATGTATGAAGCGCGTAAGGAGCTTGCCCGTGAACACAACCTGCAAAGAATAGTAATCGGCGGAAGATTGCCGGGTTATAAAAACTATCGCAATACGCTCAATATCAATCAGTATGTTGACAAGGTTACCAGCAAGGCGATATTTGATCCGGTGCTCACACCCCAACTATCCAATGGTTTTTCGCTTAAAAAAGTAATTAAAGAGTATATTGATGAGGATAAAGAGTCGGGTGGATTTGCTACTTATCTTGAATGGACCAATTTTGATTTTCAACAACAGAAAAATCAAAAGCTTTTCACGGCTCTCCCTGTCCGTATTTGTTTGGTGCAGTACCAGATGAGAACCATCAGAAGTTTTGATGATTTTGCCATTCAATGCGAATATTTTGTAGATGTGGCATCAGGATACAAAAGCGATTTCATCATGTTTCCTGAAATTTTCACCTTACAACTCCTGACCATTTTCCCAAAGGAGAACCCCGGCACGGCCGCACGTAAAATCGGCGAATTTACAGAGCAGTATCTTGAACTCTTCAGCGAACTGGCCATAAAATACAATATCAACATCATTGCCGGCTCCCACTTTACACCAGAAGGAGACAAACTCTATAACATCGCCTACCTGTTTAAGCGCAGTGGAGAGATTGGCAAGCAATACAAGCTGCATATCAGTCCCAACGAGAAAAAATGGTGGGGAGTGGAACCAGGGAGAAAGATCGAAGTATTCGACACCGACAAAGGCAAGATTGCCATCCAGGTTTGTTATGATATAGAATTTCCTGAAGTTTCGCGTATTGCTGTTGAGCGAGGGGCACGCATTATTTTTGTTCCTTTTTGCACCGATGACCGCCAGAGCTATTTGCGTGTAAAGTATTGCGCGCAGGCAAGATGTGTCGAAAATCAAATCTTCGTAGCCATTGCCGGAACAGTTGGCAACCTGCCACATGTGGACAATATGGATATTCAGTACGCCCAATCAGGTATCTTCACCCCTTCTGATTTTTCTTTTGCCCGCGATGCCATTGCTGCTGAATCGACTCCCAACGTTGAAACCGTAATTGTTAACGACATTGACCTGGAGCTTTTGAAACGTCACAGAAACCGGGGTACAGTTACCAACTGGAATGACCGCCGAAATGACCTCTATCGAATCCAGGCTTTCGATATGGATAATGAAGAGGGCGAAATAAGTGAACTGTGAGCAGTCAGCTAATAATGGAGGAAACAGGCATTTTGTTTTATTGCTAAATTTCTTTATTAAAAGTTTTCAACCCGTTCAACCTTTTTGCCATTCACTTTGTTATTAGAGAGCAAAAGAATTATTCTCACCTGCATGTGTTTGGGGAAAACCCCAAACAAACTCCTGTTATTTGCAGAAATAATTCTCCAAACAAATGTTCTCACAATAATAGTTTAAAATAGCAAGTATGACTTTTCTCGAAAAATTTGAAAAAATTGAAAGTAACGTTCTCGATTGGATGGCCCTGCATGGCATCGTTCTTCTTCGCATAAGTATTGGAATCATATTCTTCTGGTTTGGTTTCCAGAAATTTTTTCCCGGCATCAGTTCTGCCGAGGATATAGCCACCAAAACCATCGATGTAATGTCTTTCGGAATTGTAAAGGCACCCTATTCTATGCCTATTCTTGCTACCTGGGAGACACTGATAGGGATTGGGTTCATTACAGGTAAATATTTACGCCCAACGGTTTTATTGTTGTATATGCAGATGATAGGTACACTTTTCCCTCTGTTTGTTTTTCCGGGAGAAACCTTTTACCTGGCTCCCTTTGTTCCCACTATTGAGGGGCAGTACATTATCAAGAACATAATTATTATCACCGCAGCCATGGTTATACTTTCTCATAACCAGGGAAAAATCATCAGCAGGAGCAAAACCTCATGAAATAGGCAAAATTCATTGATTAGGGCCAGTTCCTGGTAAAACTTCGTGAAAAGTTCCTCAACCATTGGTCATTGCCGGTTTTTTCGCGGATAAACTCTGACGGGTTGGTTTCGGGACGTAAAGCATACAGGTGAGATGCCATTTGTGCCCCTGCATACTCTTGCAGGCTGCGCATTTCCCGGGTTGCAAAACCTTGTCGTTCCAGTATTCTAAAGAGTTCTATCACTTCAGGATGGTACCCGTCATTGGATAGAAATTCGATGGTTGCTATTACAAGAGCAGAATTGGAAGAAGCTGCTGAAAATTCGAAAAGACTTTGGTGTTCGGCGCCGTATTGGCTAAGTTGTCGTGTATTAAAAAACTCACCCGCAATCCTGTATTTGCGAATGAATGCTTCTAAACCCTTTTGCCCTGCGCCGAAATAAGCACTTTGAGCTTCATGAATTAATTGTTGGTACTCTGATAGCAATTCAATAAACGACAACCCTAATAGGGTATCAGAAAAGCTCCATTGACAATTGACTGCTGACGCATTGATTTCCCTCGCCATATCATAACTCTGCCTGGCTTCGGAGTAATATCCACGTTTAACATGATCATTCATCATGGTGAGCATGGATTGTATATCCCTGTAAGTTTTTTCACATTCTTTTGCTGCAATCATCTCTGTCAGGCTTACAATTCGCATATTGATTACCGAATCCTTTCTCAATTCATACCTTATGACATAATGCATAAGGTTATTGAGATGCTCCCTTGCTTCCGCAGGTTCTCCTGCCCACGCTTTCAGGTGCCCTTTCGACAACAACTCTTTTACGCGTTCTGCAGCCTGTTCTCTGCTCATATCATCTCTCATAATCGCAGGCTCTGAAAGGACTACAGGAATAACCATTCGCTCAGCACTGCGTTTGTATTCTTCTGCCTTGCGGGCAAGCATTACCGGATCTTCCCTGCAGATTACACCCGCATCTGCATATTTTTTACAAAGTTTACCTGCATCTTCAGCCAGCTTCAGTGCCAGGGCGAAATCATTTGCCTGGAAGGCATTGCTTAACTGGGAAAAATATCCTTCTGCAATCAACTGCAGCAGGGCAATAGTCTCCTTCTCTGTTGAAATATATTCCTTGTTATTTTGCTGGTATTCAAGTGCACTTTCGGCATACAATACCGCAAAGGAATTGTTCTTATTGCTATAGGCCCGTCTTGCCACAGATAAAAAAGAACGGTACATGCCATAGTGGGCTGCCCTAATCTTTTCCTTTAAGAGCACCGGGCACTCCCATTGTTCTGCAGCGTAGCAAAACTTTTCCACTTCATTCAATATATTGAGGCCATCCAGAAACCTGCCATCTTCCATGGCCTCATCAGCTTTTGAAATCTCCGATGCAAACAGCCCGGAAACAAAGTCAACCGCCTCCTCTTTCCATTGTGCAGGAAGGGTTGCTTTTCCCATCAGTTTTTCAAACCTTTCCATTGCTTTCAGCGGTTGCAAGGTGGTCAGTTCATTTTGCCCCAACTTTATATGCGCGGGAATATGCATGGGATTGTAAACCAATACACGCTCAAACAACTCCAAAGCCTTTCTTGATTCGCCCACAGCCAGATAATCCAGTCCGGTTTCAAACAGATGATTATCGAGATTTGAAAGAACCTCATTGAAGGTTTCTCTTAACTTTTTCGTCCTGGTAGAAAGGGTATCAAGTCGTGCCTGAATATGAAGCGGATCGTTTTGATTCAGAGGCAATACGTTCCAGAAAGGCGCATAGGTAACTTTACCGGTTATCAGCTCAGCCTCACAAACCTTGAAATCGTCAAGGATTGCCCTTTCGTAATCTTCGGGAGAAATGGTTTCCAGCAGGTCTGCAACTTTATAAAGCTGTTTATCAGCCTCATAATATGAACTTAATGAAGCTTTCATTGATGTGATATTGTCGAGAGATTCCTCGCCATAATGAAAATGAGCTTTGGCAATATCCATCTGTATATTTCCATTTATCCTGTTTTCGTTGATGCGGAATGCAGATAGACTATCCCCGGGGGTAAGTTCTTTCCATTTGATGTTATTCAGTGCCACATCCTTCAAAACCCTGTTATCGGCTGTTTTTACCCGTAAGAGAATATCCAGATAAGGGGGAGTCATAAACTCTGTCAGGGAGAATTCCCTGTAGTTGACATCGCCGGATAGGGAGAAGTTATCTACTTCAAGAAACAATGTGTAACCTGCTGATATTGTTCCATTAAGTCTTACTGCAATCTGGCAGTCGATATTGTAGGCGGTAAAAACACGCAATTTACCGCTCCCTTCGGACATAAGCTGAAGAATTTCATTCACTGCAAGGGGGCTACCCTGTCGTGCCCCCGGATTGAAGCGAAACTCCTGTTGATGATCCATTTTTGTTTCCATCTTATTTTCAGCAAATACAAGAGAAGGAGTAAGAATAAACGAAACAATAAAAAAGAAGCTGGAAAGTAAACGGATTTGTATGTTTTTATAGAAAGGTAAAATCATAAGTGAATGGGGTTGAAAAATGTCAGCGCAAAGTTAGTTTTTTCTCCCATTTGTGTGTGCCAATGGGTTGTTAAACAATACATGAACCCATAAAAAAAGCTCCCGAAGGAGCTTTTAAAAGATTACCAACAAAATGGGTTATCTAATCTGCCTCAATATTCAATTAATGTTTTATTTGGTCATACCGCCACAAACAGCCATTACCTGCCCGGTGATATATCCTGAAAGGTCAGAAGCCAGGAAAAGAGCTGCATTGGCAACATCTTCGGAAGTACCGGCCCTTTTGAGAGGAATTTTCTCAGCCCAACCTTTTTTCACTTCTTCAGGGAGTCCTGCAGTCATATCGGTTTCGATAAAACCGGGAGCTATGGCATTGCAACGAACATTGCGTGCACCCAATTCCTGGGCTACAGACTTGGTAAAACCAATCATACCTGCTTTGGATGCGGCATAGTTGGCCTGTCCGGCGTTACCTCCCAGACCCACGACAGAGCTCATATTTATGATGCTACCCTTGCGTTGTTTGAGCATGTATTTTTGTACTGCTTTGGTAAGGTTAAAAGCCGATTTGAGGTTGATGCGGATTACATCGTCCCACATATCTTCGGTCATACGCATCAGCAGCGTGTCGCGGGTGATACCGGCATTGTTTACCAGCACATCGATACGTCCAAAATCAGCAGCTACCTCATCAACCAGTTTTTCGCTGTCAGAAAAGCTGCTGGCATCAGAGGCATATCCTTTACCTTTTACACCCATTTGGGTGATTTCTTTCTCCAGCTCCTGAGCTTTATCGTCATACTTCAAATCAGAAAAAGCTACATCCGCACCATGAGCTGCAAACGCAAGCACCAATGCTTTTCCTATACCTCTTGAACCACCCGTTATAAGGGCTACTTTTCCTTCTAATAACTTCATAGTATCTTCGTTTTTGTATGATTAATATAGAATGTAAATCCCTACCCATAATAAATGGGCAGGGATTAATGGTTTCAGTTACTCTGCTTTAGAACCACTTCACCAGATTTAGATCCTGGCGGTGCGGCAAGATCGGATTTTTGGGGAACATGCGGAAAGCATAATTGTAGATTCCCACGCGCTGAGCCGGCACTTCACATTTGAAGGTAAGAAGCTCTTTGTCTCGTTTTACCTGTTTCATTTCGTAAACAGAAATAACGGTTTCTTCTCCTTCAAAGGTCTTCTGAATAAACACTACCTCAACGCCAAAATCTTTTTCATTGAAATCGTTGATGTCAAGAACCAATTCTGCCGTAAAATTATCTCCCAGTAAAAGCGAGTTGTCAGAAGTGTTCATGAGGTTGAGTGAGCTGAGCTCAATACTGTCCCATCTTCTGATCATGCTTGTCTTCCACTTGGCAAGCTCTTTCGCCTTCTCAAAATCTTTGGCACGAATAAGGTCGGAATTTTTGAAAAGTTTATTATAAAAGTTTTTGAAATAATCGTCCATCATACGCTTATTGGTAAAATGTGGCGCAATACGGGCGATATTGTTTTTGACCCACCTGATCCATTCCACCGGAACTCCATCGCTGTTGCGATCGTAGAACATGGGTATGATTTCGTTCTCAAAACTATTATAAATGATTTCTGAATCCAGTTCATCCTGGTAAGCCTGGTTATCATAGGTTTTTTCTTCTTTGATAGCCCAGCCTGCCTCGGGAGTATATCCTTCAGCCCACCATCCGTCGAGTACGCTAAAGTTCATAACCCCATTGAGAACAGCTTTCTGTCCGGATGTACCGGAGGCTTCAAGGGGTCTGGTGGGCGTGTTAAGCCATATATCAACACCTTTTACCAGCGCTTCTCCAAGTTCCATATCATAATCCTCAAGGAAGATAATTTTACCTCTGAATTCCTTCTTCCTGGAAACTTCCACAATTTGTTTGATCAACTCCTGCCCTGCTTTGTCTGCCGGGTGTGCTTTACCCGCATAAAGGAATTGAACGGGCATATCAGGATTATTAACAATCCGTGATAGTTTTTCCAAATCACTGAAAAGCAGCTGAGCACGTTTATAAGTAGCGAACCTTCGGGCAAAACCAATGGTAAGGGCTTTGTCATCCAATCCGTCAAGGGTCTGGTAAACTTTTTTGGGAGTTTCCTGGCGGCGTGCAAGGTTTGAAAGCAAACGTTTTTTAATGAACTCCATCAACTTGGTTCTTTGTTGCTGACGCATTTCCCAGATTTGCTTATCGGGCACATCATAGATCTTTTCCCACTGTTTGGGATCTGAAACATCCTTGAGGAAATCTTTTCCAAATTTCTCATCATAGAGTTTCTGCCACTCAGGTGCACACCAGGTACCATAATGCACTCCATTGGTTACATGACCGATATGAACCTCATCGGCAAAGTTTCCGGGATACAAATCTTTAAACATTTCTCTTGATACACCTCCGTGAATCTTGCTAACACCATTTACTTCACTGGAAAGTTTGGTAGCCAGAACACTCATTGAATATCGTTCATCGGCAAGTTCAGGATGCATTTTACCCAGGGCCATAAAGTGTTCCCAGCTAACCCCTAACCTCTCAGCATAATGAGGCATGTAGGTACGCAGCATGTCTTCACTGAAAAAGTCATGTCCGGCAGGAACGGGAGTATGTGTGGTAAACAAATTGCTGAATCTTACAGCTTCAAGAGCCTCTTCGAAACTGAGTTTGTCATCCTGAACAAATTTTCTCAATCTCTCAAGTCCGGCAAAAGCAGCATGTCCTTCATTCAAATGGTAGATCTTGGGTGTAAGACCCAGGGCATCCAGTAACCTGATACCACCAATGCCCAGCAAAAATTCCTGCTTAAAGCGGTTTTCCCAATCGCCACCATAGAGCTGATGAGTTACTACCTTGTCAATAGCTGCATTTTCGGGAATATCCGTATCCAGCAAATACAAGGGTATGCGGCCTACATCAATCCTCCAGATTTTTGCATAAATATTTCTACCGGGAAAAGCAATGCTGATTTTCAGCCATTCGCCCATCTCATTCCTTACGGGCTGAGCCGACATATAGGTAAAGTTGTGCGCATGATAATTGGCCAGCTGCTCACCATTCAATGAAAGGTTTTGCGAGAAGTATCCATACCGGTAAAGCAGACCTACTCCTATCATGTCAATATTGTCGTCACTGGCCTGCTTGAGGTAATCGCCGGCCAGAACTCCCAAACCTCCTGAGTAAATTTTTACCGAAGTATGAAGACCATACTCCATACTGAAGTAGGCTATTTGATCGGAGCTTTTCTTTTGGGCAGCCTTCATATAGTCATCAAATTTTTGGACTATACGTTTAAAATCCGTCATGAATGCTTTGTCACTTATGAGCTTCTGGTAGTGCTCAACGGTAAGGCTATCCAGTAATCGCGACGGGCTTTTCTCTGATTTTTCCCAAAGGTCGGCATCAATGCGGCTAAAAAGCTCTTCGGCTTCATAATTCCATGTCCACCAAAGGTTGCGGGAAAGCCTCTGCAAATCTGCAAGTTCTTTGGGTACACTGATTTCTATGAGAATTTTCTTCCACCTGGGCTTGGATACTTTGGTCTTGAGCTGAGGTTTTACGGGTTGTTTTTTCGATTTGAAAAGGTGGGTTCTTTCAGATACTTTATCAGAAACTGCTTTGAAAGCATCATGATAGTTGGAGACAAGTCTCTCCCAAAGTGACGATTTTACGATTTCGGCAGCTTTCTCTCTCAGGGGAACCAGGTTCTCGTGGGCAAAACTGTTGAATCCGTCTTTATCATTGTTGAATTTCCCAAGTCCTTTTTCCTCAATAAGCTTGTGCAGGTAAGTGAAAACACCATCTACAACTTCATTCTGGTTGTAATCATTGCGTTCCAGAACGGCAACGGCTGCATTTTCTGCAGAAAAACTCTCTCTTACCCAGATACCGAAACCTGCAAGTGAGGTTGTAATGGTCGGAACATGAAAAGCAATACTTTCCATAGGAGTGTACCCCCAGGGTTCGTAATAAGAAGGGAAGATACTGAGGTCCATGCCGATAAGGGCATCGTAATAACTAAGATTCAGGGCTCCGTCAGTTCCATTGAGATAGGCAGGTACAAAAACAACTTTCACTTTATCCAGCGGGCTGTTATTCAGTCCTGCATCTTTGAGGCGGTTAATTATTGCATCTGTAGATGGGTTTACTAACTTGTGGGTAGTGTATTCGTTTGACAGGGGTGCTTTGAAATCAGGTTTCTTCATTCTGGCCACCACTTCGGGTCTTACTCCGGTTTGATTGGAGGGTACCATAATAAATGCAACCACAGTGTTTTTCAAATCCTGTTTGTTGAGTTTACCCAGGGCATCAATAGTAACGTCTATACCCTTGTTTTTAAACTCATATCTTCCACTATTAATAACCAACAAACTATCTTCTGCAATAGGCTGGTTAAGCAATCCGGAAGTAAGTTCCAGCAATCGTTTTCGCGAAATTTTTCTTTTTTGGGCAAATTCCTCTTCTTGCGGTACAAAAGAGTTATTGAATCCGTTGGTAGTAATAAAATCAACTTCTTTTTCTACCAGCTTATGGCATTCTTTTGCAGAAAGTTTACTCACTGCGGTAAAGACATCTGCACTGGCAGCGGCAATTTTCTCCATGCTGTGCTTGGAAACCACCCCAAGTTCATGAGCTTTGGCCTCTTTATCAATATTGCCCATTTCAGAATACAGGGGTTGTACCTGGCTGGCAAGGGCTCTTCCCAAAGAGGTAGCATGAGTGGTAAACAATGTACCTGCCTGAGGTACCCGATCTTTCAGATACATTACACCGGCACCTGTCATCCATTCGTGAAAATGTGCTATTAATGTTTCGCGCGATGAAAGATGATAATGATAGAAACTTTCAATTACCTTACCTGCGGCATATCCAAATAGTGCCGGTTCGGTATAATCCCATTGTCCACTGAGAGAGTTAAGACCAAATTTCACCCACAAATCGGCAAAAATTGCATCCTTTTCAGCAAATAAGGGCGTAAAGTCTACAAGAATAGCAATAGGCTCACCGGGAATATTCCAGCGACCAATGCGAAAATGAAGACCATCTTTTTGTGCTTGTTTTCTCCATGATCTGTAGAGATACTTATCCTCTATAAATTCCGGATTTCCATGTGTTTCTTTCCATACATCCGGACCAACGCACATGTAGTTGTCATTCAATGGTGCCGACAACGATAAAGCCTTGGTGCTTATCGATGTATGAATACCACTAAGCTTGTTACATACTTCCCAACTTACTTCAAATAAGTAATCAGGCATCTTAAAATTATCTGTCATAGTTTAATCACTTTAATTTATTATATCCTTTTATTCCAAAAAGCAGGCGAATTTACGAAAAAAAACAGAATTGGGATCAAAGACTATTGGTTAGAGTCTCTGTCCGGCTTGGCTGCCTCCTGCTTAAAAAGCGGTTTGTGGAATGTTAGTTTCTATTTACAAAAACTATTGTACTGCTGACCGATAAAACTACCAGATTGGTCAATGCAAAAAAGATTCGTGCGATCTACAGAAAAATACTGTTAGCACAATATCCTTAAATAATCCCATAGCAAAATGGTGTATCCTTAAATCTACAGGGCACACGGTCAGTTAAGAAACTAATCTTTTAACTTTTATCAGCTTTTTTTGTTTTTGATGTTGCTTTCTTTTGGGTTGTTTTGGGCTTTGTTTCCGATGTTGCATCAGAACCGGTTTTGCTTTTGCCGGCCATATTTGCCGCAGTTTTGTTTTTGGGTTTTTCGCAAATCTTTTTCACTCTGATTTCAAAATCAACCAGCACATTCATGTAATTGATGAATGCATCATAGGGAGAACTATAGGGGTTTATCCTTGTTTTTACCACACCCTCAGAAAACCATTTGGTCGACATATAGTAGAAATGGTCACTGGTTTGGAGTCTGTTCCAGTCGTTAAGGATATCGGCGTCGCTACATTTTCCAATCAAGGGTTCCAGATCATAGAGCTTGTTAAAGGCTTCAGTTTGCATTTCATTGCCCAGCCATGCAGTAATGTCTCTTTCTTCATCGGCCCATGAGATGGGATGAGGAATATTGAGTGGGGATGCGGGTTGAAGATTTTTAGAAAGCTGAGAAGGAGTCTGGAAAGTATACTCTGTATTTTTCAGTACTTCTTGCGGGAAGGTCATCAGGAACTCAAATATGCCTGATTTTTTTGACTGGTTTTGTCCAAATGTTTCATAGTCCAGAAACAGGTTTACTACTTCAGTTTTGGGGTCTACCGCCTTTAACCAACCGGCATATTTTTCTGCCGTTAGAGGCCATTCACTCCATTCTTTCACAGAGAATCTGAAAGCAATATCATCGCTCAACTGGAAGTTCTTCATCAGAAGCTTCACTTTGGGATTAACAGCGCTGCAATAGAGCAGGTTAGGCGTTTTCCAACCCAGGATGTGCTTGGGACCTTCCGTTAGTACGGTGTTATATCCCAGTTTGAAAACCTGGTCGCCAATATCATTATTGTAGATGAGCTCAGTGTTTCTGAAAGCGCCGGGTTTTACACCAAAAAGAGATTGAATTTTCTTTTCATGCAGTTTTACTTGTCTTGCAAACTCTTTCTTGCTCTTTAATGCCGACAGTCCATGTGCATACGTTTCGGCAAGGAATTCAACATTGCCGGTCTTGGCAAGACTTTTAAAACTATCAAGTACCTCGGGTGCATACAATTCAAATTGCTCTAAAGCCATACCCGATATACTGAAAGTAACCTTAAAATCATCCTTGTGCTTCTTGATTAATTCGAGCAGAACCTGGTTTGCAGGCAAATAACATTTTTCGGCGAGCTGACGAATCATAAAACGATTGGCATACTCATCAAAATAGCTATGGTCATTACCTATTTCAAAAAAACGATAGGTTTTAAGTCTGAAAGGCTGGTGAACCTGAAAATAAAAACATATTGACTTCATAGTATAATTTCTGTTTTAACTGCCGGGCAGCGTTTTGTTCAACTTATCTTTTATTTGTTCGCAGGTAAAAAAATCAGGAGAGAACCTTCTTGTAGATTTCCTTCACTTTTATTCCTGCCTGATCCCATTTGATATTGTCAACCTCCTCTTTGCCATGTTTTTTAAAAATAGCAGGCAAACCTTCATAATGAGTTAGCGCATAAATAGCATCCGCCATTGCATCAATATCCCAGAAATCGACTTTGATGGCATGTTGCAGAACTTCTGCCACACCCGACTGCTTGGAAATAATAACAGGAACGTTGCTTCTCATGGCTTCAAGGGGCGATATTCCGAAGGGTTCGGATACTGAGGGCATTACATAAACATCGGACAAGCCAAACATTTTATCCACATCATCTCCTTTGAGGAAACCTGTAAAATGAAATTTGTTGGCGATTCCAAGTTTGGCAACGCGTCTGATCATTTTGGGAAGCATATCACCGCTGCCAGCCATTACAAAGCGAACATTCTGGTCGCGTTGAAGTACTTTATAGGCTGCTTCGATAAAATATTCCGGGCCCTTCTGGTAAGTAATCCTGCCAAGGAATGTAACGATTTTTTCATCCAGATAGCGGGGTATTTCAGTTTCCATTTCTTTTTCTGAAGGCTCCACCCCATTATGGACAGTTATAACCTTATCGGGGTCAATGCCATGACGTTGAATAACCGTATTCCTGGTCATGTTACTGACAGCAATTACAACATCGGCAGCTTCCATTCCCGCTTTTTCGATGTCAAAAACAAGGGTATTGACATTTTCTCCCGAACGGTCAAACTCAGTGGCGTGCATGTGCACAATAAGAGGTTTGCCCGATATCCTTTTGGCTTCTTTTCCTGCCATATAGGTAAGCCAGTCATGGGCATGTATGAGATCGAAATCATGCTGCCTGGCAATTTCCAAAGCCAGCATGGCATAGCGTCTGACTTCTTCCATAAGGTTTTTTCCGTACCCTCCTGAAAATGAGAATTTCTGGCTGCTTACAACTCCCTTCTCAAAAGTTACTCCCTTTTCAATACTCTCCATGATATGATAGTATTGTTCGTCATCAGCATAGGGAACCAGGGTGGAATCCACTTCAACGAATGAAATATTGTCTACATATTCTTTAAATATTTCATCCTGCACATTGACGGCTACATCACTTGCATTTACAAGCCTTATTGTACCTGGCTTTTCGTCACCATAAGCTTTGGGTACAACAAAAATCAATTCTACTCCACATTTCAGGAGTGCTTTGGTTAGCCCGTAACAGGCAGTACCCAGTCCTCCTGATATATGTGGGGGAAACTCCCAGCCAAACATTAACACCTTCATACAGTAAAATTATTTTGAAAATTTATCAATACAACCTTTTTAGCTTTATTCATTCATTAAGGATCAAATCAAACACTTGCAGATTTTGGCCGGTAAGGGCACCAGGGTATTGATCAAATAACTTCCCAATCATTGCACGTGGATTTACTTTTTCTTTTTCATATTCTCTATCATTGATTTAATCCTCATCAGTTCGGCTACACTTCCTGCAAAAGAAATTGCCCCTCTGCCTGAATGGGGAGGATCACCTTCAAACAATTCTGAAATGGTGCCCACTCCATCCTCAGTAATATCGGACTGAAAATCATTGTAAATTTTTTCTATAAATTCTACGCCTTTTTTGCCATAGATTTTGAAATAGGCTTCAGCAAAATGTCCCAGTAACCAGGGGTGAACAGTTCCCTGGTGTAAAGCTGAATCACGCTCTGCCTCATTTCCATTGTATTTTCCTTTGTAGACAGGATTTTCGGGCGACAAGGTCCGCAATCCTCTTGGGGTAAGTAATCGTTTGATAACTATATCTACTATCCTTTTTATTTTTTCTTCAGGCAAAGGAGAATAGGGCAGTGATGCGGCAATTATCTGATTGGGCCTGATGCTTATGTCTTTGTAATCACCATGAACATAATCAAACAAACCTCCTTTTTCTTCTTTCCAGAACATGTCAATAAACGCTTCAGGAACAGACTCTGCAACCGGAGACCATTTTTTGACAAATTTTTTATCTTTTGCCTCTGAGGCACTATGGATGGCAAACATCAAAGCGTTGTACCATAAAGCGTTTACTTCAACCACATAACCAAATCTTGGGGTTACCGGCTTCCCATTAACAACAGCATTCATCCAGGTTATACCCGGATAGGAGGAATCAATATGCAGCAGATTATTATCGTGCATCTTTACCCAGGGATTTCCGGCGGCAAATGACTCAATAATTTCCTTGATAACTTCTCCATAGTTTTTCCATACATTTCCGTTTTCCTTTTTCTGGTCGCTGCATTGTTGCAGTGCCCAGACAAACCAAAGCGAAGTATCTGCAGATTGGTATGAGGTTTCAGGCCCCCTTCCCGTTTCCGGAAAAAGGGAATCTTTCATCTGAGAAACCATGGTATTGATTACCTCAAAACATGATTTATCAATGTTGCGGGCTAAAGATAATCCGGGAAGTGAGATGAAGGTAAACCTGCCTATACGATCGTACCAGGGATATCCGGCAATAATGTCGGTTCCCTCTTTATGCTTATAAAAAAATTGTTCAGCAGAATTAATCAGGCTATTCTCGTAGGAATTTCTTGGTGTTCTGTTCTTAAGCTCTTTGTTAAAACTCCTGCTTATCATGGCAGGATTCACCTCTTCAGTTCCGGCATAGAAAATTATGCTTTCACCTTTTTTTATGGGAAACTCAAAAAAACCGGGAACATAAAGATCTTCCCTGGACTCATACCCTCTTCTTTCTTCATGAAAATATTCCAGGTCTTCGTACCAGTCAGGGCTATGAACGTACTCTGTTTTTGATTTTGAAACCTGCATATACAAGGGAGAATAACCATCATACATGCGGGTTTTAATACCATTGGCAACAGCTTCATACTTCGTATCGAGATAAATATTCTTTTTGCTCAGCTCATGGATGTTTCTGAAGGCAAGAAAGGGTTTTATACGGATGGTTGTGGGAGATTGTGCCTCAACCAGGGTATACCTGATCATTACCTTTTGCTCTTTTGAAACAAAGAGTGTTTCTTTTGTCAGCACCACCCCTCCTACCCTGAATGTAATTTTTGGAATTATCTCTGCTTCAAAATCACGCACGTATTTATGGCCCTTGGGGTTATAAACACCGGGATACCTGTTGAGACCGATATTGAACTCTGCATCTCTTTGTATAATGGTTTCGTCAATTTTAGACAATAAAACATGCCGTGTATTGCCTAATAAGGGTTGCGGGCATATCAGCAATCCGTGATATTTGCGGGTGTTGCATCCAATAATGGTTGTGCAGGAAAAGGATCCGGCACGGTTGCTTCTTAACATTTCCTTCCCCAAAGAGTATTCAAGATTGATAAGCTGTGTCTTGTCAAATTTTATAAATCCCATAATGCTTTAGTAATAATGATGGTTTGACCTGTTTTCGTTTAAGGACAACATGTATTTAACAAAAATAACCTTTTTTTTCGTATCTGTTTTCAGCTTAGCGTAAAAAACCCAAAATATAAACAGCAATAATTATGTTTAAAATAAAAAAGAAAATTAAAGTAAGACCAGACTTGAGGCTGCTGTGATAAGCAATATGCAGCACGCTGAGGTTTTTTAATCCCGGGATGCATAGAAAGCAGAAATGACATGCCCTCAAAACAAGGCAGATAATGGCTTTATTTTAAAATTACCTTTAAAAGTAAAATGACAGAAAGCATCAATTGTTTAGCAGAACAAAACTTTTGTCTGCTAAACAATCAAAAACGGGTAAAAGAGGAAACTTCTACCGGAGAAAATGCAAATCAGGTCAGGAAAGCATGCAAATGGGTTTGGCAACCCTTGGCTGCAAGCTCAGGAAAATATCATCCGGGACTTGAAAATTGTCGGAGTTCAAAGGTTTTCGAAAACCACCAGGAATGAATCCGGGAAGTTGTCATTACGCAAACTGTCACGAAAAGCTTCAGCAGGATTTCTTGTGTCAAACTGGCCGATAATAAGCTTGTACAAAGTCCTGCCATTAACATTGGATACGTTTATATAAACCGGCTTCGCATATTTATCGGCATAGGCTTGTGCCAGGCTTGAGAGGTTATCTGTATTAGAGTAACTTGCTACCTGCACGCCAAAGCCCCGCAAAGGCATTTTTTGGAAGTCCTGAGAGTAAGTCCCTGATTCGAGTTGGGAAAAATCATTGACCCTGCCAGGCCTGTGTTGAGGTTTTAGGTTATCAGCACCAGACTGTTGTTGTGCTTTGTCGGTTACCTGGTTGGGCATGGGTTCATCCCGTTTATGCTCATCACTGTCAGCCTCCTGCGCTTCCCTGTTGGAAGAACTGAAGAGTTCAGCAAAAT
The DNA here is from genome assembly GCA_007694165.1 of Bacteroidota bacterium. Taxonomy (GTDB): domain Bacteria; phylum Bacteroidota; class Bacteroidia; order Bacteroidales; family UBA7960; genus SKVR01. The sequence goes on from RECE01000212.1 coordinate 188,489, forward strand.
TAATTTCAGTGGAGGTTCCTGCCTGTCTTTGCTGAGCTGTTTCTGGTTGCCTGGAGGCTACAGCCGGTTGGGTAGTGGCTTGCTGCAGACTTATGGCTTGTTGCCTGTCTTGTTCTGCAGCTCTCACATTTCCTGTATTTTGCCTGGCACTGGCTCTTGCTTCATAAGCCTGTGAAAGTTTGGGATCTAACTCAATGGCTCTGTCAAGATCTTCTATCGCCACATAACTGTTTCGAATCTTTAATCTTACCAAACCACTGTAATAATGGGCTTCAGCATTGCCAGGGAGGTGCTTTTTTGCAAGTTCAAGATCATGCATGGCCTCTTCAAAATCTTCAAGATAATACAGATTGATGCCCCTGTAAAGATAGCCTTCAAAAAAATCCTCCTTAAGTCTCAGGGCTATGTCAAAATCCTGAAGAGAGCGCCTGTATTCTTTCAGTTTCAGGTTTGCTTTCCCACGTTGGTAAAAGGCTACAAAATCCGGATTCATCCTTATGGCAATACTGAGGTCATCGATAGCGGCAGCGTATTGTTCAAGAAAATATTTTGCCAGTCCCCTGAAATAATGCGCCTGATCAGAAAAAGCGGGATCCAACTCAATGGTAATGGTAAAATCACGTACAGCACTATCGTAATTGTTCAGTTCAATTTCAGCTAGCCCTTTGTAAAGAAAGGCTTCAGCAAACATTGGATTAAGCTCGATAGCATTGTTGAAATCCTTTATGGCGTCTTTAAACTCACCGGAGATCCCCTTTTTTACTCCTGAATTAAAGTGTTCCCTTGCCTTGTTCATATTTTCAATACTGGGTGGCTGGGCAAATGAGAAGTTTATAATCAGAAAAGCGAAGCTAACAAAAAGTAGAAAACGGTGCATACTCAGAAAATTTTTGAATGATTAATAAAGTGCAAAAGTATCCAAAACTTCTTTCCTGACCTTATTTTTCTTTCGTGAGTTCTTCGATTTTCTGCTTTAATACCTGGTTTTCTTCCGCCAGCTTGATAGCCATAGTTTTACTGTCAGTAATATTATTGGCTATTTTAAATATTTTGTAAGGAACGCCATTCTGGTCAAAAATGGGTGTGTAGGTTTCTGCCAGCCAGAATGTTTTTCCTGCTACATTGATTTTCACTTCCTGGTATTGGGTGTTTCCTTTTTTGAGGAGGCTCCAGAACTCTTCGTAATCTGTTTTCTGTTCAGCAGATAATTCCATTTTATCAGCGTGATGCGTGCCTAAAACATCCTGTCTGGAGATGGAAAGCAATTTCAGGTAAGAATCAGAAATATTGATTATTTTACCGTTCAAGTCATATTCGATAACATAACTGGACGAATCCAGGGCTTTAAGGATTCCTTCCATTTCTGCGCTCTTTCTTGCCATTTCCTCCTGGGTGGCATGAAGCTCTTCCATGTTCTGACGCATTTCTTCTTCCTGCGCCTTCATTTCTTCGGCCTGTTGCTGAGACTTTTCAAGCAAAACAGCTGTTTGCAGATTTACCTTTACACTGGAGATGGTTGAAGCAACACTTTCGCCGATTTTTTCAATAAATTCTATCTGGTAAGGCACAAACTTATGGAAGGAAGCAATCTCCAAAACACCATAAATCTGGTCATTCAGAACCAGGGGTACGATAATGAGGGCACCCGGATTTTCATCTCCCAGGCCACTGGTAATACGAATGTAGTTTTGAGGGAGCTGGGTTAAATAGGTAGTTTTTCCTTCTTTAAAACTGGTTCCGACCAATCCCTCTCCCGGATAAATCTTTTTTTCCAGGTATTTCTTCCTGTCAAAAGCATAACAGGCTTTCAACTCAAGAAATGTATCGTGGATATCTTCGTCGTTATAAACAAATATCCCGCCCTGATTGGCATTAAGATACTTGACAAGATTCTGAATGACATCAAAGGCAAGGGATTCCATATTGTCATTGTTGTTGCGCAATATCTCAGAAAATCTTGCATACCCTTCGGTTGACCAGCGTCTTATTTTATCCTCTTCCTGCCTGAGTGTTTCTTCCTTCCTGGCTTTTACAAGGTCGGCCTGCATTTCCTTCAGGGATTTACCCAGCACATCATGTTCGCTTAATAACTCCAGTTCTGCGTCCAGGTTTCCTTTTCCAATATTTTGAGCAAACATGGTTTTCTCGTCCAGCCCCCTGATGGAAGTATTAAACGCCTCTGCCATTTGTTGCAGTTCATCCCCTGTTTGCAACTGCAGATTCATTTCCGTATCAATTTCTCCCCTTGCCAGTCTTTGCATCAAAGCGGTTATAAGTTTTACAGGACTGGAAATACTTAGGGCAACGCGCCAGATGATAAAGCCGATGACCAATAATCCGAACAAGCCTATGAGTAAAGAAATCAGTAATTGATTTCTTGCTTCCTGCTCAATAATTTTTACAGGAATAGCTATTGCCATAGACCATGGCGTTTGGGTTTCGCCAATAAAGACAGGTGCAAAAGTGTAGTAAAAATTTTCCCCTTTTTCGTGCGCGCTTGAAAAACTGAAAGTTTCTCCTCTGCGGATTTTATCGGTGAGGTTCAGGGCCTGCTCATCCTGCCAGAGATTCTCTGCCAGGGGCATTTCCAGAAACTCTGTGTGTGGGTGGGCTGCATAAAGCCCGTTACTGGACACCAGAAAGGCATATGCTTCATCAAAGGGCTGTATTTCAGAAATCATACGCTGCAGGTGAGCCAGGGTAATATCTACTCCAACCAGGCCTATATAACGGGAATTGAAAAACATGGGTACGGTAAGGGTGGTCATAAGCGTAGTGCCGGTAGCTCCTACTTCAAGTTGATCCGGATAAGGTTCCCAAATCATTTCCCTGCCAGCACTTTTAGCAGCTCCATACAATAATGGGTCGCCATCAAGGCTTCTTTCAAGTTCCTGGTAGTTGATACGACCATCTTTGCGAAAATGATAATTGAGAAATCGGCCATAGGGCAATGTCCATTCGGGATCAACATGAGCATACTCCCAGCTGTCCCACAAAGCGTAAAAATCAGGATTGTTTTCAAAAATCTGACGGTACATATCTACAAAGAGCGGTTTCCATTCTTCGATTTCCATATTGTTATGCACATAGAAAGCCTGGGCAAGGGTTCTTACCACAGCCATATCTTCGTTAAATGAATTACTGATTTGTTCGGCATAACCAGCAGCATAGCTGTCCACAATGGCAGTGGTGTCTCGCAGGGCCCGCTGACGGTTTTTAAGACTTATGTAGCCTATGGAAGAAATAAATACCAGACCGGTAATTAACAGCACTGTAACTTGCAGTTTCTGGCCAATTTTAAGTTTTTTAATTTTCACGGTGTTAGTGTTTTGGTTTAATCAGATACTATAAAATAAGTTTTGCAACAGGATGCATATCATCTCATCGTTAATGAGATAACATGTATGGTTTAACCTTTTTTTACCAGTATTTCCTGTCAGGGGTATCGTTAAGCATTCACTCAATTTATGGCTCAAGGTGGGCTAAAATTAGCTTACTTTCATTACATTACAAAACCCGGGACCGGGAAGAAATTCCTTTTCGGTAAGCGAAACATATTAATCGGTTGGTTTTTATTTCCATCTGTTTTTTTTGCCCGACCAAAATATTTCTTTCAAAATGAATCAGAATGATAAGTTAAGCGGTTTTGATGAAGTATATCACAAAGCCTCAGACTCTTTTTCAAGTGCGGCAATGAGGCCGGATGAAACCTCATGGTAATATCTTTTGTTTTTAATTCCTTTTACCCACTGAATCCCGCGTATGGCATTGGTAATAAAAACCTCATCCGCTTTGAGGAGGTCATCAGGTAAAATGGCACATTCACTAACATTATAACCATATTTACTGCCGATATCCAGGATAACTTTTCTCATCACTCCGTCAACACAGGCCTGATCCAGGTCGGGGGTATAGAGTTTATCTCCGGTCACCATAAAAAGATTGGAGCTGGTTGCCTCTGCCACATGCCCTGTTTCATTGAGTATCACAACATCATCCCATTTGTTTTCAGCGGCATAAAGGGATGCCAGAACGTAAAGTATGGAACTGGAAGATTTAATGCCTCCCAGAAAATTGCACGATTTGCTTAGTTCGGTATACACCCCCAGGTTCAGACCCAGTTTATTAAGGGTATAAGATTCATTCTCCAGTTTTTCAGCCTCCACAATGTACTCACCTTTGTTGTTTTGAGGTTTATAAAACCCACCATGGGTGCGAAAAAGTGAGAGCCGCAGCCTTGCCCCTTTTGTAAATCCATTGGATTTGAGCAACTCCTGTATCTGATTCTCCAATACTTGCTGCGAAAAAGATTCAGGCAATTCAATCCTCAGCACTTCAGCAGATCTTTGAAGTCTGGCGAAATGGTAAGACCACCAAAGTGGATTTGAGTTTCTGCACCTGATGGTTTCAAATACACCGTCGCCGTATCTGAAAGATCGGTTCATAAGTGAAAGGGAAAAATTATCCCGATCAAGTAAAACCCCGTTATAAATTATGTTTTTTCCCATGAGGATTTCTTTCAGAAAATGTATTCAAAAAATTGGGTTACAAAAAGCGGGTTCAGCAAAATGGTGAAAACCAGTCCAAATATAGCACCCCAGAAATGGGCGTCGTGACCTATGTTGTCGTTGGCTTTTTTGGCCATGTAAGCTGAGTAAACAAGGTAAAGAACTCCAAAGATATAGGAAGGGATGGGTATGGGCAGGAAAATAAACATAACAGACATATCGGGCCGCATAATGATAGCCGAGAAGAGAATGGCTGAAACTGCTCCACTGGCTCCCACAGCATTGTAATAATCGTGGTCTTTATGCTTCAGGTATGCAGCCAGGGTAGAAAAACCAACACCTCCTATGTATAGCAACACATAAAACAAATTGGCTTTTGCACCAAAATGCATAGAAAAGCTGCTTTCTACTGCGGTTCCAAAAGAAAACAATACAAACATATTGATGAGCAGGTGCATCCAGTCTACATGAATAAGTCCATAACTGAAAAACCGGTAGTATTGCCTGTTGTGGTGAATAAGGTAGGCGTTAAATTTCAGGTTGTAAAATGTTTCCCTGTTGTTGAAAGCAAGGTAAGACGTTACTACTGTTATGAAAATGACAATAAAAGTGATGTACATGTTTTTTTTTGTGCAAACCTAAGTTTTTTTTAGCAAACCTGCTAACCTGATGGTGCGTTGAGTTGGGGAATTATAATAATTTTGCTTGTTAATAGAAGTATTCACATACGCATCAAAATCATTTTCTAATTCCAAGGTTAATAACCATGACAGAAAGTAACATACAAACCATATTATGGGACTGGAACGGAACCCTGCTGGATGACATCAATCATTGCATAAAGTGCATGAATATTTTATTGAAAAAGCGCAGCTATGAACCTTTAAACAAAGACAAATACCTCAGTGTTTTCACCTTTCCGGTAAAGGAATATTATGCACGACTGGGATTTGATTTTAGCAAGGAACCGTTTGAAATTCCGGCCGAAGAGTTTATTGTGCACTATCATGAGGGGCTGCAGCATGTTCCTCTTTTTGATGATGCAGCTGCCTCTCTTGCATTTTTTAAAAAGCTGAAGATGAAGCAATATATTGTTTCGGCCATGCAACATGAAGCATTGGTTCAATCTGTTGATGACAGGGCAATTTCGGGCTATTTTGAGAAAGTGTCGGGCATTAAAGATAATCTTGCTTTTGGCAAAAACGGAATTGCCCGCAAATTGATAGAAACCGAAGGAATCATCGCAAAAAACACTTTATTTATCGGCGATACCCTTCATGATGCAGAGGTTGCTGCAGAAATGGGGATAAACTGCGTTTTAATATCTCAGGGACATCAGGAGTCGCAGGTTTTAAAACAAACAGGAAATCCGGTGTTTTCATCACTTTCAGCCATGACCCGCTGGTTTACACAAGAAGTATCAGGATAAAAAAAGGGGCTGTCTAAAAAACCGGTTTTTTAGACAGCCCCTTTTTTTAAAAATATTTCAATACAAACCTTAGTCTATGGCTATTTATATTTTACATTGAGCCTGTCAAAGGTATCATCTTCAATAATCTGAATGGCTCTCAGGTAAGCTTCGTCCATTTGCATACGCATCTGAATAAATGCGCTGAAGTCCCAGAGATTTCGTGCAATAAGGGCTTTAAGCTGAAGACTGAGATATTCATCCTTCATTTTTTCTACATCTTCTTCCCGCTCAATTCCCTGATTTTCTGCATGATCATACAATTTGTTGAGCAGATTGTCATCCACCTCAAATCCTTCCATATACCTTTCAATGCTGGGAAATCTTCCGGTAAGGGTGGTTCTGTTTTCATTGGCATATTCAATACTGAATGTATTGATTGCCCCACTTCTGAGCAGTTTTGAATAGTAATTGGACACCCTGTTGGTATCAAGGGGAATAAAGAAATCGGGCATGATACCTCCACCACCAAAAACTTCACGCTGGTTTATTTTGGTAAGGAATTTCAGTGAATCGGGGAATTCAATGGATTCAGGGCTGATCAATTCGCCACTTTCCAGCCTCGACAAAAGGTCTCTGTAATATTCATCTTTTCCTTCATCGTAGGGCTTCTGAATGCTTCGTCCTGTAGGAGTCATGTAGCGCGCTGTTGTTAATCTGATGGCACTTCCATCGGGCAGGTCGAAGGGTCTTTGCACCAGTCCCTTCCCAAATGAGCGACGCCCAACGAGCAAACCACGATCCCAGTCCTGCAAGGCTCCGGCAACAATCTCGCTGGCAGATGCACTACCTTCATTGATCATCACCACAACTTTTCCAGTTTTAAAGTTGCCTGCATTGGTTGAGTTAAATTTCTGGGTAGGTGCTGCATTTCCTTCGGTATAAACAATAAGCTTGTTACGTTCCATAAACTGGTCTGCCAAATCTATCGCCACATCCAAAAATCCGCCGGAGTTATAGCTCAGGTCAAGAATCAGGTGTTGCATTCCTTTGCCCAGCAAATCATTAAGGGCATCACGAAACTCGTTCATCGTAGTGCGAGAGAAGCGGTTCAGTTTGATATAACCTATTTGGGGTGTAGCCATAAAAGCTGCATCCAGGGAATTGATCGGGATTTTGTCTCTGGTGATGGTGAAATCCAGTACGGAACTGCTTCCCCTTCTGTGGATACCCACTGCTACTCTTGTTCCGCGTTCACCTCTAAGGCGTTCCATCACATACTCATTGGTGGCTTTACTACCCGTTGAATTATCACCGTCGATGGTTACAATCTTATCTCCGGGCAATATGCCAACTTTCTCGCTGGGACCTCCGGGAACGGGCGATACCACGACAATGGTATCGTTGATTATATTAAATTGTACCCCTATCCCGTCAAAGCTTCCCAGCAAAGGCTCATTGGCCCTGCGCAATTCATCGGCAGAGAGGTATACAGAATGAGGGTCCAGCTCTTTAAGCATGCCTCGTATGGCATCTTCTACCAATTCTTCTTCATCAACCGGATCAACATACGCAAAACCCACAATCCGCAATGCTCTTCTGAACTTTTCTGAGGGATCTACTGGTGTTTGACCCATTGAAGGTAAAACAATCGCCAAAAGAACTATGAATACTATGAAACTTTTTAGTCGTTGTCCTGAAATTCTGTGGTTCATCATGTAACTTTAAATTAAGTATGGTTTTGTAATACAGCGTTAATCAATATTTTCCAAACATTTCTGTTGCTTGACTCTCTCTGATCTTAAACACGGAAAAGTGATTCCTACCTATTAACACATTGAATAAATTATTGTTTATTTTCTTAGATAAACGACAAAAGTACCCAAATAGCCTAAAGCACCTTAGAAGATTTCATAAAAAAAACATAAAAGTCCCTGCAATCAGCATTTTATCAACAAAATAAGAAGGCCCCGACAGCCTCCTTGTTCCGCCGGCATTATCTCCTCTGTTTGTAATTTTGCCCTTTCCCTGAATCGATTGAATTGCAATTTGAGAATCAGCATCTAACCGTGGAATCCTTCAGAAAACAGAATACACTGGTTGTACTGATTGGTTTTTATCTAAACTAATTGTTTGCATAAACCCTATATTGTTCACTGCAACAACGCCATGCGGCACTAAGTTAAAATAAAAGCCAATACCCGTAATATTGTCAAAATCAAAATCGGGATGATCATCAGCAAACCATTTAAGCGGAAAATAAAAGTGTTGAAGAATGGTTTCTGATGTGGCTGCTGTTTGCATAAAAGCCAGCTTGGTAAGCTGGCGCTCGAGGGGTGTTTGCAGGAAGGAGCATCTGGAAAGCGGAAATTCAATTATTTGCCCTGATGCATCGCTCAACCGAATGGTAAAATCAATCATTGCAGGCTCTTCCTCCTCCGAACTGTCCGACTCATCATCTCCCGGGCTATCAGATTCGGAATTGTTTTCTCCATTATTATTGGCTGTATTATTGTTTTCTTTGCTAAAGGGAGGGTCAGCGGAGTCACCCGTATCTGCAGCGGAAAATACAAGCATTGCATCCCGCGAGGTTGGCAACACACCTTTATCCCATTTAATTTTGAAGGCAGGTTGCAGGGTGTCACTTTCCCTGGTGTTCCATCCCAGAATTACAACCCGCGAATCATAATTGCCCCAATTGAGAGATAAGGATTCTTCACGCCATGTGCTAAGATCTCTGGTACAAATGGTGCTTCCTGGCAGGCTGGCTGTGCTTAGATCAAGATCTTCCTGAAAGGTACCAACAAACCTGGTGCCGGCCTCCTCAAACTGTGTGATATATATGGTTTCAGGGAGCCAATGGCGTGCCTTTCGGGAGTCTCTGAATATGACTCTGTACCCATCATTGTTCTTGAGGTGTGCTTCAAGAAAAGCACTTATATAAACCTCTGCAATGCTTTGCTGGTCCTCCTCATCCAATAATTGTCCAAGATTGAAAAAATTGATTCGGGGACTTGCACCGTCCTTATTTCCCCAAACGCTGTTAAACTGTCCGTGATTGGCAGCCCAAATGTATACACCAGCCTTAAAACCATCAAAGTCGTCAGAAAAAGTTATTCGGTTAAACTGCCTTAACCCCTGAAATGAACTCACATCAGCATCATGAGAGCCCTGCAGAACCAGGTAGTTGATATTATGCAACGGCGTGCGAATATTTGCCGGTTGGTATTGACCATCTATGGGAGCAATGGCAACTACTGCTTTGATGGAAAAATTAAAATCAAAGGTTTCGGTGGCATCGTCGGGGTAGAATGGTAAGGTATTGAACAGGGCAGCATGAGCAGCAGCTTCTCCTCCTCGCGAATGTCCTATCAAAGCAATATTTTCCATATCCACCCTGTCATAGAAAAAATTGTCAGGGTCGTTATTCCACTTTTGCCAGAGTTCAATATGCTTCAACAAAATCCAGCCCCTGGCATCATTTTCATTATTTAATCCACCGAAAATATTGGTATACGAACCATTGAGAAAATTTTGATCAACAGAGGCCATAATATAGCCTCTTGAAGCAAGCAATTGCCCAAGGTATTCATAACCCGGATCAGAGAAATCCTGGGCCAGATGATTGCCATGTACTATCAAAACCAATGGAAATGAGCCTTCGGCATCCGGATACCAAACCCGGGCATTTAAAGGAAGTTCTTTCTGATCAAATCCAAAATAGCGGGTACGCAATTTCCCTCCCATTCCCTTCCATGAGTCCAGGAAAGATGATCCATCTACCGATTCGGTTACCAGGTCTGCCTTTGTGCCATATTCAGATCTTCTTTTATCACTACCACTGCCATAGGTAAGGTAGCCTGTTTTATAAGGGCCGCGTCGGGCAGGATTTTCAAGCTTTGATTCAGCGGGTATCTCCGTTGCACGCATGGAGGCATTATCAGGCATCTCTACTTCAGCACCCGGCAATGCAAGCCAGACAACTCCGCCTAAAAGCCCACCGAAACCAACCAGTACACTTACTATCATCAAACCCCGGGTGATATTTCTGGCAAAGTGCCAATTCTGCCTGATCAGCCAAATACCGCCTCCCAGCAATGCAAAAGAGAGTGTGAAAAAGAAAAATACCAGAAGAATAGAAGGTCCGTTAAGGCCAAAGAACAAAACAATACCCGGGATTCCGGCTATCAATGCCACGGCCATCCAAAAAGGGATTCTGCTGATAAGTTTAATAAGTGAAAACCCAAGGAATCCAAGCAGAAAAGAGGCTAACAGCAACGCCGGAATAAAAATCAGAACTACTCCAGGCCCTGCAAAATGCAGCATAAGCCAGGTAGAGACTATCACAGAAATTGCAAAACCGATAAACAAACCTGCTGTTGCACCCGAAATTGCCACCGGGCCGGGGGAAAAGTTGTTGCGGAATTTTACACTGAGGTTTTTTAAAAATCCAATGGCTTTCCTGATGTGTTCTTTCATAATGCAAATAGATAGTTTGTTTGGGTTTGGGAATAAGACGAATCCATCCGGGTTTTGTTACATCCCCTTTTGTAATTTTTTACACTATGGAGACCAGCCTGTGATACAAGCTAAGAAAAAGCCAACCTGACACCCATGAATAGTCTTCGCACAATACAATGATGGCACCGTGCAGGTAGCAAACATTCTATGCCAACTGGCGGCACTAACAATAACAAGGCAGTATAGGAGCTCTGGCAAACCTAAAAAAAACAAGTTATTTACAAAAAGGAAAGGCTGAAGTAAATATAAACAAAGGAGCCGGTGGCCAGTAAGCTGTCAAAGCGGTCCAGAAAACCTCCATGTCCGGGAATGAGTTGGCTGAAGTCTTTTATCCCAAATTTTCGTTTGGCCAGGGAGGCAAGCAAATCGCCGAAAAATGCTGCTGCCGCCAATCCCAGGCTTAAGAATATCGCTCCTGCAAGAGTTGTTTCTATCAGCCCCCGTATCATTACAGAAGTAGCCACAGCAAACAACACCCCCCCTATGGTTCCCTCAAGGGTTTTATTGGGACTTATGCCGGGCAGAATCTTCCTTTTGCCAAACAACTGACCGCTAAGCTGGCTGAAGGCATCAAAAACAGTGGTTAGAAAAAGGGTGTAGAACAACCACGGGCGATCAAGCAGGGTGAAATGATAAAAAGGAAAGGCCAGCACAGAGAATAGTAACAAGGAGATAAGTCCTATAGGATATTTTCCCGTGGAAAGCATATTTCGGAAAATTTCATACAATCCGAAAGCCATGATAACCAGACCTGCATAATGAAAGTATTGTTTGTTCCATAAAATGGCTATAAACAGTGCATTAATGAGCACCAGGTAAACGAAATATTTAACCCAGCTGTTTTTCCTGTAAGTGGCATCTTTCCCCCTGTTGACCAGTGCAATTAATACCCCACCCAGCAAAAAATACACACCAAGAATTCCGTATAACAATTGCTCCATTATTTGTTTTTTAAAACCCAGTACAATCCTTTTTGGTTAGAGCGCATTTCAGGGACTATCAACTGAATAATTATATGCTCCAGGAAAGCAAGAATGCCCCAGCTGATCATGAAATAATAAAATCCGGCATGAAAGCCAAAAAGAAAAAGAACAAAAAAGAATATCCCCTGGATATACCCTCCGATTTTCCACGAATACAGGTGAAGACTGGGGAACCTGCGAAATTTAAACAGTGAAAGTACATTGGCCAGCACAAACAAAACCATAAAAACCCCAAAACTCAGCAGGTGAGGTGCGAAGTCTGAAGCTTTGAAAACAATTACCCCTGTAATGGCCAGGAAGTAGGTTCCTAAGTCAGCCAAAGAGTCCAGCCTTGCCCCAAACTCGGTTTGCTGGTTGAAAGCACGTGCAACAATCCCATCCAGTATGTCAGTGAAAAGATTTACCAACAAAAAAATGACAAAAAGGGTTTCAAATCCTTGCAGGGCAAATGCAAGAATAAAAGGAAAGGCAATGATTCGGTAAAAGGAAAGTAAATTGGGTATGGTAATGTATTTTCTGTTTATCCCCATTTAATCAACTTTTTGAGTTGTATTCAACGAAGGTTTATCTATATAGTTTTTCCTGCCAGCTCACCGGCAGGAAAGATCAACATACATTTTCAAAAAAACAAATATACAAATATATAGGTAAAAATTACGCAGGATTGTAGAGAAGATTGCGCTGCTGGGTTAATCTCGCATCGGTAATATACTCATCATAATCCATTTGTTTGTCGATCATACCTCTGGGGCCTATTTCAATGATTCTGTTGCAGACAGTCTGAATAAAGGTCTGGTCATGCGAAGACATGAGAATATTTCCTTTGAATTTGATCAGCGTATTGTTGAAAGCCTGGATTGACTCAAGGTCGAGGTGGTTGGTGGGGGTATCCAGCAGCATTACATTGGCATTGCGTATCATCATCCGGGCAATCATGCAACGCACTTTTTCTCCACCCGAGAGCACATTGGCTTTTTTGTAAATCTCCTCACCCGAGAAAAGCATTTTCCCCAAAAAACCACGCAGGTAAAGCTCGGCAGTATCTTCAGAAAACTGCGCCAGCCATTCTACCAGAGTTTGATCTGTATCAAATAAATGTTCATACTCCAGAGGCAGGTATGCTTTCAATATGGTCTGGCCCCAGGCATAAGAGCCCGCATCGGGTTCCAGATGTCCTTTCAAAATCTGAAAAAGAGTAGTCATGGCCCTGGTGTCGCGTGAAAGAAAAACTATCTTGTCATCCTTCTGCACCATAAAGCTCAACCCTTTAAACAGTAAGGTGCCATTAATGCTCTTACTCAGGTTGGTTACCTCCAGGATGTTATTTCCAGGTTCACGTTCAGGGGTGAAAATTATTCCCGGATATTTACGAGTCGAAGGTTTTATTTCATCAATATTGAGTTTTTCAATCATCTTTTTGCGGCTGGTGGTCTGCTTTGATTTCGATGCATTGGCACTGAAACGTGCAATAAACTCCAGCAGCTCCTTTTTGCGTTCCTCAGCTTTTTTATTTTGGTTAAGCTGTTGTTTCAAAGCCAGCTGGCTCGATTCGTACCAAAAGGTATAATTGCCGGGAAACAATTGAATTTTACCAAAATCAATGTCCACGATATGGGTGCAGATCGAATCCAGAAAGTGTCTGTCATGCGAAACTACCAGCACGGTATTTTCAAAATTGGAAAGATAGTTTTCCAGCCAGTTTACAGTATCAAGGTCAAGGTCATTGGTAGGTTCATCCAGCAGAAGGTTATCGGGCTTGCCAAACAATGCCTGCGCCAGCAACACTTTTACTTTTTCCTTGCCTTCCAGTTCACTCATCAGTTTGTCATGCAAATGTTCTTTTACACCAAGCCCGCTAAGCAAACTTGCTGCTTCACTTTCAGCATTCCAGCCATCCATGTCGGCAAACTGCGCCTCAAGGTCAGAGGCCCTTATACCATCCTGTTCGGTAAAATCGCTTTGGGCATAAATAGCATCTTTCTCCGTCATAACAGACCAAAGCTGTGCATGGCCCATCAAAACTGTTGAGAGAACCGTAACGTGATTAAACTCAGAGTGGTTCTGGCGCAGAACCGACATGCGTTCCCGGGCCCCCATACTTACGTTACCTTTAGAATATTCTAAATCTCCGCTGAGCATTTTTAAGAAAGTAGATTTACCTGCACCATTAGCGCCGATAATACCATAACAATTGCCTGGAGTAAACTTAATATTTACATCCTGAAAAAGAACTCTTTTCCCGAATTGAATACCCAGGTTAGAAACTGAAATCATAAATTAAAAGGTGGAATTGTGTATAAATAATGAAATTTGAAAGGAAGCGCAAAGGTACACTAATTTTCGAGCTGAAAAACGTTAGTCGGGCAAAACATAAAACATGATAGCGAAAAAGTGGGTAATGCTACCTCCCAGCACAAACAGGTGCCATATAACGTGGTTGAAAGGTTTTTCTCTTTTGATATAAAAAGGAATACCCATACTGTATATCAAACAACCACCCAGCAGCCAAAGTAATCCGGCAGTGGGAACTTCCATGATCAATGGCCGGATGGCAATAAGAATAATCCATCCCATCAGAAAATACAGAATTGCTGATACTTTCCGGTACTTGTCTTTATAGAAAAACAATTTGAAAATAACTCCGGCAATGGCCAGTGCCCAAATAACTCCAAAAATTGACCATCCCCATGGTCCACGAATTGAAACCAACATAAAAGGGGTGTAAGTACCTGCAATTAATACGTATATAGCGGCATGATCAAACAGGTTCAGGAATTTCTTTACTCTTGGGTTCTGATAGCTGTGATAAAGGGTTGAGGCTGTGTACATGATTATCAGGCTGGCGCCATAGATTGAAAAACTCACAATTTTCCATACATCTCCATAAGGCCGGATGCTGGCAAAAACCACCAGTAATACCAGTCCTGCAATACTTAATAATACGCCAATGCCATGGGTAATACTATTAAGCAATTCATCCAACGAGATGATATTCTTTTTCTTCTTCATTAATCAGTAACTTGAAAAAAATGCCTCCTCAAAATCACCAGGATTATGGGGAGGCAATTGGTTTAAAATATAAGCGAGTTATTTCTTTAGCGAAAGAGCTTCTACGATTTTGGCTTCAATCTCTTCTGCAAGTTCCGGGTTGTCGGTCAAAAGGCTTTTCACCGAGTCACGTCCCTGCCCCAGCTTGGTATCTCCATAGCTGAACCACGAACCTGCTTTCTTGATGATATTATAGTCGACAGCCAAATCAATGATTTCTCCTGTTTTGGAGATGCCTTCACCATATACAATGTCGAATTCGGCCTGGCGGAAAGGGGGGGCTATTTTGTTTTTCACCACTTTTACCCTGGCCCGGTTGCCCACTACACTATCTCCGTCTTTGATCTGGGATATACGACGGATATCAAGTCTAACAGAGGAATAAAATTTCAGAGCATTACCCCCGGTAGTAGTTTCAGGATTTCCAAACATGACCCCGATTTTTTCGCGCAACTGATTGATGAAAATACAGCAACTTCCGGTTTTGTTGATGGTACCGGCAAGTTTTCTTAGGGCTTGTGACATCAAACGAGCCTGAAGACCCATTTTGCTGTCGCCCATCTCTCCTTCAATTTCACTTTTGGGAGTAAGAGCCGCTACTGAGTCAATAACAATGATATCGATGGCTCCGGAGCGAATCAGGTTTTCTGTGATTTCCAGCGCTTGTTCACCATTGTCGGGCTGTGATACCAGCAGGTTGTCAATATCTACACCCAGCTTTTTGGCATAACTGCTGTCAAAGGCATGCTCTGCATCAATAAAAGCTGCAATGCCTCCTGCTTTCTGCGCCTGTGCAATGGCGTGGATGGCCAGGGTGGTTTTACCTGATGATTCAGGTCCGTAAATTTCTACAATTCTACCCCGGGGAAATCCTCCTATACCAAGGGCATGATCCAATGAGATACTTCCAGACGAAATGCACTCAATGGCAACTGCCGGTGAATCGCCCAACTTCATAACGGTACCCTTGCCGTAGGATTTCTCTATCTTATCAAGGGTCAGCTGCAAAGCCTTCATCTTCTCTGTATTCACATTTTTCTCTTTTTCTTTTTCTTTCTCTTTCTCTTTGCTCATAATCCGTTCATTATTATATAATTAGTATCTGAAATTTCTTTTTTAAAAGTACAAAAAAATCAACCAATGCGTACAAAATTACCATATAAAATTTAAAGATACCTACCAAGGTTAAAATTCTTTTCCAACACCCTGTTGACAGGCTTTATTCGGAGCAAGCTCATCTGCTGCAATTATTCCCAAAACATATGGGCAATTAGAATCAGCACCTTCCCTCCCACTCTTCATAGAATTCTTCGAGAAAGTGTTCCATAAATTCATGCCTTTTTAACGCCAGTTTTTTTCCGGTTACCGTATTCATCAGATCCTTCAGCGTCAATAGCTTTTCATAAAAATGATTGATGGTGGGGGAATTGCTTTTTCGGTATGCGTCCCTGCTCATTTCAGGCCTGGGCAGGATATCAGGATTATACATTTCTCTGTTCTTAAAACCACCGTAATTGAATGCCCGTGCTATGCCTATAGCTCCTATGGCATCGAGCCTGTCGGCATCCTGAATTACATCCAGTTCCAGGGAATGAAATACCTGGTTCTCCCTGCCCACTTTAAAGGATATATTGGCCACAATCTGTTCAATGTGGCCAATGATACTTTCCTCCACAGAAAGAGATTCCAGAAACTCTCGTGCTTTTCGCGGCCCTATCTTCTCATCGCCATCATGAAATTTGCTATCGGCAATGTCGTGCAACAAAGCGCCCAGTTGTACCACAAACCTATCCGCTTTTTCAACCTTTGCAATGGTATCAGCGAGGTTCCATACCCTTTGAATATGCCACCAGTCATGGCCGCCTTCGGCTCCAATGAGCTCATTTTTTACATATGCAATGGTACTTTCAATGATGTCCTGCTGTAGAATGGTCATAAATTTCAATGATTAATTTGCTGGTTATACGCTTACTCGCGGAGAATTTTTTGTGTCGCTCTTGTTCCATCCGCAAAAGACACCACAACAAGGTAAACTCCCTTCATCAGGGCGGATAACGGGATTTCCTGTTGCAGGTTGTCTGTCCTGATGGTGCTCACCTCCTGGCCCAATGCATTGAAAAGCGAAATTCGGTTCAGGGGTTTTTCTGCCACCAGGGTTATGATCTCTCTGGCAGGATTTGGGTAAACCTCAATGGATAAACCGGCCCCGGGAATCCAATCTACCGATGTGGGATCACAGGCAAGGATATTGATGTACTCCCAAATCTGGTCATTGATCATATACGGTATCAGCGAACCGTCAGGCGAATCACCCATGCGGATCCATACCATGTTTTCAGAAGGAACAACATTAATTATCTGGCCGTTCATACCCAGTGCAGCATACATATCGTCAGGCGCATTTGGAGAAAAGGAACCATTGAAGACAAATTGCAACTGTGGAATCATATAGGTTGATTTTCCGTTGAGCCACCACAGGTATCCATAGGCCTCGTTTAAGGACTGTGAGGTGTTTGTCATCTGTTGGAAATAGGCAGTATCGGTCATCAAAGATATACCGTCCCATACCCCCCCATTGAGCATCAGCAATCCAAACCGGGCCATGCTGCGGGCATTGCTGAAATATACATTGTTGTAACCGACGGGAAGAAACAGTCCTGTCATCCCGGTGAAAACTTTTAGTTTCTGGTTGGTATACTGATTGAGAGATGTGCCGGTGGCATTAAAAATAACTTGATCCAGCAAAGTATAAGGCGCATTGTGATAGGCCCAGCGGGTTGCGGGATCAGCCAGAAATACCAGGCACGTATCTAGGGTGCAATGGTTTTCTTCTACCCCATCGTCAAGTCCTGTGGTCATGGTAAGCTGGTGCCAGATGGTAATTTGCTCCTCCTGCTCCGGGGTAAGGCTGGTCCAGCCTAGCCCAAGGTATTCTGACGTGGGATCTGCCAGTGAAAGGTAGCCCTCCTGCTGTGCCACACCCACCATGAAAGAAGTAATTCCCTTGCCTGCAGATGCCCAGTACCAGGAATCGTTGGGTTGAAAATTACCAAAGTATTTTTCTAATACAATTTTGCCGTCTTTCAATAGTATAAAGGCATGGGTGTTGTTGGTTTCCAGAAAATCATACAAACTGTCAATTTGAGGTTCACACCAACCCAAGGAAAGTGGAGCCATTGTGTCCCAAGCTTCACCTGAAGCCGGGGGGAAATATAAATTCTGCGACCCAACAGTAAGGGAAAACAAAATTGAAAACAGACAAATTGAAATTATACGGGGCATGGCAGGAAATATTATTGCAATCAAAATTATGAAATTCAAAATACATATCCCTGTTAATTTATCTTCCTGAACATTAAAAACAGCAAAATGACCTTTCTGTTAATGGGTTTTCAACAATTCACAACAGAAAAGCGTTAACAGACGAACACAACACTTTTAGCCGGTTTTCAACTCTGGCGAATCAGCAAACCATGAGCCCGGAGAAAATCAATAACAACCACCTTTTATGCAGTTTATAAAAACCATTATAGCATCTAACCCTACTTTCCAGAAAACCATTCCCACCGAGGCTCCTTACCTGGAAATCGCCGAATTTTTCTATGATACCATCCAGGGAGAAGGTATCAACCTGGGACAACCTGCAGCCTTTCTGAGGGTACAGCATTGCACACAAAACTGCTGGTGGTGCGACACAAAGGAGGTATGGAGAAGTGGCAACCCATATACCTTCGAAGAGTTATTTAACTTGATTGATAAAACAGATTTGGTGGAAAAGTTCAAAGCCGGTCAGCATCTCATCTTAACCGGTGGTAGTCCCATGAAACAGCAGCAGGGCCTTACCCTTTTCCTGCAGGCTTTTGCAGAAAGATATGGTTTCAGGCCTTTCACCGAAATAGAGAATGAATGCACCTTGATGCCCTCGCCGGAATTCACCCAACTGATTGATGTGTGGAACAACAGCCCCAAACTCAAACACAGCGGCAATCCAGACTCACTGCGCTATCAGCCCAATATCATCCGGCATCTTTCATTATTAAAAAATGCATGGTTCAAGTTCGTAGTGGCCCAATATGAAGACTGGGATGAGATCGAGACCTCTTTCCTGCAGCCCGGACTCATCAAAAGGAAGCAAATCATCCTGATGCCCCTGGGCGGCACGCGCGAAGGACTGCACCGAATCCGCGAAACAGTTGTGGAAATAGCCGTACGTGAATCCGTTCGCTACAGCTCACGCGAACACATAGAGCTGTGGGATAAGAAGACGGGGGTGTAGGATGCCTTACAGCTCCTTTCTCTGCTTCTGGGTGTATGGAAAGTTATGAAGAACAGCGTATTGCAAATCCTTCACTACTTCTTCAACTCAATCAGGATAACACCATTTTTTCCCCTTTCGCCG
>RECE01000194.1 GCA_007694165.1 Bacteroidota bacterium
TTACAAAACAACAAAGACAAACTCGACGAACTGGAATAATTATGCTACAGTGTTATTGGTTATTTGACTTAATGTAACCTAACCCCTGCAAAGGCGTATATAGTATTAGCAAAAAGCACTTTACCCACTCTGTGAAAAGTGTTTTTTCAACTTTGGTTTTAAGTAACTACTATGTACTTATGCGAATCGCCATAAACAACTTAATCCATTTCAAAGGGCTCGCATATCTGGGGATATGTTTAGCCGTTTTGGCTATGGCCGGGCCATTGCAGGCAATACATGGATCTTCTTCCAATTATCTTCATGTAACAGGGTGGGTAGTCATGAATGACAAACCCCTGTCCAATACAGAAATAATCATTTCAGAAAATGGGGTAGTACTTTCTACCATGAAAACCAATTTTGCAGGGAGTTTTTCCCTCTTTGTTCCTTTCCAGAAAGAATACCTTGTAACCTTCAGCAAAGAAGGACTTATCACCAAAAAGGTGATTATCGACACCAAAACTCCTGTTGATCCGGACCCCTTATTTTATTATTACTTCCAGTTTGAGGTAGAGCTTTTTGAAGACAGCCCCTATGCCCGAAGAGAATTTTTTAAGGACCCGGTAGCCATTGTTTTTTATGATGCCGGAGTTCATGATTTTGAATATTACCGAAGCAATGTCAGAGTATTTTCAGCCAAAGCGCAGAACTTATTCAAAGATTCTCTGGGTGTGGCTTTTGAATATCCGGAAAGTTTTTTTGAATATATTCAATCGCTTACAGAAAGGCCGGAGCAATTACACATGATTGCAGACAAAGAAACCCCGGAAGAGCCCACCGGGAAAGAAAAGGAAGCCGATGGGTTGTCAGATGAAATTGTCTCATATCAGCCCGGGGGAAAAGAGCCGGTAGCAGCATCAGTTGCTAAGGACCAACCTACCGTAAAAGAGCCTCAGGATATTGCTAATGCAACAGTTGTGAAAAGTCATCACAATGAAATGTCCGAAAAAAATCAGTATGAAAAACATATTGTGTTTTACAATTACCTCACCGGTGAATTGTTGGAATTGGGACAGGACAAGTTCTATACGGTTCAATTGCTGGCGACTACCCGATCGGTTCCCGATGGTTACTTTGATCCGGCCGTTGACGGTCTGCGCCTTGATAAAGTTATTTATTACAGAGACTGTGATCAACTGCACAAATACACCGTAGGCGTGTATAAAAATCTGAGGGAAGCATTTTCAGTATCACGAAAACTTGAGGAAATGGGGTATGAAATATTCATTGTCGCTTTTGCCAATCAACGGCGTCTCTGGTGAGCATCCTGTAAAGAAATTCCTCCTTCCTGTATTGTAGTGTTTTACTATCCTGAAATAATCGGCTGTCAGTTCCATTTGGAATACGAAGAACGGATTAAGTTTTTTTTAGTGTAACCGCTACGCGGTATATGAAAACTTGCAACGATGCCATTTATCTGCAATAGTAAATCCGCTAAGCGGCAGTAATTACCAGGCAGTAATCACTGGCATAAATTGCCCGTTCGAATATTACAGAATCAGGGTGTGCTAATCTGGTTATTTACCCTGCAGGGGCTTCATCATTCTTTAACTTCTTATAGACGTCAACGCAGAATCAGATACCGGATAAAAAATAACATATATACCCGGCACCAGCACCAGTGTCAGCAATGTTCCCAGGGTTAAGCCACCGATTACGGTAAGTGCCAGGGGCTGCATCAGCTCTGAGCCTTCGCCCAGACCCAGGGCCAGTGGCAACATACCAAAGATGGTGGTTAGCGTAGTCATCATCACCGGACGCAACCGGACGGCTCCTGCCTCTGTAATAGCTTCCAGAGAAGACATCCTTTTTTCCTTGCGAAATTCATCTGCAAATTCCACCAGCAAAATGGCATTATTCACCACGATTCCCACCAGGAAAATGGCTCCCAGCAAAACAGGGGCACTAAGGCTGGTGCCTGTAAGCCACAGCAACAGCACTGCGCCAATGATAGAAAAGGGCAGGGAGAGGATGATAACAACGGGGCTTCTTAACTTTTCATACTGAATGGCCATGACCAGGAAAACAAACAAAACGGCAAGCACGATGGCCAGGGTAAGGGCACGGTTCGACTCTTCTATTTGCTGTGCGGCTCCGCCGTATACAAATGAATATCCATCTGGAAGTTCAAAGTCGGCCAGTGCTTCCTGAACACGACTGTTGACCTGGCCTACCGTAGCCTCTTGCAGGTTTACAGTGGCATTTACCCGCACGATGCGAATCTGGTTCAATCGTTCAATATGGGCCGGGCCCATTGTTGATTCAAAAGTAGCGATATTGCCCAGCAGTGTTTGCTGACCGGCAACATTGAACAAGGGGATATTGGAAAGTTCTGCTGCCGAACCTGTTACCGTTCTGGGGAATCTGACCCTGATGGGGTATTGAAAGCCGCCGCTAACAAAATGGGTAGCTACGGTACCATCCACCGCAGTGCGGATTACATTGCCGGCTTCTGCTACAGATATCCCCCTGTCGGTGGCTCTTTCCTCGTCCAGGCGAATAATGACCTGTGGTATACGTTCATCTCTGCCCACTTGTGCACTTCCTACACCCTCTACCTGTCTTACATATTCCAGTACATCTCTTGCAGTCATATCCAGTACATGCAGGTCGTTGCCTACAATTCCCACCGAAATATCATCATCCACCATACTTGTGCGCAGCCCTTCCAGGCGCGGGCCACGGATGCGCTGCTGGATGAAAGAAATTCCCAGCTCATCTGCTTTTTGAGAAAACTCACTTACCCATCGCTCTGCCGTATAACCCCGTCGGTCGCTCAAGGGCGTAAGTTGCACCACCATATCGATCATGCCTCCTCTGATTGAAATCTGGCCACCCCGAAAGTACCCTCCGGCAGTGGCATAAACAGTTTCTACATGGGGCATCTCTTCGATTTTCTCTTCAATGAGGGTTGCCACTTCGTGGGTGGGTATTGGAGCTGTGCCCAGGGGCAATACAAATCGCATGGTGATGCGACCATCGTCAACCGGAGGCAAAAACTCACTTCCTATTCCTTGCATAAGCCACACAGACCCTGCTAATACCAGCGAAGAAATGCCAAGCAGTACCCATTTTCTGTTAATAACCCCCGGCAGTCCGGTTTTGTATTTGCTTTGCAGGCTTTCGAAGCCCTGGTTAAATTTTTTGAACAAAAGGGTCTGGCTCAGGTTGCTGTTTTTTTTGCCTGAACCCAGCAATGAAGCCAGTGAAGGCACCAGGGTAAGGGCCAGCAGCAAAGACAAAAATATGGAAAAGGTAATGGTAAGAATCAACTCACGGAAAATAAGGGCTGCAAGCCCCGTAAGCAAAAGAAATGGAGCCACTGCTGCAAAATTGGTCATGGTGCCAGCAATGATTGCACTGCGCACTTCGGCAGCTCCTTCATGGGCCGCCTCCTTTGGGTTTTTCTGCAGATCCTTCTGGTGCCGGTAGATGTTTTCGAGCATTACCAGGCCATTGTCCAGCAACAATCCTACACCCAGGGCAAGACCACCCAGACTGAGAACATTCAGGCTCAGCCCGCTGAGATTCATAAGCAGAAAAGTGCCAATAATAGCGATGGGCAGCGTCAGTCCAATGATAAGTGAGCGTCGCAAACTTCCCAGGAACAGAAGTATGACCAGCATGGCCAGTAAACCTCCAAAAACTGCAGCCGAACTTACTGAACGAATGGCCGCTCGGATAAAAAAGGATTCATTGCGGATGGTTTCATAAGATATGTCCGGTGTGATAAAGCCAGACTCTTTAAGCCTTTTCATGGTATTTTCAATCCCGGTGATTACCTCCACTGTATTGGCATCAGGTTGCTTCATGATAGAGACCTGTACCGCCTCATCACCGTTATGACGGGCAAACAACCTTTGTTCGCGGTGGCTGTCACTCACATTTGCCAGGTCTGAAAGTCTTATGTTTTTATTAGATCCCGGTATGGTTATGAGGGTGTTTGCCACCTGTGCTGCATCGCGGTAGCGGCTCTCCGTGCGGGCCAGTACATCATATTCAGAAGAGGTAATGTTGCCCGAGGCAATATCCACGTTACGGCCGGCAAGGGTTTGGGTAATATGGGTAAGGTTGAGATTGTACGATCGCATCCTTTCGGGGTCAATAACTACATCTATTTCCCTGAGTTTCCCTCCTGCAACCTCAATGGTGCCTGTGCCGGAAACAGTGAGCAACTGGGGGAGTAATCGCTGGTCAATCCATTCGCGCAACTCAATGGACGAACGCACGGGGCTGCTGAAAGCAAGTTCATAAATGGCAGTCTGCGACGGGTCCATTTTCATCAACCGCGGTGGATCAATGCCCTGGGGCAGCTGTGCTCTTGCGCGCTCCAGCTGGCGTGCAGCGTTCTGCAATGCCACATCGGTATCGGTGCCAATATCAAAAAACATTTCAATATACGTGCGCCCTTCTGATGCCCGTCCATGGATCTCTACCAGGTTTTCGGTAGCCGACAGGTTTTGCTCAAGAACCCGTGTTAGCTGCTCTTCGATTACCTCAGGGGTAACTCCGGGATAATTTACTACCACCCTGATATGAGGGTATTCTACCTCCGGGAGCAGGCTCAGGGGGAGGCGCCCCGAAAACAAAATTCCCACCACAATGAGGATGATAGCCAGCGCCATAGTGCCTATGGGATGGTTAACAGACCAGGAGGAAATGCCTTTTTCTTTTCTTGTTTCAGCCATTGGGGTTGCTTTTTATTCTGAAACGAAGGTTGGGTTTTTTAAACCTTCTGTACTCAATACTTTTTTGGGGAGCTATTCCCTGAAACCAAATCTTTTGAAAGTTCCTGTTACCACTACCTTGCTCTCGTTTTTAAGTCTTGAAATATTGCCGGCAGCAACGTTTTCGCCCTTTTGCAATCCGGAAATTATTTCTGTAAACCCGTCTCTCTCTATGCCTGTTTCTACCTCGGTTTCATGAGCCCTCTCATCACGGATTATGAATACAAAAGATTTGTTGTCTTTTTTCACAATGGCTTCATTGGGAACTGTCACCACATCGGTCCTGTTGTCAAGGGTAAACCGGGTGCGTACCAGGTATCCCGGTCTTACTTTTTGAGGAATTTCATCC
Source organism: Bacteroidota bacterium (assembly GCA_007694165.1). Classification (GTDB taxonomy): domain Bacteria; phylum Bacteroidota; class Bacteroidia; order Bacteroidales; family UBA7960; genus SKVR01. Next base: position 5,119 of record RECE01000194.1, read on the forward strand.
TGGTGTATTTCCACTTCCACGGTAAAAAGGCGGGTAATGGCATCTGCTGCCGGAAAGATTCTTCTGATGGTGCCGGGGTAGGGATCTTGTCCCATTACATCAAACATCAAATCCAGATGTTGTCCTTTTTCCAGCTGTGCCACATCCAGCTCTGAAAGGGCCGGGCGTACTACCAGCAAATCATGGTCTTCAATGGTAAAAAGCCGATCGTTGGTGTTTGCGGTTGTTCCAGGTTCTATCAACCGGGCGGAGACAACAGCATTAATGGGAGAGGTAATGATGCCCAAATCAACTTCTACTTTTTGAAACTGCACATCACTTTCAGCTTGTTCGAGCATCAGGGTGGCATTTTCAAACTCTGCAGCGGTAATGACCTGTTCATCAAAAAGGGTTTTCTGTCGGTTATAGTGTTGTTGCGCTTCTACCAGGCGGGCCTGAGCATTTCGCAGTTGCGCTTCCTGCCTGCGGGTATCAAGCCGGGCCAGCACCTGCCCCCTGCGCACCAGATCTCCTTCTTCAAAATTTACTTCCAGCACCTGTCCGGCGGTTCTTGCGGTTATGTATATCCGTTTGTAGGCAATTACAGGGGCAGAAACAGTCCGGGTATCCGACAGGTTGCGGATTTGTGTTTCTGCTGTCATCACGGGTTGTATGCTTTCTGAATTATCTCCCTCACGGGTTGCCTCACTGCAGGAAGACACAATAAAGAATAGAATAATGGATGTTAGCAGGTAGCGTCGTTTCATTTTTTTCAGTTGAAATGGTTGTGCCATAAAACTTCTTTCAAAGCTACGAATTAAAACGCAAACGTATGCCGTTTGTTTATGAATGAATGATTGTTTCTATGTAAGTAAAAGTAACTACATAGCAGACTTTTGTCTATTTTTGCACCATCTGTATAAACAAAAGAGGAATATGAGCAAACTACCTGAATTGTCTGATATTATTAAAGCCCAAACCCGCCTGAAAGGAGTGGTAAAAGTGACTCCGCTGGAACACACCAAATCTTTTTCGGCCATGTCGGGGGCCAATGTTTTTATGAAACTTGAAAACATGCAATCCACGGGCTCTTTCAAGGTGCGGGGAGCATACAACAAACTAAGTTGCATGAGCCAGGAAGAGCTTGACAAGGGAGTGGTTTGTGCATCTGCAGGCAATCATGCCCAGGGTGTTGCTTATGCAGCAAACATCAAAGGGGTAAAAGCAACAGTCTTTATGCCGGTTTTCACCCCTCCGCTCAAAGTAATTGCAACACGGGCTTACGGGGCAGAGGTGGTGCTCACGGGCGATACATTTGATGATGCGTTTGCGGCTGCCATGAAGTTCAGGGAAGAATCGGGTGCTACTTTCGTCCACCCTTTTGATGATCCCCATATCATTGCCGGACAGGGAACCATTGGACTGGAACTTTTTAACCAGCTCGATACTATCGACGATGTGCTGGTGCCCATAGGGGGCGGCGGTATGATAGCCGGGATTGCCATTGCGCTCAAGGAAATGAATCCCGATATACGAATTATCGGGGTGGAAGCTGCCGGCGCCCAATCAATGAAGCAGTCGATAACAGACGGAAAACCCAGCACCCTCAAGTCTGTTAGCACCATTGCCGATGGTATTGCCGTAAAAACCCCCGGCAAACTCAACTTTGAAGCTACAAAGAAATATGTGGATGAGCTTCTGGTGGTGAATGATGCAGAAATTGCCCATACGGCATACCTGCTGCTTCAACGTGCCAAAATCCTCACAGAACCCTCAGGAGCTGCCGCGATGGCTGCCGTTTTGCATAAAAAAACGGACCTGAGAAACCGAAATGTAATTCCCATAATCAGCGGAGGAAATGCCAATATGGGAATTCTTGAGCAAATACTGGAAAAAGGGATGATGGAAGAAGGGTTGCGCGCCCGCATTGCGGTGCTTATTCCCGATATGGCCGGTGAATTGAAAGGGATTGTGAGCATCCTGGAAAAAATCCGGGCCAATATTTATGACATCTCTCACGAACGATCTATAACAAGTGTTCCGGTGGGTTTTGTTATGGTTACCATTACTTTCAACCTGCAGGACACCTCTCAGCTGCAGCTTATCCGAAACACCCTTGACGAGAGAGCAATGAAGTATGAAATATTAACCTGATGTAATTCAGAATGGATCCGTCTGTCTGTTTGTAGCAATTATTCTCTTGCAAA
>RECE01000304.1 GCA_007694165.1 Bacteroidota bacterium
TGGAAGCTGGAAGCTGGAAGCATTCGGTTGTTAAGTGAAAAGTGAAATGAGCCTGAAGGGCTCGAATAATCATAGCCCGGGGTGAAGCAACATAGCCGACAGGCTATGGAGCGCAACCCCGGGTTTCGAGATGCTGCACAAAACGGCGCTGCGAAATAACTTTGGATTGAAAAAAAAATCCCGGTGTCAGCGCAAGAAGATTAGACGGGAGTCCGAAGACGGAAGAAAGTGGAAGGTAAAAGGGTTGGAAGCTCGAAGGTGAATTCATCATTCATCATTTATCATTTCTCAGTATTTATCATTTCTCAGTATTTATCATGGAAACCATAAACCGACATATCGTACATCTGGATCTCGACACATTTTTCGTGTCGGTAGAGCGGCTGCTCAACAGCAGCCTGCAGGGCAAGCCAGTAATCATAGGCGGCACGTCGGGCCGGGGTGTGGTGGCCAGCTGCAGCTACGAGACGCGCCTTTTCGGGGTGCGCTCGGCCATGCCCATGAAGATGGCCTTACAGCTGTGCCCCAATGCGGTGGTAATACGGGGCGACATGGAATCTTACAGCAAATATTCGGGACTGGTAACGGACGTTATTGCCGACAAAGCCCCCTTATATGAAAAAGCCTCCATTGATGAGCATTACATCGACATCACGGGGATGGATCGCTTTTTTGGCAGCATGAAATGGACCCACGAACTGCGCCAGCGCATCATCAAAGAAACGGGTCTGCCCATCAGCTTCGGACTTTCGGCCAACAAAACCGTGGCCAAGGTGGCTACCGGCGAAGCCAAACCCAATGGTGAGCTGTACGTGGAGCAACAAGGCATCCTCCCTTTCCTGGCGCCGTTGTCCATCCGTAAAATACCCATGATAGGGGAAAAAACCTACGTCAACCTGCGCAACCTGGGCATCGACAAAGTAGCCCTGCTGCAACAGATGCCCATGGAAATGCTGGAACGGATGATGGGGAAAAACGGCATTGAGATATGGCGAAGGGCTCGCGGCATCGACAACACGCCCGTTTACAGCCAGTGGGAACGCAAATCCATGAGCACCGAACACACTTTCGAACAGGACACCATCGACATTGCCGGCATCAACAACCTGCTCACATCCATGGTGGAAGGATTGTGTTATGATCTGCGTCGCAAAAACAAGCTCACTGCCTGCATCACCATAAAAATCCGCTACTCCAACTTCGACACCCACACCCTGCAAAAGCGCATCCCTTATACCGCTTTCGACCATGTGCTGATACAAACAGCCAAAGAACTCTTTCTCAAGCTCTACACCCGCCGCATGCTCATACGCCTGGTGGGCGTGCGTCTGAGCCACCTGGTGAGTGGTTCGCAACAGCTGCAACTCTTTGAAGACACCCCCGAAATGGTCAACCTCTACCAGGCCATGGACCGTATACGACACCGTTTTGGCAGGTATGCGGTAAAAAGGGCTGTGGGCTGAAACAATCATGTTTATCCTGACTGCCGGGTGCTACTTTTCCAAAACCAATTTATATACAAGGAAGTTTTACTTTGGGACCCATACAGAAACAGATCCAGCTTTGCAATGGAATTCCCCCCACCCATCGTTGTTGGTAGTTACCGTTTCATTTATATGCTCTGTAACATCAAAATAGGTTGTATCAGGCGAGCCGGTTTCCATGTACTTTTTGCCATTTTTTCCATTGCTTAAAAGTACGGCCACACCTCCGGGATGACCATCCTTGCCGGTGCGGGTCCAGCCCACACAATTGGGATGGTCGAAATAATCATACTGATCGCCCCAGGCATTGTCGCGGCGCACCTGCAGAAACTTGTCTATCATCCATTTATGACTGGCCATATTGATTTCGTATTCCTTTCCGTCTTTGCCGGTATCTTTATAGGAAGCCCCGTAATAATCGGCGGCAAACACACATGGATAGCCGTCGCGGCGCAGCAAAATAAGGGCATAGGCCAATGGCTTAAACCAGGGCTCAACTACCGACTCAAGAGATTGAAGGGGTTGTGAGTCATGATTGCTTACCAGGGTTACAGCAAGGTTGGGATGTATTGATACGAGTGTATTGTCAAATATCTTTTGCAGATCATAATTCTTGCCTCGCTTACCGGCGGCAGCAAAATTGTAATGCAGCCCCACATCAAACAGCATCATACTGCTGTTGGTTTGCTGTATAAAATGTTTGGAAGCTTCGCTTTTGCCCGACCAGTATTCGCCAACGGCAAACAGATCATGTTTGCTATGTTTGCGCATATGATTGAGCCAGTCGAGGAAAAAACTTGATTTTACATGCTTCACGGCATCGAACCTGAAGCCGTCAACACCGGTAGTTTCAAGAAACCACTCACCCCAGTAAAACAACTCTTTCTGTACATCAGGATTGTTGATATCAAGGTTGCAACCCATCAGATAGTCATAGTTTCCCTTTTCCAGATCTACGCTGTCGTCAAAAGTCTTGCCTTCAAAAAGGTAAATGGCATCGGTTTCTTCATCCAGTGCATTGTAATCGGCGGCATTAAAATGCCACCAGTGCCATTGCAGTTCAGAGTATTTTCCTTTTCGACCGGGAAAGGTAAAATGGGTCCAGGCTTTTATGGTTTGCTGCTCACCCATAGCCTGAAGGCGTTTTTCGGGATTATAGGGTGTGGCTTTGAACTCCTCCTGGTGATCGGCGCCCAGCTTATGATTGAATACAATATCGGCATACACCCTCACCCCTGCCTTCTGGGCTGCTTTTATGGCCTGAAGGTATTCATCGCGGGTACCATACCTGGTTCGCACCGACCCTTTCTGGTCAAACTCCCCCAGGTCAAAAAGATCATATACTCCGTACCCCACATCATTGCCCCCTCCAATTCCCTTGTAGGCCGGCGGAAGCCATACGGAAGTAATCCCTGCCTTTGCAAGTTCTTCCGCTTTTTCTGTTAATTGCTTCCACAGTGTACCGTCGGCAGCGGAGTACCAGTGGAAATATTGCATCATCGCGCCATTGAATTCAGCCATAATTGTAGTTTAAAAAATTACTCCGTTATTTGGGGTTTTGCATATCGACAACTCATCTCATAACCCCGCCAAAACACCAACCTCACTTCGAATGTAACCAGACTAAGTCAGGAATGTTTATTTATGGGGTATTCGTGCGTTTTTATGCCATATTCTTCTTAGTGCCATCGCTTTTACTTTTCAATCCACTCACGAAAAGATGCCGTATTGCTTTGGCTTGTTTTGAGGGAATTTTCTTGCCCTTTCATTTTTATGGCCAGCGAATTTTTGGTGTAGCGCTCTATTTTTTGGAGGTGTTTTTTGCTGACTAATTCGCTGCGGTTAATTCTGAAAAAATCTGACGGATGGAGTTGCGATTCAATTTCTTTTAAGGTGGTTTCGTTGATTAAGTGCTTTTTTCCTGAAGTGTCAATTGCAAATATAACACCTTCATTGGCTTCGAAAAAAGCAATGTCATCAACCTCCAAAAAGGATATTCCCCTGGGTGAGTTGACCGTAAACCGCTTTCTGTAGGATTTTTCGGTGAGCCTGCTTTCAATTAAATGCCGGATGTTTGCAAGGATATCATGGTCGGCAGAAGCGGATTTTCTCAATACCAAAAACTTGTTCCAGGCTTTTTGAAAACGCTCTTTTGAAAAGGGTTTTAAAAGATATTCTATTCCATTGCTTTCGAAAGCATCCATCCAGAATTGATCATAGGCTGTGGTGAAAATAATGGGACAATTGACTGAAACCTGGTTGTATATTTCAAATGCATTACCGTCCAGCAATTCAATATCTGAAAATATCAAATCCACAGTTTCATTTTCAAGAAAACCAATGGATCCTTCCACAGTATCCATTTCAGCTACCACTTCAACGGGCGCTTCCAATTGGTCAAGAAATCTTTTCAGTTTTTTTCTTGCCGGTATTTCGTCCTCTATTATCAATACTTTTATCATAGCTCCTGTGTTGAAATGATGGGTACCGCCACGGAAAACATTTCCTCAGATTTGAGAATTTCAATCTGCTGTCGGGTAAGCAGGGCGTATTGTTCTTTCAGATTGTTTAGGGCTCTTCCTGATGTGGATTTTGCGTTGCGTTTGGCAATGAGGTTATTGGATACGGTTAGGTTTTGGTTGAAATCCACTTTTATATGAACAGGATTTTTCTCTGTCCCCAGGTTATGCTGCACTGCATTTTCCAAAAGCAATTGCAAAGTAAGGGGAACGATGTTTCCTTGCGGGTTTGAGTTTTCTATATCCAGTAAATAGGCATTTCCATATTTGTGTTTTATCAGGTTGAAGTAGCTCACGGCAAAAGCCACCTCTTCACCAAGGGGTATGAGTTTTTTGTCAGAAACCTGCAAGACATACCGGTAAATTTCTGCAAATTCATTCAGAAATCCGGATGCTTTATCTTTATCCTCCTCAATCAATTGGTCAAGAATGTTCAGGTTGTTGAACAGAAAATGGGGGTTGAGCTGCGTTTTGAGTTGATTGATTTTGCTTTCGGAAAGCAGCTGATTATACATTGCCAGTTGCTCCTGGTGACTTTTGTGCTTTTTGTAATAGCGGTATGCCAGGAAAAAACTGCCGTAGATAAAACCATCCATTAAGTCAGAAAATGTGGATAGCATCAGTGTTTCGCTGTTGAAATTCCTTTCGAAAGTGTCAAATATCAGTGCGAGAATTAATCCTGTTGTTTTCATTACCAGCAGATACACCAGCAGGGATGTGCTGAAAATCTTCAATACCTCCCGGGTACTGAATACGGATGAATGCTGCCAGTGCCGGATAAAAAAGTCAATGACAAAAAACAGGATGCATGCAGCAATAAGTGTGGTAACAGCAGCTTCCGGGGTGAAGACATACCAGTTTAACTCTCCCCTGACCCAGATACGAATCTGAACCGACTGCGCATAGGCAAACAAAAGCACAAACAATAAAAAGAACCTGTTTTGTTTTATTTTTATAAAAGTGTTTTTCATTGTTGGGCCAGTGAATCTGTAATTCAAAAAAAGTCCTGTAAAAATACAGGACTTTTTTTGAAATCGCTCAATTACTATTGTTTTCAGGAAACGACGCAATGGCATTCCCTTTTTCATCATAGAAGTCTAATCTGGCATTGTTTTCTTTGTCCACATAAAACATTGCCCGCGGCACGCCCTGGTCATCGAATAAAAACAGTCCGTTTTTCTGACTCCTGGATTTTCCGAGCATTACGCGTGGCACTCCCCCCAGCAATCCTTGCTGCTTGTAATCATTATACTTTGCTTGCATGGCTTCCGGATCTGTTTCACGAAGTTCTTCCAGCTCTTTCATTATTTCCATTGTCCTGAGCTGCGATTCTTTGGCGGGTCGGTCATTGAATGCTAAGGTGCTGCTGACGAATCGTTGATCTCCCTGCTGATGATCCTGTGTAAGCAACTGCATCACCTGATCTCCATCGTATTGATCATAGGTTAATGACAGACCCGAACTGTGTCCGTTCTCCGTCTTTTGTCCATCATAAATAAAGCCGCCACATTCAATACCGTCTTCATTGAAAAACAGCATCCCTGAGCGTTTCTTGCGGGTTTCATTGGTGGGTCTGTCGTTTATGCTTTCTGTTCCCGTTGGAAAACGCTCCACATTGGTAATAATCATTTTTACGGTTCCGTCTTTTTCTACGATATTGATTCTTTCCACATCAATTTCGCTGAATTTGTGATTTCCGCTTTTTTCTTTGAAGGCAGATGTTGTTATGAAAATCATTCCGATGGCAGTTGCCAATGCAAATGCTCTTAAAAATACGAGTTCTCTGTTCATTGTTTACTTTTTTTATTGTTAAACCTTAGAATAGAGCAAAACTATTGCAGGGGCGGTTTACATACAATAAGAAACCAATGAACGCAGGAATAAAACCAATGAGTTGGGGAGTTTTGCGATTGATTCAGGAGATGGGCAACACAGAAACGGGTTTGGTGTCAGCTTGCCCCATTGCATCAAGGGTATAGAGAAGAATTGTGAAAAGGAGTAATGTCAGCGCTACGCGCCTTTTTTTACCGGCTGTAATATCTTTCGTTCGAAAATAATTATCAGTGTGTATGGGTAAATAGTATTGTCATGGCTCGGTTCTTTTTTTTGCATTTCTCAACGCATCAACAGGCGTCTTTAACCGTTTTTCTTACCATTGTTACCGAATCATGGGTTTCGCTATAAACCACAAATCCATGTTTTTTATATAACCCAAAAGCATAATTTTCTTTATCGACACTTAAGGAAACCTGTTGCCAGGGCATTTTTTCGATATTCGCAATCATTGCATTCAGCAATTGGGTACCAATCTCCTTATTTCTGTATTCTTCCAGAACCGACATGCTCAATTCAGGTGTAGATTCATCAACATATCCGTATCCTTTATCCGCTTCCGGAAAAACTCTTATCCAGATGGCTCCGATTACCAATCCATCTTGTTCGGCTACAAGACAGAAATCATCCTCGCGCCCAAAACCCGAGATGTATCTGTTGAGTTGGGGTAGTTCAATGATTTCTTTGGGAAGTGGCTCTTTACCTGCCGGCACATAAATGGCCCCGTACAAAGCTTCTTTGAGAAAAGCTGTTTCTTCACTTTTTATCTCCCTGATTACCAGGACATCCTTAGACATTGGCAATTGTTTTAGCGTATCTTATTTCATTGAACATACTGCCATTTTTGGTAATGGCCTGCTTAAAAACCCCTTCTTTTTCAAAACCACATTTTTCCAATACCCGTTGAGAAGATTTGTTAAACTCAAAGACACCGGTATGTATCCTCACAACGCCTAATGTATTAAAACCAAAATCAGTCATCATATTTACTGCTTTTGTTGTAATCCCCTTGTTCCAAAAGGGTTCTCCAATAAAATACCCTATTTCAGCACTGTTTCTGTACACATCATCTCCAACAGACAAACTAATATTTCCAACATAATTTCCCTCATATTCTATGGCAAAAACTGTCTTTGGATTTTGCTTTTCTACCATTTTGAGAAATCCCCGTGCATCCTCAATTGTGTAAGGACTGGGAAAAGCATCTCTGAGATTTACACTCACCTTCTCGTTATTTGCATATTCTGCAAGTTTTGGAAGATCCGATTCTTCCAATTCACGAAGGACTACATCTTTAATTTGAGCAATGATCATGGTCTGTTGGTTTTTTGTTTTCAGGTGTTTATTTTTTGTAGTTGCCTGATAGCATGCTGACTATGTTTTGTCATGAAAATCCAATAATATCAGCGCTACGCGCCTTTAATTACTGGCTTTATTTTCGTTTGATTTTCCAATTCA
>RECE01000107.1 GCA_007694165.1 Bacteroidota bacterium
TTTTTTATTTCTGCACCTGCATTTTCAGAACTGAGATACCTGACGAAGTAACAACCTCCACAAAATAGATTCCATTGCCCAGGGAACTGACATCAAGTTGATATTCTTCCGCTTCTGCAACAGAAGTATAAACAACCCTGCCACTCACATCTTTTACTGACACCATTCTGATCACAAGATCACTTCTCAGCATCACATTATCGCTCGCAGGATTGGGGTAAAGGGTAAGGAAGTTTTCATGAATATCAATTGTACCCACATCCGTAGAAATAACAAAATCAATGGTGACAATATCTGAAGTTCCTGTGGTATAAACAGATTGTACGCCTGCAGTATAGTCGCCTGCTGCCAATCCCGTAAACAGGTATTGGGTTCCCACTAATTCTTCAGCTACCAAATCATCATCAAGAAAAACGTTGTATCCCTCCAAAGCTTTACCCGGGGTTTGATTCCACATCAGCAAGGCCTCGCCATGAGGTAAGCCTTCCGTTTCCACCACAAGCCCATAGGGAAGTTCAATGATTTCTTCCAGCTCAGCTGTGTAGGTAAATGACTCCTGAATATCAATGTCTTCAACTACATAACCATAAAATCCTTCCAATACCACACTAAGGGTGTACATGCCGGGGTGAATATCGGGGAAATGTACTTCACCATCACTGCCGGCTTCCTGGCTATATATCATGTCATCCATATCCTGATGCACCAGTGTAACCAATGCTCCTTCAGGGCTATCGCCGGAGTTGGTGGTAACAATAATAGTTGCATCAAGTATATCAACGATTTCAAAATCGATGGTTACAATTTCAGACTCACCGGTGGTAAACACAGACTGAACACCTGCTGTATAATAACCTTCTGTCAGGTTTTCAAAAAGGTATTCTGTAGCAATAATTTCCTCAGCCTGAAGCTCTCCATCCAGAAAAACATTAAATCCAACAAGAACCTTTGCAGCGTCAAAAACATGGCTGTATTCCGGAGTACCTGCATGAATCGCTCCCGGAAGAGGTATGTTTGTAAAGGCCAAAACCGGAACATCTGTCTGTCCTTTCACAGGATTTTCCCATTCAATCTCGCCAAAGTCTTCACCCCATGCACGGATGAGGAAGTTGCCGGAAAAATCGCCCATGGTTTCGATGGGAGCAAAATCGTCTGTGGTAATGTTCAGTGAGGCAAAATTGGTATTGGGTTGGAATGGCCATTGGTCATGGGTACCAGAATCGGTTCCCAAAGCAATGAATCCATTGTATCCAAGCCCAATCATAAAGCCATTGGGAGCTTCTACCGGTTGTGTAAATTCATACGTATTCCATTGCATGTCGGTATTGGCAATATCTTCTGCTTCATAAAGCACTTCATTGCGATCGGGCATGCCATTTTCATCCAGTCCAAATACCCATACCTTAACCATGTGATGAGGACCGGCATTGTCTGTGAGGAACCATGATATCTCAGCAAGCACGGCATCGTGCCGGTGAGCAGCACCCAATACAGTATTGTAAGTTCCCTGCGATGAGCCTATCTGGCCGGTAGCCGTTCCATCATCAAAGCGGAATTCTCTGAATGCATTCTCAGACCAGCTGAAAAGGGCACTTCCACCGGGGAGCCCTTCCGTTTGCACTTCCAGCAATCCCGGAGCAACAATAATTTCGGTTACTTCAATAACTCCCAGGTCCAGATGATCGTTTACTGCAATATTCTCCTGTACATACTCTTCATACCCTTCCGCTATCACTGTAATAGTGTATAGCCCCTGGAATATTTCATCGAAAAGAAATTCACCGGCATCATCGGTGTGTGTACTGTAATCATTGTACCCTTCCATAACAACAAGGGCATTTTCTAGCAATACACCATCATTTCCCTGTACTATTCCCGAGACTGAATACTGGTCAACAGCAGTCAGCTCAACATCAAGAAGGGTAGTTTCATCGGTTATGATGGTAATATTCTCTACTACGAGAGTGTCATAGCCATTTCGGGTGAATTCGATATCGTAGGTTCCCGGGCTGATAAACGGTACAGAATAGCTTCCGTCGTTGCCACTTAGGGTTGCCACGGGAGTACCCATTACCTTGACATTTACACCCTGAACCGGGGCTACACCATCAGTAACAGTGCCTGCCAGCCCTCCGAGGCCTTCGGTGGTAAAGAGCATGGTTACATTGGGGAATACATCATGCAATGTAGTACCGGTGGCCGGTGGTGTCAGCGGATTATAAGCGGGAGATGCCCGGCGGGCACGACGGGTTCTTTGTGACCCCTCATCCAGTGAGTTATGGAAAAACTTCATGGGAGACCAGGCCGGGGCTGCCTTGTGGAAATAAACAACAAGGTTTGCGCCATTGTACTCGTAAGGAGCATCGAAGGGGATCATTATCTCATTTATACCTCCTGGAAAATCCATAGAGCCTGAATATACCTGTTGCAAAGTTGCCGGATCTATCCATCCGCTGCTCAAGTCATCCAGTTCTGTTTCACCCACCCAAACCGTAAAAGTTTGCTCGTTGAGATCATCATTAAAGTGATTGGTAATTTCGATGCCCGTTATCTGACCACCTCCCATTCCCATCTCGTGAGGATAGTAAAGGGTTTGCTGCAAACTATGGGCACTGCCAAACACCAGTGGTCCCACATCAGTAATCATTCCTTCACCAATATCTGAAGACCATTCATCTGTGGGTAATACCCTGATAACAAATGGGGCAGACATGTTGGTGCCGGTAAAACCATCATTTTCAAACTGAACAAACCCATAAATTACCATGGGACCTTCATCCGAAGCATCAGGAATCCAGGTGAGTTCATAGGTCAGGCTTTCTCCGAAAGCGATAGGATCTCCGCTAACAGAAGCTAATTCCACGTTATCTCCCTTCATCAATTTAACGGTATAATCGTCCTGGGTGTTAAACCCGGTATTGTTTATGGCAATGCGATAAACATTTTCTTTTTCGGCCGAAGGGTATTTCTTCCCCTTAACCGAAGCTACTGTAAGCCTGTTGTCCACAACCGCTTCCAGCAAAAGTTCATCAATACACCACTGGGTAATATTATTGGAAACACCGTCGAAACGGAATCCCAGCCTCATCTCTGTAGAACCATCAGGCACGTCAAAATACAGTTCAAACACGTCTGGTCCTATATCGCCTTCAATTTCTGTTTCCCAGATATCACTCCAGGTATTGCCATCATCATAGCTTACATCAATTCCGATAACCTCACCCAAACCGGGATTATAACTATCCAGGTACATCCTGTAAGTAAAACGAACAGACTCAAGATCTTCTACGTCAATGGGGTCGGAAACAACGCGGCTGAGACCGGTGTTGGCCGGGCTTGCCCAATGCATCCTGAGCTCGGGAGCCATGCCCCCTGCATTGAAAGTATTGCTTATTTTCCAGTTGTGAATAACTGTTCCGGTAAGTTGCCAATTGGACGGTAATGCATCTACAGGATAATCAAAAGGTTCGTACATCAATACATCATCAGCGCTGAGCAATTCAACGTTGGATGCCGCGCTACCTCCTGCTCCCGCATCATTGTAAGCAGTAACGATATACCAGTAATAGCCGGTCACAGTAACCAAATCATCAAGAAACTCTGTTTCGGTTATGTTATCTGCCACCGGAATTTCATCCGGCATTCTCAAAATAGAGTAATGCAAACCTTCACCATCAAAGCTTCCCCCGTTCAATCCTTCAGTGGGAGCTGTCCAGGTAACAAAGCCATCCTGTCCCTGGGAGGTCAGGGTAACATCGCCCGGTGCCGCAGGAACATCATTACCCACAAACACCAGCCTGAAGGTTTTCAGACCATTGCCGGCACTATTGACGCCAAAAACGCTGTATAGGTAAGCTCCGGTTTCTGTTACACTGTTATCGGTATAAGTTCCGGGTTGCCCGGTTACAGGGTTCATGATGGAGTCTATTATCTCGCCGCTGCGTTCTATGTAAATGGCAGTCAGCTCAGTTAGCGGATCACCATCCACTTGCTGCGTGGGATTGGTCCAGGAGAGTTCTACCTCAAGTTCACCATCAGGATCGGGCACAGCAGTCAGATTGGCTACAGCACCAGGAGCACCATCATTGGAAAGACTATAAGGAATAGCTAAACCGGCAAGTTCAGTGTAAAGAAAACCCACCCGTGTAGCGTCACCGTTTTCAACGTTTATCGTATAAAGCCCTCCAACATTGGTATACAGAGTCCCATACAGAATATTATTGTCGCGGTCGAAAGCGATATCCTGGGCAAAGTTGATATTGATACCAAGACCACCCACCAGCGTACCTGCACCGGTTATGCGGTTGATGGAATACAGGCTGTTGTTGGAAAGGCTGATACCGTATATGTTTCCGAGCCCATCAGCTGCTATACCAATGATAACTCCGGAACCAATCTGCCCCACGAGTGTGGCTTCTCCATTGGAAATATTCAATGAATACAAATAACTGTTTCCTCCCGTAATGGCTGAAGCGAAGAGTGTTTCGGTAGTGACGTCATAAGCCAGACCTGTCATCGTGTGGCCTGTTTGTCCTACCAAATCATAACTTCCTGTTGTGGTTTCAAGGATGTATAAACCCGAATTGACGTTGTCATGGTTTACAGCATACCAGGTTTCGCCCACCATATCGGCGCCTGACATCCAAATGATTTCAGTGCTCACTTCCTTAATGGAGGTAATGGCAGCTGTTGCAAGGTCCACAAACACGGGACCTTCGGGGGTACTTGTACCGGGCAGGATATCCCATGCATAACCGATCGTATTGTTTTTAAAACCCTGTTGTGCCTGACCGGGTTGCAATTTACTGCTGCCAGCCGGGGGTCTTTCTATGGATAGGGTTACCTCAGATGGAAATTCATTTCTTGCGTCCGGTGCTTCTGAAAAACCGGAACTGTTCTGCCCTATTAGGGTAAAGCCTGCAATTGCAAGACCTATTAGCGTTAAAATTCTCTTCATGTGTCTGTTTTTTGGGTTTGTAAATGGCAATCAGAAGTTGATTAATTTAGTTCAAGACTAAAAGATCTGATTATTGGGTACAGTTAGTTAACCTGTTATGAACAAGGCTAACAAATGAAAGGAAAGCAGAAAGTCTCCTGAAACCGGAGTATCAGTTTATTGCTTCAATATTTTAAGGGTGCGCGCCTCTTTTCCTTCTACCATGATGGTAAGGAAATAAACGCCCGACTTTAAGGAGGTAAAAGAAATCCGCTCTTCACTTCCGCTAAAATCTCCGGAAGTAAACAAGCGACCTGACATATCGTAAAGTGTATACGAAACCTTATCATAATTATGGTTTTCGAGCTTTACAGTGAGAATGTCAGCAGTAGGGTTGGGAAAAGCTGTCACGGTTAGGTCAAAATCAGCCAGTTCGTCAACAGAAACCACTATTAGCGTAGGTTGCTGAAAACCCTGGGTTAATATCAGCTCTCCGGCGGTGAATGTTTCTGTTACAGTTTCACCCAATGTCCAGCTTATCGACATGGTTTCACTTTCATGGTAGTTTCCCGCAGAAGAAACCACTTCCTGGCTAACGGCCTGAAAAGCCATAAAGAAGAAGATTACAGCAAAAGAAGCAGATTGTAGCGATTTTCTCATAATAAAATGTGTTTTGGGACAATGTTAATAGAATGATTCAACAAGATAATAATTTCTTTCCAATTCCCTGTATTTTCCTGTCAGGCTACAAACATATAAAAGTTGAGAGAGCTTAACAATACCATCCAGTTGCTAATTTTGATAAATTTTTCTAAGTGCCAGCACTGAACGAATCATTTCGAATACATGTAAAAATGAGCATTTATCTGGCGGGTTTGACTGGAATCACTGGTTATAAAGTAAGGTTGAAGGGTAATTTCAACGCAGTCAAATCCAGCCAATGCCCCATGGATTGGGACAATAAAGAAGAGCTATGGACTGGGTTACAATTCCTTGATTTTTCGTGCAACCCTTCTGAAAACCACTTTCACCCGCGAACCATAAAGAAGAGCCGATACTATACAAACCAGCGAAAAAGAAAAAACGGTCCAGGGCACACCAATATACTCGGCCAGCCATCCCGCAGCAAGGCTGCCCAATGGAGTAATTCCCATAAAGGAAAGGCTGTACAATGCCACTACCCTGCCGCGCTTTTCTTCGTCGGCAATGGTTTGAATAAGGGTATTGGTGCTGTTGAAGAGAACAATCATTCCAAAGCCGGTGCCCGCCATCATAACGAAGGAAAGCAGTTTAACCGGCGAAAGCGCAAAAATTCCCAGCGCCAAAGCAAAAAGCAATGCCGCCCGAAAAATTGATACCGGTATGGTATGAACCCTTTGCCGTGATGCCAGCCAGAGCGCACCTGTAAGAGCACCCAGGCCCAATGCACCCGTCAGAAGTCCCAGCAACTCAGAACCACCATCCAGCACGTCGGCAGCGAAAACCGGCAACAAAGCCTGAAAGGGCAATCCGAAAAAACTACTGAACATCACCAACATTAAAAGATACCGGATGGCTTTGTAATGGAAGGCATAGCTTATCCCCTCCTTTAACTCATAGAGTATGGAAGCTTTTCGCAATCGTGCTTTCTGCTTTTCTACCTTCATGGCAAACAAACAGCCCAGCACCGCAAGAAAACTCACCCCATTGATAAAAAAACACCAACCCTCGCCTACCCATGCGATGAGCACACCTCCGATGGGTGGCCCAATAAACCGTGCAAGGTTGTAAAGGGATGAGTTAAGGGCGATAGCATTTCCCAGGTCCTCCTTTTGGGTAATCATATCCGGCACAAAGGAGTTGCGAAAAGGGGTATCGAAAGCAAGAATGATCCCGTTGACCGCTGCCAGGATAATGATCATGGGAATGGTAACAATATCGGTAAGAACAACAAAAGCAAGAAAGAAGGCCACCAGCATGGCTGCAGCCTGCGAAATGATGATTACTTTGCGACGGTCAAACCGGTCGGCCAGCACGCCGGCAAAGGGCATGATAAACAACGAGGGTATCTGTTGAGCAAAAGCGACCGTACCCAGCAGCAAGGCCGAGCCTGTGAGCCGGTACAAAAGCCAGCCCATGGCGATATTCTGCACCCACACTCCAATCAGTGATATGCTCTGCCCGTAATAATAAAGCCGGTAATTAGGGTATTTGAATGCCCTGAAAATGGTTTTCAGTGTGCCTGCCGGTATTTGTATGCCCCGAAAAATCATCATTCAGTCATGAATTTTTTGTCGGGCAAAAGTACGATTTTTT
>RECE01000300.1 GCA_007694165.1 Bacteroidota bacterium
AGTATGGTGAAAAAGGGCTAAGGCACACCCGAAATCTCATAAACGCAAACGAGCACCTTGACCCATCAAATCTGGAATTTCACAATGCTGCTTATATCTATTTTCATGCATTCCAAAAAAGGTATGAAAAGGAATTGATTGACATGTATGAGCAATTCAAAGAATCATTTCCTGGAAGTGAATTTTCAGAGCACTTGCAAAGACCAATTTATGAGATAGCAATGTTTCACAAAAAAGCAGACAAAGGGTTTTCTGATAAAATGCTATTGATTGAGAATTATTCTGAAATAGAATCATTTAGTGAATTGATATCCAGATTTAACGGACAAAAGGTATTTATTGGTCTCTGGTCAACAACTTGTGGCTGGTGTAAAAAAGAATTTGAGTATAATGAAGAATTAAAAGAGTTCTTGTCCGCTGAGAACATTCAAAAGTTGTATATAAGCTTAGATAGAGACCGTGAAGATGAACAGTGGCAGAATATGATTATATTTTACAATTTGGAAGGATACCATGTAAGGGCTAATCATAATTTACGAAGGGAATTGAATAGCCTATTATCAATAAACGGAATTCCGCATTATGCCCTGATTGGTGAAAATGGAAATGTACTGATACAAAAAACATTTCGGCCCTCAGAATTAGCAAAATTATCAGATCAAATAAAGGAAATAAAATAAAAACGTGTGGTAACATGGTATGGTAAGCTCCCCAAAAAATCACAAAGTGATTTTCAAAACTGCGTCTCTGTGCCCCTGCGAGAGGAAAAAAGGAGGTTTTTCAACGCCATGCTACAAAGCTTCAACCCCATATTCATGGCACCCTCCCCTGCATGGGAAATCTTCCGGTAAAAAGACAGGTATTGCATCTTTTCAGCCAAGAGGCCACACCATCAAAACGAAGCTCTTCAATGGCTGAAAACTGAATTAACAGTAAGAATCTAATTGAAATCCATTGAATTTTTTGCTTATTTTTGGGCATTAAGGAAAACTAACCCGCCACACGATCACCCAAAAAAAGCGGATTGCTTCAAAACTCAAAATCAATGCTATGACTACAAAAAGACTTATGCTGGTGTTTGCCGCCTCACTCGTTGCAACGATTCTGGCTGCCAGCCCTCCCAAAGACCAGGTGATGCCTGAGTTTTTCCCTTTTTCTGTATGGTACAGCGGAGGCACTGCCCGCGCCCCCATGCTTTCTGAAATAACTCCCCAATCGGAGGAAGAATGGCGTCGCGACCTGAAACAGATCAAAGCACTTGGATTCAATACGGTGCGCACCTGGGTGGAATGGGCTAAATGCGAGCCTGTACGGGGCCGGTACAATTTCGAAAACCTCCACCTGCTCATGAGACTGGCTGAGGAGGTTGGGCTAAGGGTATTTATCCAGATGTATGTTGACTCTGCACCGGACTGGGTGGCTGAGGATTTCCCCCACGCTTTGTTTGAAACCCAGAGCGGCATTAAGGTCTACCCGCAATCGGCTCCGGGGGCCTGCACCGACAATGCCGATGTGGAGGAGGCTGTATTGAATTTCTACACCGAAACGGCCAAAGTGGCTTCTTCCTATCCCAGCTTTTTCGGGTGGGACCTCTGGAGCGAGCCCCACATCATCAACTGGGCCCACCTGGACTATGTCCCCAATGTACAGTTCTGCTTCTGCCCTGGCACCAGGGCGCGCTTCAGGAACTGGCTAAGTGACAAATACGGTGATCTGGATGAACTCAACAGGGCCTGGTACCGCAATTTCACCGCATGGGAACAGGTGGACCCTCCCCGCTTCAGCACTATTCTCAGCTATACCGACTTTATCGACTGGAAAACATTTATCTACGAGAAGCTGGTTGAAGACATGAGAGCCCGCTATGAGGCCATCCGCCGGGGCGACCCCCATAACATGATAACAGCACATGCCGTGGGTGCATCGCTGTTTCAATCTCCTTACGTAGGAGCAGGAGCCACCGACGACTTTATGATGGCTGAGCCCCTCGATTTCTATGGCGTATCCCTTTATCCCAAGCATAACCATCCCGAGCGCCACTGGTCAGTTACCACCCTGCGCACTGTGATGGATTTTACCCGTAGTGCCAACCGGGAAAAAGGGGGCTGGTACGTGGGTGAGCTGCAGGCCGGTCATGGTACCATTGCCTTGCTGATCAGCGACCCGGTGGTACCCGATGACCACCGGATATGGGCATGGTCAGCCATTGCCAAGGGAGCAAAAGGGGTAAACATCTATGCCTATTACCCCATGTCGTCAGGATATGAGGCTGGAGGGTACGGATTGATAAACCTTGACGGAACCCTTACCGAAAGGGCGGTCCATGCCGGTGAAATTGCATCGGTTGTGAATGAGAATCAGGAACTGTTTTTGTCGTCCACCCCCGTAAAGGCAGAGATCGGCATAGTTTACAACCCCCTGTCGCAAATGGTGGGCGGAATGCAGCGCCGTGATTACCCGGGTGCCCACACCAATTCGCTCATCGGCTATTTCAGGGCTTTTGCCGACCACAATGTGCCGGTGGATTTTATTCACAGGCATCATCTTGAAAAGCAAGACCTCTCACAGTACAAACTGGTTATTATTCCCTGGCCCATAATGATCACCAGGGAGGCAGCCGAAGGGATAAGCGCATTTGTGGAAGGGGGCGGGTATGTTCTTGCCGAGGCCAGAATTGGCTGGAACGATGAGAGGGGCTATGCATCGGAGATAATTCCAGGGCTCGGACTTCATGAGGTCTTTGGCGTGCGCGAGCATGAGGTGAGGCTTCGTGAGAATACGCCAATAAACATTGAAATTGTAAACAACCTTCACCCTGCCACATCCAACCTGGAAGCCGGTCATATGCTGAGTGGCTCTCTATACAAAAAGTCGGTAACACCACTCGAAAACCGGGAGATCGACATCCTTGCCCGGCTTGATGACGGTATGCCGGCAATCGTAAGTGCAAAATACGGCCAGGGCGAGGCCATGCTGGTGGGTACATTCCTGGGAATGGCCAACCACCCGGACCCTGTTCCCGCCAATGAACAGTTTTTTATGAACCTTATCAACTGGGCAGGAATTGTAAGGCCTTTTACAAGTTCGCATGATGGCAATAAAGAAAACTATGTGGAAGTAAGGCTGCAGGATAATGACAATGGGTTTGTGCTGTACCTGATCAACCACAGCAATAGCCAGGAAAACGTATCGGTAGAGCTGAAAACACCCCGCAATGGCAATCACCGCATCAGGGATGTGATTACCGGCACCGAAACCCAATCCAGGGCGAGAAACAATGTCCTGAACCTTGAAACCACCCTTGATGCAAAACAGGTAAAAGTCTGGGATATCAGATTCTGAAACCCTATAAAAGAAAAATAAATACCAGGATTAATTGAGAACCTGCAACCCAAAAAATCTTTCAAAAAATGAAAAACACCAACTATCTGCTGATCCTTTTAACACTTACATTGTTCGTTCATTCATGCGCATCAAAAAAAGAAACAACCCAAAAAGCACCCAATGCTATCGGGGATAATTTTGTGTATATTCCCGAAGGTATCGCCATTATTAATGATGACACCATTGCGGTGAGCCCTTTCTGGATATCCAGATATGAATTATCCAACACTGATTACCTGGCATTTCTGAATGACCTTAAAGACAAAGGCCTTGACGCAGCATACAAATTGGCTTTACCAGACACCGTACAATGGATTAACCATACAGAGTATGGAAAACCACTGGCGGAAAACTATCTTCGTCATCCTGCCTACAAAAATCATCCGGTGGTAAACATCAGCCATAAGGCAGCAACATTATTTTGTGAATGGCTGACAGAAAAACACAACAGCAATTCCGAAGCGGGCACAAGGTATGTTTTTCGCTTGCCCACACATTCAGAGTGGTTGCGTGCTGCGCAGGCAGGAGAAAACCGGCCTTATTCCTGGAACACGCCCTACCTTAGGGATACAGAGGGACGTTTTCGGGCTAACTTTAAGCATATTCCCAATGAACTTTTATCATTCGACCAGCAAACACAACAAATAAGCATTGCCCCCAATTCCAGAAAACATGGATTCTTCCAGACTGACGAAAACGGGATACCGGGAACAAAAATTACCATTGCCACTCCCGTTGATGCTTATTGGGCGGGCACATCTGGCCTTTACAACATGAATGGAAATGTTGCAGAGATGATTGATACCAAAGGAATAGCCGTTGGTGGAAGCTGGAATTGCCTGGGAAATGATGTACAGAATACATCCGTAATGAAATATAATGGACCTTCCCCGTTTGTGGGATTCAGGGTGGTAATGGCGAAAGAAAGTAATTGAATGAACTTGTTCTTATTTGACATAATAAGACATTTACGTGTAACCGCTGCGCGGTAAGAGATCGGTGGGGACACTATCATTTCTTACAATACTTGAACCGCTACAAGGTAATAAAAAAGGTGCAGATATTTTGCCTGTAGGGCATAAGGTATTGTAGAACTAAATCTCTGGCAATGATTAATTAAAACCCTGAATGGGTTTAACTTTGTGGCAGAATTCTAAATGTGTTAAAGCAGAATTAATTTTCCGCAGTAATTCCGGTTAAATGAATAGATTTGTAAAACCATACTTAACAGATCTTTTATAAAATGAGGACCGTTGTATTTTTGCTGTTTTTTTTGATCCTTCATACATCTGCGCAATCGCAGAACTCCAGGTATGTTGGGGTAATGGTGTTGATTGAAGATAGCTTAACCCATCATTATGTTGGCAGCTCCGAAGCAAACAATTTTGTTCAGCGATATGCCGCCACAACCGATTTCAGGGCTTTTGCCACGGATACTGCCCTGGTACTGCTGGAGCAGAACTTCCCCAAGTGGGATTTTTGCACCATGGACAACGACTTTTTCAGGGTATACGAAGAGAACAGGGAAAACCTCAGGGCCACAGACTTCAGGGATTTCAGGGAAAGCTGGTTCAGGCAGATCGCAGAAGAGTATGAGGTAAATGCGATCCTTGTAATAAGGAGCTCTCCGAGCTTTACCGATGGTATTCACTGGACCAACACAGACATTACCGGCTATGGCATCTACAACGGACCCAGGAGGGCGAATAACAGCGTTTACATTCAGCTTGAATTTCTGTTTTTTGCCGGCGGCCGTCCCCTGACCCATATCCAGGGGCCCATTTTCAGGCAGGAACGTAATTACCCAAGAATTGACAAAAAAGAGGAATTGTTTGAAGAAAGCGATCTCTTGCTTGTGGAAGAACTTTTGCAGGAGCTTATCATCAACCAGGTTGAAGCTGCCATTGGCAATGCCAATCTGTTGAGGAGGCTCAGGTAAACCTTTTGAAAGTTGCACCACATCAAATTGTTTTAAATAATTACCGTTTTAGGAGAGTGTGTACGTTTTTAAAACACTTAAATTATTAAGCGGCAGAGCCGCGATAATATTTGTAGCATTGGAAATTGCAAAAAATAAAAGCGCCGGCCAGAAGCGATAATTAAATGCAAACAAGGTCCTGCCGGCGCAAAGGATAAATGTCGTAATTGAAATCCATAAAAACCATTTCTCATGAAAAATATCACATTTCTCATTCTCGCAACAATAATATTCGCCCTGATTTTGGGTTGTTCGGATACCACAAAACCAACCTACATTATGGATGTAAACGGGCTGCATGAGGCCCCGGAAAACGCGGTCTGGCTCACCCACGAGCATATCCTGGTGGATTTTATTGGTGCCGACAACATTCAGCCCGAAACATGGGATCATGACAAGATCATTAGCTCCCTCCTGCCCTATTTGCAAGAGATTCAAAAATTAAATGTGGACTATTTTGTGGATGCAACCCCTGCCTATCTTGGCCGGGATGTGTTGCTTCTCAAAAAAATTACGGATATTACCGGAATCCGGATAATGACCAATACCGGCCTTTATGGTGCTGTAGAAAACCGGTACATCCCCTCCTATGCCTATGCATTATCTGCCGAAGAACTGGCTGAGATATGGATTGATGAGTTTGAAAACGGCATTGACAATACTTCTATTCGGCCGGGATTTATCAAAATTGGTGTTGACAGCCACGACCCACTGGATCCTATGCATGAAAAACTGGTGAAAGCTGCTGCCATTACCCACCTGGAAACCGGATTGATCATCGCATCGCATACCGGGAGGGCAGAAGGGCTATGGCCCCAATTGAAAATACTGGACGATTTTGGCGTAGCACCCGAGGCCCTGATATGGGTACATGCCCAGCAGGAGGCTGACAAGGATAGCTTTCTGAAAGCTGCAGAAACTGGTTGCTGGGTCAGCCTGGACGGAATGGGCTGGGAAATGGAAGACCATGTGAAAAAAATTGCAATGGCAAAAGAACATGGTTTCCTGGACAGGGTGCTTATTTCGCACGATGCCGGCTGGTACGACCCACAAAAAGAGGTTCAATCCATCATTCCTTTCACCGCTGTTTTCAACACCCTCATCCCAGAGCTTCAATCCAGGGGGTTTACCGACGATGAAATCCGGATGATGCTTTCTGTAAATCCATCCAGGGCCTTTTCTATTAAAAAGAGAACCATAAATTAAACATTTGTTGAGTAATCTGGCAATACTTATCCCATTCTTGTCAGAATTTTCGATGCACAGCTTTATTAAGTAAGACTGGTTTTATTCCTTCCCCTTAACTGAATGCTTATTTTTCAACAAAAAACCACTATCTTTATAACAGAAACCAATAAGACAGATAATTTGCATTATTGTCAGGTAAAATTGCATTAATATAATTCGCTAATATTATCGCAGCGTTGCAGCTTTGTTTTAGATGCGTTAATCATCTGACTACAAATATCTGCGCTGTTCTGCAACTTAAAGAGAGAGACAGAGTCGCGGTAATATTTGTAGTAATATTGGCAAACAACCAAACCAAGCCCCAGCGGGGCGATAATATTAAATAAATCAGGCTTAGCAAGAAACTCAACCCAAGAGTAGATTTTTTTCAGGATTCTAATCATAAATTTTCACGGATACCAGAATATGCACCACGTTAATAATCCCAGTTTTGTTTCATTTTTAGAAACGTACAAAAGAAAACTCACCGAACTATTTACCGAACGCAATAATGAAGGCCTTATGTCAGCACAAAGGGGGTTGCCCCCTTACGTGTTAAGGCAAATTCTTGAGTGTAATCCTTTAGCAACCTTTATCCCGGAAGAATATGGAGGGCGAGGCGCCAAAACCCATGAAACACTCAGCATGCTGGAGGTAAGCTCTTACCAGTCGTTGCCTTTATCGCTGATGATGGGTATTAATGGGGCATTGTTTCTTCAGCCCCTGGCCAATTATGGCAATGAGGATGTAAAGAAAAAGATATTCAGGGACTTTCTGGTCGGAAAAAACATGGGTGGCCTGATGATCACCGAGCCAAATTTTGGAAGTGAGGCATTGAAGATGCAAACCGGGTTTTTGAGATCAGGGAAGCACTATAGTGTTTCGGGCTTAAAGCATTGGGCCGGGCTTACAGGATGGGCCGACTACTGGCTGATTACTGCCCGCGAAAGAGATGGTCTTGGAAATTTAGGCAAAGATATCGGGTTTTTCATCCACGATACCAGCAATGGCGGGATCGAAGTGGAGGAAGTTTTCCAGAACCTGGGGCTTTACATGCTGCCTTATGGGCGCAACCGGGTTGAGATACAGGTACCTGAATCTCATCGCCTGCAACCAAAAACCACAGGCATAACCATGATGCTGGACTTATTGCACAGGAGCCGTCTCCAGTTTCCTGGCATGGCAACAGGATTTTTAAGGAGGATGCTGGATGAGGCAGTCCACCATTGTAAAACCCGTAATGTGGGTGGTACAAGTTTATTTAATTATGATCAGGTAAAAGAAAGACTGGCGCAACTGCAATCCTGGTTTACCGTAAGTTCGGCCATGAGCTATTTCACCAGCTCCAACGTGCCCCTTGAGAAAGATACCTCACGCTCCGATCTGCCTGCCAATTCAATCAAATCAGTGGTAACGGATTATATGCAATCTGCCGCACAGCACCTTTTGCAGCTTGTGGGTGCCAAAGGGTATAAGCTCGATCATATTGCCGGAAGATCAGTGGTTGACAGCCGCCCTTTCCAGATCTTCGAAGGCTCCAACGATATCCTTTACCAGCAGATCACCGAATCCGTTCTGAAAATGATGCGCAAAATGCCATCTGCAAATCTTTATGACTTTCTTAAGGATTATACCTACACCGAAAAGGCTGCTGATTATTTCAAAGATATTTTGAACTTCAGGATTGACTACGGTATGGCTCAGAGAAAAATGGTAGAATTAGGACAAGCTATCAGTCGGATGGTATCTATGAATATGACTATGGATCTCGGAGAAAAAGGTTTTAACCAGGAAATGGTTTCCAACAGCCTTGCAGTGTTGCAGAAAGAGATCAGGATGATCCTAAGCGGCTACAGTTTTAATAATAATGCCGGAATTGCTTATGATCCTGAAGGAGAAAACAACTGGCTCAATTATTTGCCTTTGCGCTCTGAAGTGAGGCAGGGTGCAGGATAAAATAAAAGTCCTTAAACTCTCCTGATCCGCAACCTTAGCTCATCCCATACCTGAAGCCTTCTCTTAATGACACTTCAAGCACTGTTCTTTTCCATAAAAATGACAGCCAGGGAGATTCCCCCCTCATACGTAAAACACCCTCTTCTGGGATTATACTTAAGCCAATTGTACCCTGAATTTAATCTCACTATAGCGTAACCACCGAAAGGAAATAAGCTTTTTTTACCGGATGGATGAGGTATATCTCTGCGTCATAAGTTTTGTACAAATGGGTTCAGTGAGTTCATTCCATCGGGATTGAATGCTTAGATTACTCCTTAACACAAACTTACGCAGGTGAAAATCGGGTGAAAATGTAAGTTAAAAACACGTAAAAATACGCAGATAACTATAGGCGTTCAATATTACATTTGTTGAGCATTCAGAAGCATGAATACAAGCTGACTATTTTATCCAATCATCTAAGTGAATTAATTGATATTTGCTGCTTACGGGCAGGTGATTTAAAAAAACAGATTTAAATATCTCAAGCCATGACACCAGGATTTGCAATTAAATCAGAAGGAGTCTTAAATAAAGGTTTGTTGCTGGGTTTTCTTTTCATTTTTTACGGCTGGGTAGCCTTGGCTCAAACCACCACCTTTTCCGGTATCGGCAACTGGAGCGATGATGCAAGATGGGACAATGGTGTGCCGGATATTACCTATGATGTAATCATTGCCTCCGGTGCAGACTGCACATTAGATATGGATGCTTTTGCCAGATCATTGTCATTTGCCCCGGGATCTATCAATTCAACAGTTACTATTTCAGGAACCAATACCCTAACAATTGAGAGTGAGCTCGCATACTCAGTCCCTTCTGGTTCGGCTGATCAGGTTTTAGCCGTAAATGACGGTGCTCTGATCGTTGGTTCGGTATTTATGCCCAATTCAGGAAGTAATAACAGAAATTTGATGCTTACTGTAAATGATGGTTCCGTTACTGTGTCAGGTGATGTGGAAATGCAAGGTTCATCCAGTCGAAATTACATAACTTTTACCGGTGCCGGCACACTAAATGTTACCGGGAATCTGAACAATTCAACCCACGGACGAATTACCGCCAATGCAGCAACCATCAATGTTGGCGGAGATATGCGTGTTGCGGTTTTTACAGCAAACAGCAGTACTTTGAATATTGCCGGTGAGTTTTCAGGGGTATATTTCTGGGGAGCAGGCAGTACCGTTAATTATACCGGAGGCGATCAAACCATCCTTAATACCACCTACTATAATCTGACCATTTCGGGTGGAGGAACAAATCCTTTACGTGGTGCAACTACCATAACAACAGGTGGAACACTCACGTTAACTGATGGAAAACTCAATTTAGCCGGTTATGATTTAACCATGAATAACACAAGTTCTTTTGCTGGAGCATTTAGTAATACCGCCATGCTTGACTTTGCCAATAGTGGACGTTTGAGATATTATTCAACAACGGCTGCCGGATGGCAACGTGTTTACCCTATTGGCTCAGGCAACGAATATTCTCCAATGGAAATCACCAATGCTTCTGCTACCAATACCAATATGTACATTGAAGTCATTGGCGAACGCCATCCTTTACTTGCCGGCAGCGATAATGCCATAACGCGTTACTGGAAACTGAATCCTGCTAATACCGGATTACGACTTACCGGAACTTTTACATACCATGATAACGATGTACAAGCACCTATTGTCGAAACCGACTTAATCAGAGTAGGACGTTTAGCATATACAGGATGGGAAACCGCCGATCCCAGCTCGGGGTATAATCACGGAACCAACACCATTTCTTTTGATGGGGTAACCGATGCCATCAATGCTATTGGTATTTACACCCTGGGCGAATCAAACGGTTGCTTTGAAACAGTCCCTTACAGATATACGGTTAACTCCGGCAGCTGGAATACCGCAGCTATATGGAATGGGGGCACCGTGCCCGCCGCAGGAGAAGATATCTACATCCTTCATGCAATTTCTTTAGATATTGCTGCATCGCCCGGTAATGTAGTTGTGGAAGTGACCGGAAGTTTAAATATGAATACTCAAAATTTCACAGTTACAGGTACAACTGAAGTGATTGGCTTTATAACCGATGGAAATAACGGTGGCACCAATACTTTCCGGGGCTTAGTTACCATTCATGAAGGAGGGAGTATTTCAACCGGACATACATCTCCTTTCATATTTGAGGGTGGCATTACCAATAATGGCACTTTTAGTAAGACAGGAGCAGGGGCTGTTACCTTAAAAGGAGGACAAACCATAAATAATGCAGGTGGAAACACAATGATTATAGCCGGGGCTATTACTAAAAACGCAATTGGTAAACTTACCATTACCAATGCTGATGACAGTCCCATTATTTTCAATACATCTTTTACCACCCATAGCGATGTGGATATCACCGGTGCTGCCAATATTACATCAACAGGTGCATTTACAATTAATGGCTCATCAACAGTAACTAACACCAATACTGCCGAGGTAATTATTACCGGTGCATTAAACGGCAACAATGCTGCATCTACCTGGCTCAACAATAATGGCTCAACTTTGCGTTACCGCAATGCCGCACAGCCCTTTAATACCAATGGGGTGTTAAATGCTTCTGCCGAAGGGAATACGGTTATTTATGAACTTAACGGTGCACAAGCTATACGTACTACCGCTACTACCTATCACCATTTAATCATGGAAGGAAATAACACCAAAACAGTTGGTGGGGTATTAAATATTAACGGCGATTTTATTTTACAAAACAATACGAACAGTAATTTTACAGTAAGTTCTGGCGCTAATAATGTATCGGTTGGTGGCGATTTTGTGATATCAAATAGTGGATTTGCTACAACCTTTAATCAAACATCAGGTACCCTTTCTGCCAATAATTTAATAATTAACGGAGGTAATATATTTAACCTAAACTCGAGTACTACAAGTGCTACCTTTAGCGGAAATATTGAGATCAGCAATAGCTCAACCTTACGTATTGGCACTGTAGCCGGTAATTATGTTATTAAAGCCGAAGATATTAATATATCTGCTGGTTCAACCATTGAAGTTCCCAATACAGCTAATGGCCTACATACTATCATACTAAATGGTAATGTTATAAATTATGGAACACTTAACCTATATGCAACTGTTGCACGTAATGCTTCGTTAGTATTCAATTCCGATGTTGCTCATGCCTTTAGCGGCAGCCCCGAAGCAGCTACTCGTATGTTTAATTTTACATTAAATGCCGATGCCAATACTACCACTGCCGGATATCCTCTTACTATCTTCGGGTCTGTAAATATTGGAGCAAACTCTACATTTAACGCTGGATTACACACCCATTCGGTTGCTACAAACTGGGCCAATGCCGGAACATTAAGTTCTATGGGAACCATTACCTTTAATGGTGTGGCTCAAAACATTGGTGCTGAGCCCAATTTTTATGATGTACTTTGGGAAGGGACGGGGACAAAAACGATATCCGGACATTTAGACGTTGCGGGCGATTTTATCGTAAATGCAGGTATCACCATAAATTCAACTGAATATAATATTACTGTTACCGACAATATAATTGCATCAAATACAGCTGCCGCCACATTTACACAGACTACTGGGACTGTCTCTGCCAATAATCTAATAGTTAATGGTACGAATACTTTCAATTTTAACACCAAATCAACCATTGTCAATCATATACAAATTGATAATGGTAACACCCTACGTATTGGTTCTGTTGCCGGAACATATAGCATGGATGTAGGAGGAAACTTAACAAATGAAGGCACATTTACCAATTCAACCAATTCCCCTATTACAATCAACGGCAACTTAACTCAATCCGGCACATTTACTTCCGGTACTGGCGTTTACACTTTCACCGGAGCAGATAAAATCATTGGAGGTAACTCCCCTTTAATAATTACCAATTCGCGGGTTACCGGCATCTATGCCAACAACAACACAGCACTTGTAACTTTCACCAACCTAACTGTTGACGGTCAGCTTACCAATAATCAGACTATTACCATTCCGACCTCTCTTGCCGGAACAGGAAATCTTATACAAGGGAATGGGGGTACTCTTAATATAGGCACTACTGCTGCCAACCTTACCATCACGACCCTTACAGCATCAGCCGATGCCAATACCGTTAATTATTATGCTGCAGCTCAAGACATTAAAGCAACTACTTATCATCATCTGAACTTGTCGGGTTCAAACATAAAAACATTTGCCGGAGAAATTACTGTCAACAACAACTTATCCATAGAAGGAACTACTACCAGCTTCTATTCCAACCATGATATTAATATTGGAGGGGACTTATTTATCCAAAACATTGCGGGTCAAACCTGCAATTTCGGTGGCACTTCAAGTACGCTGAATATTAATGGAAATATTGAGATAGCCAATGCTTCAGTTTTTAATTTAGGGGTAACGGCAGGAGAAAATAAAACCATCAACGTTGGCGGAAATATTACAATTCCTGCCGGTGCTACCATGCGAACACTCAACGGAGCAGCGACTGAGCATGTTTTATCTGTAAATGGTGTGATTGACAATAGTGGAAGTATCATTTTTTGGCAAAATGTCGGAAGAACTTGCGATTTGGTGATGAACCTCTCCTCTGACTGGACCTTGGCCGGAACCGAAGTGACCTTAAATCATTTAACCTTAAACAACACCGGTGGAGCGAAAACAATTACCCAGGATGTTGCTGAAATTACCCTGCGAGGAGATTTTAGTATAGGTACCAACAATCATTTCACTTTAAGCGGTAATGCTTTAAACACCTATGGCGGCATCAGTATTGCTACAGAAGGTGGATTAACAATTGATGATAATGCTTCTCTTACTTTTTATGCAGCCGGAAACTCCATTGAAAATGCAGGGGCACTAACCATACAAGGATCGGACGGAAACGAAGCCACCATCAATGCTTCTGCTGTCGGCAACCGTTATTTTATCAACAATACAACAGGTTCTTCACTGGTAATGCAACATTATTTCGTGGATTACCTCACCGGTAATGGAATATCCGTTTCAGCAGGTGCCTCGGCCGATATTCCTGCCGATAACTTCAGCTTTGGAACCTTTGGTGCCAACAGCAATAGCACTCAGTGCCTGTTACTTACAGGAGTAGATTTTGATACCCATAATCCTGTAACTGCCACCGATGTTGCATTCAACAACACAGTGGGATACAATGTAAGCCGCACCAGCGGCACAGGAAGCATCGATTTTTACGATGCCACCGGGCCCAGGGCTGGCCAAAGTTTTGAAAACGACAGTGGCAATCCCGGGGATCTGGTCAACTGGTTTTATCCCTCTTCCACCTATTTCACCATAGCCAGTGGCGACTTCCTTGATCCGGCCATCTGGAACAGCAATCCTACCGGAAACTTTGACAATGCCTCTTCATCTTTCCAAATCAGAGATGGCCATGACGTAATCCTCAATGGTGATATTGA
This sequence comes from Bacteroidota bacterium, assembly GCA_007694165.1. Taxonomy (GTDB): domain Bacteria; phylum Bacteroidota; class Bacteroidia; order Bacteroidales; family UBA7960; genus SKVR01. The sequence continues at coordinate 14,052 of RECE01000300.1, forward strand.
TGTTCTGGAACTGATTGTTGGGGAAGGCACCTCAGGCAGCCTGACCATAGGAAACAGCGCTGATATCAGAACATTGGCCACACGTGAGCATCTTACAGTGATGGCTGGTGCCGTAGTTACAGTGGGCTCGGCAGCAGCCCACCAGGTTATGATCTACGGGAACCTGATCAATGACGGAAGCATGCAACTCAGAAGCAGTTCATCAAATATTGCTGATGTGAGCTTTTTAGGAATTAACTCAAAGATCAACGGAGCCAATACCGTCAACTTCAATTCCGTAATATTTGCTTCGGGGACTATAGCTAAGGCCTATCAGCCCATGAATATCCAGCAAAATGTAATCATTGAAAACAACGCCATTTTTGATGATGCAGGCTTTACCCATACCGTGGGCAGAAACTGGACAGAAACCGGCTCAGGAAGAAGGATTGGTCAAGGAACGATCGCATTTAATGGTGTTGTTAATACCATCTCATCAACAGATGGAAGTAATGTTGAGTTTTTCAACGTAGTTTGCTCCGGTGCCGGTGCCACAGATTTTACTACGATCGATAATGTTTTCACCACATACATTTACGGAGATCTTAATGTAAATGACACCAAAGAGGTAAGGCTCATCAATGATCATATGGTAGTTTCCGGAGATTTTCAAATTGCCGGTAGTGCCAAATTTTCCAGCTCAGCCTCGGTAGTCACTTTCGATGGAACAAATCCGCAGCAAATCAATCTTGCCGGTGATGTTAATTTCTATGATATGGCATTTAGCGGTACTTCGGCTAAAACTGTCAGTGGCAATATTATTACATCCCGCTTTCTCACTATTCACAGCGATGCCATTGTTGAAGGGGCAGGATCGCATGATATTGGAAATACACTCACCATTGATGGCACCTGTAATTTTTCAGGAAGTATTACCATGAGAGCGGGATCCATTACCAGCAACAATCCTGAAATACACCTTGCGAACCTTTCCAGTCTTTTTATTGCCGGCAATATCAGTCTTACTACCACATCTACCCTAAATGTTATTACGGGTGGGAATGTTGAAATAACATCAAACTACCTTATTGTTAATGAAAACACTTCTCTCACCAATACGGGCACAGGAAGTTTTATCCTTGGCGATGGTTTAAATCTTTATATAAGAGCTACCGATGGCTTTCCATTAGGCTTTGCGTCTTATCAGCTTTCTGAAAGCTCAAATGTCAGATATGACAGGGATCTACCCCAGATAATACGAGGAGGAGCAGATGTTGCTTATGGCAACCTTAGAATTGGCAACACACAAAATGCCAATCCTCAGCAGCGGCAGGCAGATGGTAATATCATAATTAGGGGCGATATGGATATTACTGCTACAACAAGGCAGATACTATTTGACCTTGGTGGATTTGACCTAACAATAAGCGGGAATATTTTAAACACCAATGTATCCACCATAGAAATGTCAGCAGGCGGCACCCTTACCCTAAATGCTGAAGATGCTAACCAAACCTTTTCTATTGGCACCTACAATCTGAATAATGTAGTACTTACCCTGGATGCTCCCACTGCTACCAGAACCAAAACATTTACCAATGGCTCAACGATTAATATTTCGGGCAATGTATCGGCCAGTTGTGGAAGCGCTGGTTCATTTGTCAACAATATCATTTTTAACAATAACTCCGTTAGTGGAACTGCCAACAGCCTGATTCTGGGACAGAATACCCAGATTACCACCACTGCCGTTAACGCTGCCACCAATATCTTTAATGCCTTTGATGGTGATATCAATCTGGTAAATGGCACCATCCATTTTGCCAATACAACCGCCACTCAGTTTATTCCCCACTCAGTTATCTATGGCAACATCGCATTTAGTGGTACACAAATAAAACAAGCAACCGGAAATCTTACCATTGCAGGAAATGTTTCAGTTGCAGCGAATACGCCTTATTTCAAAGCAGCAGGGTTTACCCATTCTGTAGGGGGTAACTGGCTGTTGGGTGCTGCCAATACACGTCTGGCAGATATGTCGGCTGACGACAAGATTGTGTTCAATGGCATAGATCAATTTACTTTGCCCTGCAATTTTATGCACCTTGAAATTGCCAATACCGGTACTGCTTCGGTTTCCGGGGGCAATATTATTGTTTTCGGCGACTTTGCTGTTAAAAATGACGCAACTTTTGAGGCAGGCGTGAGGAGCATCAGCATTCATGGCAACTGGATTTCTGAACCAGCAGGAGTTTTTACTCAGGAATCGGATGGGTCGGTAAATTTTGTGGGCCAAACGACCAATCAATCTATAACTTCAAATGAAAACAGTTATTTCTGGAATCTAATCATAGACAAAAACAATGGCCCTGAAAACCAAACTGTTATTGCAAACTCAAACATCAATGTAAGAAACAATCTTAATTTGGTGGCCAACGCTGCGGTTTTTAATCTCAACAATCATCAACTTAACGTGGGAAGAAATCTTACCATAAGAGACAATACACATATTGACCATAATGCATTTATTGCCGGCACCGGCACTGTAGTTATGGATGGCTACCTCGATGTACAACATTTACACCACTACAGTAGCCGTGACCTGGTTTTGCATAACCTGATATTTAATTCACCCACCAATAAATATGTCAGAACATTAAATGCTTCCAGCCCTTCAAGAAATGTAATAATAACAGGCAACTGGATCAATAACTTTGAAAATGTATATGGCTATTCAATTCATCATGGAAGTTCATTTGTCAACTTTTTTGTGCAAGGCAATTGGGTTAACAATGGCACTTTCTATCATGTGAATGATGGTACGGTTACTTTTAATGGCGCAGATCAGCAAATAGGTTCATCCGACTTCTGGAATGTGGTATTTGCCAATGAAGGTGTAAAAACCTTATCCCATGGACACATGACGGTAAAAAGAGACCTGTTAATTGAGGATAATGTGACTTTGGATGTTAGTGAAAATGATTACAATATCCTGGTGGCGCGCCACTGGGACATGAGTGCAGAAGGAGCAGTTTTTAACGCCAGAAATGGCCTGGTAAGGTTTGACGGAAATGGCACCATTTTTACCGGCCTGGAAGGTGAAAACCCCAACAAAAGTTTCTGGAATATAGATATTTCAGCCAATGTATCCATTAATGGGGATTTGGATGTGGATAACGACTTCAGAATCATCAGCGGTACATTTACCACCGGGTCCAATAAAGTGTTTTTTGGTGGTGATTTCTCCAACAACGGAACTTTTAATCATACCAGCACCCCCGACGCACAGGTGATTTTCAATGCAACTTCAGGGCCGAGATCTATCGATCCCGGAACGGGGGTTGCCTTCAGAACCGTAACCATTGACGCTCCGGGTGTTACCTATAATGTTTTAAATGAATTCTCAATTAATAACAACTACGACCTGACCATAAACCAGGGAACACTTCACCTGAATGGTAACAAATTAAGAGTTAACAGTGCAAATACAAGAATTGTGATCAATTCCGGGGGAGAGTTTGTAGTGAACGAAAATGCAACCATGGAGTTTTCGTCCAGCAACCAGTCTATCCAAAACCAGGGAGGTGTACTTCGGGTAGTGGGAACTCCCGATTTTGATGCAACCTTTACAAGAATTAGTGGGTCGTATTACATAACACAAACATCCGGGGTTTTCCATGCTCAGCACTATCGTTTTGAAATGATAGGTGCCGGGACCAATGGAGGCGTCAAAATTACCGGGGGTACCATTGATGCTGAAAACAACTTTAGCAACGGGGCTTTTATTTCAGGAAGCAGCTCTGCCAACACAACAGCCTATCTTGATCTGAACGAATTGGAAATAGACAACAACACCAACCTGGTTATGTCTAATGTGATCTTCAACGGGGGAGGCACCACCAATCGCAACATCTGGCGAAATGCCCCACCCTCCGGGCCCAATGACGGTATCGTTTTTTGCCAGGATTGTATAGGAACCCTTGCCGGGCCTTCATTTGAAATGGACGATGGATCGGCAGAAAGTGGGTATGTGCAATGGACGTATCCAAGTGGTTTCTTCTGGGTAGGAGTCTCTTCTGACAGCTGGCACGAGAACGCCAACTGGGAGGGAGGTACAGCACCTTATCTTCCCACGCATAATGTCTATTTCGATCCAGGTATATTTTCTGGCACCAACATAAGAGCTGTAATAAGCGAAGATGTTTCCTGTGGCAACATTATCATTTTGAATAATACGGATGGCCTTGGCTTTGAGGTGGGCGAGGGCAATACCTTAACAATAAACGGGTTGCTTAATATTGAGCCTGGCGGTTTTGCAGGACTCCTGTCAGCCAGCAGTATTATAAATATATACAGTCACTGGCAAAATGCCGGAACTTTTCACCATGGAGATGGCACCGTCAGATTTCTGACTTCCTCGGGCACCATCAACATTTTACCGGGGGTTTCCAATAGTTTTTACAATCTGGAGTTCAACTCTTCCGCAAATGCTGTGTTTGCACTGGGAAGTGATATTCTTATTATAAATGATCTTTCAATTCACAGAGGGACATTTGATGTACTTAACAGAGATATTACCATTGGTGGCAACTGGTTTATGGAGCCCATTGCCGAGGCAAACTTCGATCCCCGCAACCGTACTGTTTTCTTCAGCGGCGCTGGGCAGACCATCACCAATGGAACCTTTCACCATCTCAATTTGTCGGGATCAGGCATAACAACTCTTGAATCCAATATCACCATCTCCGGCGATATTAACATTGGCACTAATGCCACCCTTGACGGACAAAATTTCGACCTCTATATCGGGCGCAACTGGACCAATAACAACCTGTTTTTACAGTCGGGTTCCGGCACGGTGGTTTTCAATGGTGGAACCCAACAAGTGGACAATGGATCTCAGGTTACAAGCTTCAACAGGGTAATTTTTGCAGGTACTGGCACCAAAACATTTCATCAGGCCAGTGAAGTCTGGGGAGACCTTACAATAAACAACGCCAGCAGTGTGAATTTCAGCACATTCATAATTGATGGTGGAATAACAGAAAACAGTCTGGTAAACAATGGATACATGTTTATCAATGGGCCAAACAACTTCCCTGAAAATTTCGAAACCATCAGTATGGCTCCCAATAGCCGGGTATATTACAACTACAATGGTGGCGATCAGATTATCCGAACCAATGATGCAACGTGGTCTTATGGCAACTTATACCTGGGTAATAACAGTGGTACCATTTACAGAAAATTTCCAGAAGCAGGCGATCTGATCATTACCGGAAGTCTGGTGATCAGTAATAATGATGTTGTTCTGGATATGGATGAGAATAGCGCCAATATGATCCTTACCGGCAACATCACACTTCCCGCGGGAGGGCAACAGATCGATTGGGGAACAGGAACTACAAAACTTACCCATGTGGGTGGCGATTGGAATATCAATGCCAATATAGAAGGGTTTAACAACCTGGAGTTGGGTGGTGCATCAGGTAGCTGGAAAAGAATGTACAATGATCTGATCATTACCGGAGATGTTACCATTAAAAACAGTGTGCGATTGATGATGGACCCCAACAACCTCAACAATCCAAAAACCATGATCTGCACGCAGCCGGGAAAAACCTTTACTATGGAGAGCAATTCCAGGCTTTACAGTGCAATTACTTCCAACATCGGTGTCGCGGCTCCCACCGGATTTGAGAATTACAATCTAGCCAATAATTCACGCTTTTATCTCAGATCTCCCAATGGTACCGAACAAACTATTTTTACCGGAAATGGCATTGAATATGGCAATCTTTATTTTCAGAATACCAAGCATGTAGTGAGTGATGGAGTAGCGGCTTTGCGGGTTAACGGATTATTGAATACCGGCACCAGCTCTTTTAATGATAATGGGCAGGATATTTTTGTAAGACAAGATGTTCATCTGCACAATTATACAGCCAGCCCCGGCACTACTTTTACTTTCTTTGGCCCTGCCCAGAACATAACCAATGGCAGTGGGACTGAGCCTAATCCATTGAATTTTTACAAGGTGGTTTTCAGCGGCAGCGGGATAAAAACTTTGGGGAACAGAAGTGTGGTGAATATTGCAGGCAACTTGCAAATATCATCCAATGTAAGACTCACTTCAGGAAGAGATATTTATTTTTATGGCGAAAACTGGAATTGTGAAGGCAGATTTGAACATGCAGGAGGTAGAACTGTATATGTTTCAGGCACGAATGATCAGATTATCAATCCTGGTCCTCTGCATGAGCTTAACCTGTTTCGTAATATAGAGTTTACAGGCGAAAATGATGTTATTTTTACCGATAATGGAGCAACCATCAATGGTAATTTTACCATATCCGGAGCGGCCACGGTAAATCTCGGTAATCTATCCCATCACATTTTGGGAAATATCGAAAATATTTCCGGCGGAACTTTGCAGTCGGCTTTGGCTGATATTACATTTAATGGTGGCAATCAGAATATTCGCACTCCCGGGTTCGAAGCAAACAATGTAAACATCTGGGGTACAGGAACCAAAAGAATGTTTAGCAACTGGATCGTCAATGGTGATGTGAATATAGTTAGTACACTGAACAATCACAACAATATTGATAACATTCATCAGAATATCGAGGCAAGGTCAAACTGGAGCAACTCCGGAAACTTTACTCACAACAATTTCGGTTGGGTAAACTTCAATGCTCCGACAGAGGTAGGGATTGATAATGGAACTTCCAATTTCAACAATGTGAGTTTTGGAAATGATGAAGGAGGTTATATCCTTTACAATCTTATAGCCCCCATTACCAATATCCGCAGGTCAATGCATATAAACCAGGATGCGCATTTGCTCCTTAATGGGAACACTCTGATCCTGGGAGCCAGCCTGGCTGATGGAAAGAATGCTCTTGTGAGGGGGTTATTGGATGTGGATGCAGGTGCAACGCTGGCATTTGACAACCGGTCCTCGGTTTATACCCTCCTGGTAGATAATGCCGCCAATCCGACCAGAGCTACATTGAGGATTTTAGGCGCTTCTGACAATGCAGCCACTCTCACTAGATTCAACACCCGGGGTGCAGAAGTAATCATCGAAAATGGCATTATTGAGGCTCAGTATTATTTGATCGAATATCTGTCCAACAATGGGATTGATATCCGGCCCAGTGCAACGCTTCATCCTTCCAACAATTTTTCCAACGGCACCTTTTCCAACATCAATAATGTGGCAGGGGCTCGTTACCTCAGGCTTGAGGCAGGCACATACGAAGGAGGCGAAATTGAAAATATAGCCTTCAACGTTGCAGGAGTTCCTGTTGCGGGTCTTTATAATTTAGAAAGGCAGATATCCGATCCGCCCATTACATTGGGTGGTATCATAACCGGAGATCTTGGCGGATATATGTTCGAGAAAGATGAACTCACAGAGGTACCCGCTGTGCCCCAAGACGCCACAAGAGGCCGTTTGAGATGGCCTGAGGTGAATGAAACACAATGGATTGGAGTTGTTAATGCTGACTGGAGCAATCCTGCAAACTGGTCTGACGGTGTACCTACTTCAGCTATGGACGCAGTAATTCCTGGTGGTGTACCCAACAACCCGGTTTTGAATGTAAATGCTTTTTGCAAAAGCCTTCGTATTACTTCAGGAACACTCGAAATAGATGGAGGATTCAATCTCACTACCTACAGTGATATCACCATAGGAGAAGGAACGGCACTGGGCAGGTTGATTGTTTCAAGCCCTGAAAGTGCGATTGTGTGCGGGGGCTCCTGGACAAGAGGCATCAACGGGCAGTTTATCCACGGAAACGGAACAGTTATATTTAACACAGCAAGTGCTTCGGCCACGATAAATCCATTAAACTCAAATTTCCACAATGTGGCTTTCAACAACAGTGGAGCAATGTTTACACTCAGTGGTTCCGTTATAAATATTCTTGGAAACCTTGAATTGCTGAATGGAACCCTGGTGCCCAATACCTCTGGTTATGTGATAAATCTGGGTGGAGATTTTAACAACCAGGGAAATTTCACGCAAGGCAACGGTACTGTTGTGCTCAACGGAGCTGGCGATCAAACCATAACCAATGGTGTTTTTAACCATCTTACGGTTGGTGGCTCAGGAACAAAATACTCATCCAACGGATGCACCATTCATGGCAATACATTGGTTGTCTCAACCCTGCATGCCAACGAGGGAAGTACAATTGATTTCAGGGGCAATGTACTGATTCAAGCCACCGGAACTTTTCATGATGGCGATCAAACCCATACGTTCAATGGTGCAACATGGACAGGCACAGGTGCTTATCTGGGTGAGGGTACCATGGTATTCAACAGAACCGACGCTAATCAAACCATCAATGCCTCATCCTTCCACAATCTTGAAATCGATTGTACCGGCAGAATCCTTTTCCTGGGGGGGGATGCAACAGTTGCCGGCAACATGACAATAAAAGCAGGGGTGAACCGGGTGGATATCATGGACCACCTAATAACGAATACTACCGGACTGGGTGAGTTTTATGCCGAAAACGGTGTTTCGATAAGAATTACAGGGGCTGACCATTTCCCCAAAAATTTCACCTCCTATTTCATGGAAAATACCACCAACGTAAACTATATGGGTGATGGTGACCAGATCATAAGAGGTGGTCTTAACGTTGTTTATGGCAACCTTACCTTAACCAACAACTCTGTTAAAACCCTTGACGGAGATATTGAGATACAAAGAGATTTGGCGTTTAATAACGCAACTCTTGATGTATCTCCAAATAATTACACGATTAGTATTTCCCGTAACTGGAACAACACCAACGCCTCAGGAGGAATCTTTGTTCCCAGGCAGGGTGAGGTTATTTTCAACCGGGCAGATGGCAATCCGAGTATTTCGGTTCATGACAATTCGGTGAATCCCTTTTTCAATCTTACTGTTGACCTGGGAGCAAATTCAATCCTTATTGCCCCAGGCAACAAGGAGCAAATTATTCAGAACAACTTACTGGTCAATGAGGGCAGATATAGTGCAAACGGCAGAACCACCGCAATAGGAGGAGATATGTATGCACTGAATGGAACCTTTGTGAACAGTGGAACCTTCTTGTTAAACAAAGTTTCTGGTGAGGCCCGGATAAGAACCAACTACAACTATAACAATAATACAGGAGCTATAAGAAACATTACCATTGATGCCGGTGCAACGTATACCCTTGAGAGTGATTTCGCTGCATACGGCGATATCAATATTGTTTCCGGTACTTTCAATGGCAATGGGCATACCGTTGCTTTGGGAAGTTCTTCTGCCCATTCCATCCAGATTAATGGAACATATATATTTGGCTCTGGAGGACGATTGCTGGTCGGTAACGGCGGAACTATTGCCATAGGTGCCACAGGTGTTTTTGAAATGGTAGGTACTCCGGACCAAAATGCTGTTCTAACCAATAATATGTACTATGGGGGTAGATATGGTTTTGTAATGAATGGCCTGATCAAAGCAGAGCATTATCAGTTTATGTTTATGAATCAAAATGGTATCAGAATTTCCGCTTCAGGTGTTATTGATTCAACGCACAATTTGAGCAATGGCACTTTTACCAGCGGGCAAAACAATGGGACATTTCTGGTGATAGAGAACAATCAGACCTTCGTGGAGCCCAATTATATCGCCAATGTAAATTTCCCGGCTTCTCCGGGAGGTGCCGGTGCAAAAAACGTTGAAAAAACCCTGAACGAAGGAAGGGTAGAGTTTTATGAAGCTACAGGTAATTTTTCAGGCGAACCATTTGAAAATGATCCCTTTAATAGGGTTGACTGGACCGGGCAGGTAGTGTTAACCTGGAATGGATCGGTGAGCAGCGACTGGAACAATGCCCACAACTGGACCGCGAGTATAGGTCCTGGCATAGTACCCACAGGAAATGAGGATGTAATCATTACCAATGTGACGAATAGTCCAAGGCTTACAATTTCGGGTCAAAAAGCTAAAAAACTGACCATCAATACAGGTGCACGCCTGATCATTGAAACTGACTACGATGACGCAAATACTGACCTCGAAGTTTTTGGCGATTTTGAGATTCTGGGTAATGGTACACTTGAAATTGCCGGAATAAATGATTTTGTAACCGTGGCTGGAAGTTGGTTTGTGCCCAATACGGCCACCCTGCTCAACAATGGCCATATAAGGTTTAACGGGATAGGAGCTGTCAAAACCATCAACAATGGAAATAAATCTTTTTATAACCTTACTATAGATGGTTCTACGAGTTATGTGCTCGCCAACAATGTTACAGTACGCAATAATTTAACCATTTTGGCCGGAGCTTCTCTGGATTTGTCTGCCAGCAATTTCTCTATGTCTGTTGCCGGCAACTGGAGCAACAACGGTGATTTCATCCCCCGCAATGGTACAGTAATTTTAAATGCCCTTTCAGCCAACAGAAGCATCAATAATGGAAATTCTTCTTTCCATCATCTTACCATCAATGCTCCCGGATCAACTTACAGCCTTTCTGTTAATGATATAAGAATCAATGGAAACATGAATCTGGTTTCAGGCACTTTCAGCCACAACCAACTGGCAGTTTACATGGGTGATGGCATTGGGTCTGATGAGCTTAATGTGTCCGTTGCCGGGGTATATCTGGTTGGACCCAATGGGGTATTGAGATTTGGTGCCAATGCACAGGCCAATATTTCAAATGGCGGAGTATTCCGCGCTGTAGGAACCGGGACTGCCAGCAGGGCAACAATAACAAGAAGCACTACAGGCAGCTACGGATTTACAGTTGAAAACACGGGTGTATTTGGTGCACAATACTATTTGTTTGAGTATATGAATGCTTCAGGATTCCATTTACGACCCGGAGCAATGCTTGAAGCGGTTAATAATCTTTCAAACGGGGTTTTCTCCAATGGTTTTCCCGGAGGAACCTATCTGTGGCTCGAAAATGAAATGCCAGCTCATCCCGAAGATGAAGACATCTTGAACATTACTTTTAATAATGGACCTGTATATAATATTACAAGACTTACGGGTGGTACAGTTGTCAACATCAGCGATGCATTCGGCCCATTGGGTAATTTTACTTTCGAAAACGATGCCGTTATGCCGCCCAGTCCAATAACCGGCCTCATCACCTGGTCATTGTTAAACACTTCTGTGTGGACTGGTAATACTGATACCAACTGGCACAATGCGGACAATTGGATTGGAGATGTGCCGGATGAAACAAAAAATGTTGAGATTACAACAGGCACTTTTCATCCTGAAATATTTGCAGGCCCGGCCTTTGCACAAAACATTTCTTTAGAAAGTGGCGCCATACTTACTGTAAATGAGCAAAACCTTACCATTGCAGAGGAGCTATGGTTTGCAGGTACAATTAATGCTATTGGATCTCCCCATATTACTGTTGGGGGAAGCTGGGTCAGTGCTTCGGGTACGTTCAATGCCGGCCAGTCAAGGGTAGTTCTTAATGCACCGGCTGGCATCTATACCGTAAATCAATCCACGGGCAACTTCTATAGCCTCGAAATTGCAGGTAGTGGAACCTACAACCAGCAAGTTATCATCAGGTTAAACAACGATCTGATTTTAACATCAGGCACGCTTGCTTCCAATGGAAGAAACATCTATGTTGGTGGAAGCTGGATAAATACAGGAGGTAATTATATTGCAGGAACACGAACCGTTTTTATGGATGGTGAAGGCGATAACATCCTAAACCCCGGAAGTTCAACATTTTACCATCTCAGATTTACCGGCACCGCCACTACTACCCTCGAAGCAAACACTATTGTTACCCGGGATTATATCCAGTCTTCGGGCATCGTAAATCTTAATGGATACAATCTTACCATTAACCACAGGTTTACCCTAAATGGTGGAGAGTTTTCAGGTGGTTCGGGTAATATTACCGTTAGAGAAAACCTGGTGATCTCCGGTTCGGGAGTTTTTAATTCCAACACATCTACTGTAATAATGACAGCTTCTAATGGAACCAGATCGATCAATCCCCGAAATCAGCAATTCTACAACCTTACCATCAATGGGAATGCACTCTTCAATTTAGGTGGGGCACTTGTAATTAACAACAACCTCAGTATTCTGAGAGGCACATTAAGTGTTACCACAAATAATCATCCTGTAACCATCAATGGCAACTGGCTCAACAACTCTGTGTTTTCTGCCCAATCGGGTACAGTTAGTTTTGTTAGTGTAAATCCGCAACAGATCTCTGGTACATCCTCTAATCAGGGTTTCTTTAATGTAGTGGTTGGAAATACCAGCGATAGTGGCCTTACCCTGCTAAGGCCCGTAACCATCTCGGGTCATCTACTACTAAATAATGGCACAATCAACAACACAGCTTCAAGCATTCTTACCTTTACCAATGGTGCAACTTCTTCTGAAGGAGGTGATAATTCATTTGTTAATGGCCCGGTTAGGAAAATAGGTAGTCAGGCATTCTTATTCCCTCTTGGCAAGAATAACATTTATGCCCCGCTACGTATTACTCCTCCTGCATTATCAACTGATGCCTTCACAGCAGAGTATTTCTTCCAGACCAATGCACACGTAAATCATGCTTGCAATAATTGCTCTGGTGATATAAATAATGTGAGCACTACGGAGTATTGGGATCTAACCAGAAACTCCGGCACATCAACGCCCAATGTTACCCTGTACTTTAAAAACATGGAAAGAAGTGGTTTAACAGATATTGATGATTTGGTCTTTGCACATTTTAATGGTTCTCTATGGGTTAGCAAAGGTATGGGTGGCATTAGTGATGGCGATAATATGTGTCATATCGTTGGCACAGGCTTTACTTCATATAGCCCCCTGACTGCCGGTTCTCATGCTGGTTTAAACCCTTTGCCTATTGATTTACTATATTTTAATGCCAGTTTTAATGAGCCCAATATTTCTGTACAATGGGCAACTGCCACCGAAATCAACAATGACTATTTCACAATTGAAGCCTCGATAGATGGAGTAAACTACGAGGTAATCGGATATATTGATGGTGCCGGCAATAGCAATAGCACCATTGAATACAGCTACTACTTTACCCCTGAAAGCAGCGGGTTGGTTTATGTCAGATTAAAACAAACAGATTTTGATGGGGAATTTGAATACTTTAAACCGGTTGTTGTAAACTGTGAGGTATTTTATGTCTTTGAACCCGAAATAGTTGTTTTTCCAAATCCAACCAAAGGTTTAATCAACATTCATGGTCTTGATGGAAATAGCAGCATTGTTGTTTATGATCAATTAATGAAAGTGGTTAAAACCCTTCAATCTGAAGAATCTTCTGTAACTCTGGATCTTTTGGGCCATCAACCGGGAATATATTTTATACAAATTCAAAGCATTAATAAACAATATGTTCGAAGGGTGATTTACCAAAGATAATGCGTGATGGCATCGTATCGCAGAACCAAAAGGTTTCAAAACATTTTAAATACTGAGTCTGCTTCGAAAACTCGTTTTCGGTAATTGGCTATGGAGAGCTTCGGCTCGCCGGCAATTGACTTTTCAGAGCAGACTCAATAATCGATTAACAAGCCGTAACGAAACTCAAAGGTATTTCACCCTTCGGGTATCAGGACAAATGGTAACCTTGCCGGTTCATCTCCCATGCCTTAAAATGGGTATACACATCATTTTGCAGCGGATAGTCCCAACAACCCATGGAGTGAAAAACAGAACCTCCAAAACCAGTTTTAAAACGGTACAGGCCATACATGGGGTGGTCAGGATCGGGGCGGGGTGCTATACCAAACATATCGTATTCGTTACAGCCCCTGGCTTTGGCAATGCGCATGGCTTGCCACTGCAAGGCATAGGGTGCCATCAGGTTGCGATGCCGGCAGGAGGATGCTCCATAAAGATAAAGCGCCCGCTTCTGGCTGAGCACCAAAAACATAGACGCAAGAGGGATATTGTCTGTTTTGGCCACCAACAACATTACCTCCGCAGGCGAACGGGAACAACGGGTTCGTGCAGTTAACACTGCCCTGAAATATTCCAAATCGTGGAGATAAATACCATTTCGCCGTGCTGTTTCGCTGTATAAATTATACCAGATGTCTATATCCTCTATTCCAAGGGTTTCTATATAAACTCCCTTTCTTTGGGATAACCCTATATTGTAGCGGGTTTTGGATTTCATTCCATTGAGAATTTCCATTTCACTTTTTTTCAGGTCTACAAAAAGTGTGTTGGAAGGCAAAATGTTAGACAGGGTTTTCTGAAAATTCCAGTTGTGGGTGCTGAAGTTAAAGCGTAATTCCTGCACCCGGTGTTCTGGTGGCCCCATCCAGTTACCTTCCCTATCAAAAAAATCGTTGTCTTTGGCCCAGCAGGACTCCCAAAACAAGTCATACCGAATCATAATGCAACTGGAGGGTAAATACGAGCGAAGGCATTCGGAAAGCTCCTCCAGGAAAACGCCCTGGCAGTCGGGATCCGGCTCCAGTTCGGGCCCGTAGGGAACATAGGCATAACAGTGTTGCCTGTCGATGTACTCCAGAACCACCAGCAAATCGGAGGTGATGGTTGTGTTTTCTGAACCGGTATGCCGGATATCGGCTCGTTTCACTTTAAAGTTGAAAGCATAGGAGTCAATTCCCATTTTCCGCTTTACTTCAGACCAGTAAGAGGTTTGTTGCACGATAGGTGTTTCAAAAACCTCATCTGTATCCTTGTCAAAAACTTCGCTAAGCATTCTCTAAAAGATTTGTTAAAAAGTTGGGGGTTTGCTCAAAACCGGCAAAGCTAACAATCCTATCCGGGATAAAAAAATATTTTGCGAATTAAATCACTTTTAATCAGCCATTTAACCCGCCCAAAAAACATCAACCTTATACAACTTACCCGATAGTTTATACTCATTCACCATTTCTATCGAGGAAAACGATCAAAGAACTGCACCAAATTTCTGTGCAACCCGCGCCCTTTGGATTGATCATTCATTGGTAAATCGATTTTGGGCAAAATTGCAGCGTATCGCAATATTTTAATACATTTGAAAGACCATACAACGGATTACTCAAATAAATTTACTTAAGGCAAACCCCATAACGATGAAAGCAAAAGCAAGAGGTTCTGATTATTTTAGACTGGGCATCATGAT
>RECE01000245.1 GCA_007694165.1 Bacteroidota bacterium
GGCATTTCGGAAATGATATTATCCTCTGTGTCAGTCCAGTTCACGAAAACCCATCCTTCATTGGGCACAGCATCAACACTGGCCACTTCGCCTTCTTCGTATTCTCCTGCACCGAATACTTCACCAGCACCTTCAGGGTTCACCAGCAGGGTGAGGGTGTATATTTCCGGTACAAATTCTTCCATGAAATTAGCGATCAGGGTAAGGTTAGCAGTCATGGGGATTTCGTTTGCCGGCATTTCGGAAATGATATTATCCTCTGTGTCAGTCCAGTTCACGAAAACCCATCCTTCATTGGGCACAGCATCAACACTGGCCACTTCGCCTTCTTCGTATTCTCCTGCACCGAATACTTCACCTGCACCTTCGGGATTTACCAAAAGGGTTAGGATATAAGTTTCGGGCTCAACTTCTACAGGTCCAAAACCACCAATGAGCGTCAGGTCTCTTTCTGGCATAATAAAGGTGTATACCGGATCTTCAGAAAGGAAAAATTCCTTTTGAAGAGGTTGTTCAGCCCAGCCCAGAAACTCCCAGCCTTCATTAGGCGTTGCAATGACTGTTACTTCTGTTCCGGCTTCAAATTCGCCCTCACCGGTAACAAATCCACCTTCCTCCGGGAAAGAAAAAAGTACAACGGAAAAAACTTCAGGCTCCACTATTTCTTCCTCGAAATTGGCAAAAAGGGTAAGGTCTTCTGTGACTGTGATAGAATTGGCTGGCTGCTCAGAAACAAGATTTCCATCCAGATCTGTCCAGTTCACAAAAAACCATCCTTCATTGGCTACTGCGTTTACGTTGGCAGTTTCTCCCTCGGAGTATTGCCCCGCACCGAACACTTCACCTCCTTCTTCCGGAACAGCAAATAGTGATAAGGTATAAACGGGAGCTTCCAGAACAGTAACTGTTGTGGTAACCTCAAGGGTTGTTTCGGGTTCACTCTGCACCACACCCTCAGGCAATTCAAATGTAGCGATCGCTTCATAATCACCTGCAAGGTTTGCATTGTAAGTAGGAATGGTCCAGGCCAGATCAACTACATGTACCTGAGCATCGCTGTCGGTAATGGTTGTGGTTGCAGGCAATTCCAGAATTGCATCGGGGAGTAAGGTCCCAAAAGGAACACTTATGGACTCAACTGGTGTAATGGAAACGATGAAGGGATCTGTGTCCAGAACAATCATATACTCCATCAGGTCATTCATGTAACCGTAGGGGAAAGCATATACAACCGGCTGGGCAGTAATTGACTGGTAATACTGGCCTCCATCCATAAAGGTAGTATTCCCAATCATTCCGATCAATCTGATTCCGGCAGGATGACCAAAACTGGAAATTTCGATTTTGGCACGCATGTATCCTGCCCAATCGGCGGGTACTTCGGTATGGAACATCTCACTTGGAGGAAATCCAGGGAAGTTAGTTTCACTGGTTATGTAATACCTTGTTGGGGTATTATCGGTACCATAACCCTGAGGAATACTTTCATTTACCCAGATATACTTAAAGTTTCCGGCAAACTCTTCGGCCATAATCCCGATTTTTTCCACCGTGATCTTGTCATTGGCTTTGATACTGGTGCCAAATACAGCGGGATTGTAGTCAAAGTACACCTGCATATCGCGGTGGAAAGTGCCGGCCACAGTGGCCCTCACTTCCACATCGAAGAGAAAATAATATGTATCTCCTTCCTGAACAACTTGTTCATTGGCAAACCGGAAGTCCAGTGAGGGATCAGAATCTCTGTTGCCTGCGATGGCTGCTGCCATGAAGGCAAACATCATCAGCAACACTAGTTTGGTTTTTTTCATAGGAATTGATTTTTAGTTTGACATTCATTTGATTTCAGAAATAAAAATTAGAGTATTAAATTGGAGTTACAAGGGTTTAAATCCGAAGTAGATCCCCGAGTCAGCAACCTGCCCGATGCAATTACAGGCAGGTTGCTGTGGTGCAATTTTTATTTGGAATCTTCAGGTACGGCAGAACCGATACCACTATTGGGACTCCAAATATTGTTTTTATCCTGAGCCTGAACTTGTCCATTGAGGTCATAGTCGCCGGCATAGTATCCGGCAAAGCCTGATTGGAGGTTCCAGACGTTGTTTTTATCCTGTGCCTGGATCTGTCCGTTGGCATCACCATCGCCACCATACATACCGTACATACCGTCTTCAAGTTCTTTATGGCCGTTGCCAAATGAAGATCTGGTATGTAGTCTGTAGGCTTTATCCATTGCCTGGGTGAAATCCCAGCTATAGACACCGGCTTCTTCAGTAAGAGCCTCAGCCGACATAACAGCAAGGTGGTTCCTGTGGTATATGACCACATAGAGTCCTTCGGCGATCTCAACATCAAATACCGGGAGTGAAAGATCTGTAGATACTATCTCGCCAGTGTTTAGCAGAAGCGCTGCCATTCGGGCCACCACAGTATTGGTATATGCCTCTGATGGGGCAGCTGCGTCACGCAATTCAACCAGTACCCAGTCTACAACATTGTCGGGCATTTCTGCAACCGATTCGTCGCCTTCATAGTACCATACAGGGTTATTGTTTCCGAAATAGGGCAAAGCGGGTGCGAAAGGTTGCTCAAGGGGCAGAACATCGTTGATCTGTGTGTGCATCAGTTCACTCTTGTCGGGACTATAAGCGCCTTCAAGAATTACTTTGAGGTCTAAGGTGGTTCCTTCTAAAGGATCAGCCTCATCTATTACAATATTGTCAAGATATAGGTTGTTACCAAAAGCACTTACAGCCTGGAACTTAACTTTATTGGTGCCTTCAGGAAGATCATAGAATCCTGTTGCCCATTGTTCGGCATTGGGAACGAAATTGCTCATTGTGGCGCCGGCAGTATTCAGAGGACCATCGACTCCACCTTCAAGTTCAACGAGTAGTTCCCAGGTTGCACCACCATCTTCGGAGTAGAAGATTCTTAATCTGTCTACCTGGGTGGTGTATGTTGCATAAGCATAATCGAAAGTGAGTCTGGCAGAGGCAACATCAAATTCAGGAGTGATTAGGTCAAAGGGTACAGAGCCTGAAATACTGAAGAAATTAGCACGCGCAGAAGCATTACCTACTTCATAGCCGCTGGCCAATGTTGTGCGGGCCCAGTTGCCTGATCCTGATACAAGACTCCAGCATAATGGTGGGAATGTAGGCAATTCGAAATCTTCTTCGATGTTTGCGAACACTTCGCAAAGAGTTGCGAAAGTTAAAGGTCCGCTCCAGTCACTGTTATCGCCATTGCAAACAGCCTGCACATAGAACGCATAGGTAGTTGCAGCGTCAAGTCCGGCAAGTACATAGGGGTTGTCAACGCCTTCTACCATCGTTCCCTCTCCAAGTGTAAAACCAGATAAACCCCATTCAACATTCCATGATGTTTCACTGCCAAGGGCAGTCCAACCCAAAGTTGCACTGTTAGCCGTTATCTCCGTTGCAGCAAGATTAGCAGGAGCAGCGCAATCGGGCAGAGGTTCAAAAGAAAGATTGAGGGTAAAACTGGTGAAGTTTGGAGTTGGCCGGGTTGAAACGATGGCAAAGTAGGTTCCGGCCTCCATTATTACGTCGGAAATACTTCCACCGGCAGAGCTTCCTGCAAATGCAATTACTTGTGCAGGTTCCTCCGGATCAGGACAACCGTCAAGAATAAACAAACCTGTCCATAATCCTGCAACACTTCCGCTCAGGTAACCTGGTTCAGTGAGAGTGAACCTGGCAACAAAATCATATCCATTCAGGTAATTGTTTGCGGGAGGTGGTGTTACCCATGATGTGAGGTAGTCATTACCGTAGTTTTCGGTGTTATCTGCAAAATCAATCAATGGCAGTGTCACCAGGTAGGGGTTGCTGCAGGTTGATCCTGCAGGCCTTACAAAGCCTTCTCCTGTAAGAGAGATCGGATGGACATCCACCTCATCATCAATTACCAGATTAATGGAGAACAGTCGGGGTTCATCAGGAGCAAAGCTAAGACTAATGGTAGCTGATTCATTGGGCCCGAGAGAGGCTGTTTCATCTAGATTAAAAAGGTTAAATGCATAAATATCATCGCCTTCCAGAGATACGTTGGCAGGATCAATCTTTAATGAACCACCTCCTATATTAGTTATAACAAAATCTTTCACAGGGCTTTCGGTGCCAAGCTCGACCTGTCCAAAGTCCCATGTATCAGGATTTATGGAGAATATAGGCTCCGTAGGCTTAACTCTGACCTGAATATTGCCCAGGTGTAGGTCAATATCAGGTGAAGTTCCTGAGGGTCTTTCTGCATAGAATCCAAGTTTTACAACACCAGTAACATCAGCAAGATCTATTGTAAAGGTTTGCCCGCCAGGATTGATCTCATCTTCTTCTGCACCAGATAGTTCAAAAAGGACATCATCAGAAGACCATGTTTCACCACCGTCTCTTGAAATCACCACTGCAAAATAATCCTGCGCTCCAAGCTGATTAGGTGTTTGATTGTTCCATCCGGTAACCGCCAGATCGAAAAGCAGCTCGTATTCATCAGCCTTGTCACTCATATCTATGGGTGGACTCATAAACCATCGGTAGATTGGGTTTGGAGTAGTTGTTGAAACCCAGAGATTTATTTTTGTGGCACTGGGGTTGGCTGGATTATTTCCAAAGTTGCTGGTCACCCAATTCAATCCGACCGGGGCTACAAATTCTGTTTCCTCCGTGAGTTCTCCATAGGGCCGGGTCCAGTTTGCAGGTGGGAATGGATCGAAATTCACAACAAATGGTGGGAATATGGTTGGATCCACTCCATTTCCAAGTAACACCAGTGAGTAGGTTTCACTCTTCATGCCGTTGCCTAAATCATAAACTACACTGAGAAGAGCAGTTTTTTCACCTTCTCTGTCGGGTGCAAACAAAATGCTGAAGGGAAGAGTCTCTCCGGCACCCAGTTCAGTATCATCTTCAGGATCGAGGGTAAGAATGAAGGCTGGAGCATCTTCACCGGTTATTGTTACAGAATTGATGATAATGACACCTTCACCAGAATTGGACACTGTAAAGTTAACAGGAGAAGATTGTTCATCAATATTGACATTGCCAAAATCAAGTTCACCATCTACAGGATCGGGATTGATGGAGAAAACGGGTTCGGTGGGAACCTCCTCTACTTTTACATTATCAATAACATTGGCACGTCCAAAGTTATTAATACCTTCAAAAGCAATCTGATAAGTATCCGATGTATTTGGAAGACTTATAACCTCTTGAGTCCAGACAGTAATATTATCGGTGAAATGAGCCAGTTCAACCCATGGATCTGTTTCACTTACACGGTAATAGACTTTGGTTTCATTCTGATCACCAAACCACACCTCCTGTGCATAATAAAATACCAATCTGTATTCAGTCTTAGCTGATAAATCGAGAGGAGGAGTAACCAATTTTGTAACAGGATTGTTGGTTCCTGATTGCGATACAAAGCGCGCATTCAATTCACCTTCAAAGGCACTGGTGATTGCACCACCTGAAGAGCCTGCTGCAAATGTCCAGGATACTGTTCCTACTTCATTTATTTGCGTCCATCCTGCTCTGGAGGGTGAGTCATCCTCAAAAGTTTCAGTCCAGGGGAAAGAAGAAATTGTTGGATCAGTCATGGTGGTAAACGACCATACCTCGCAGTCTTCAGCCGGTCCAAATTCATTGTAAGGTAACACTTTCCATTGGTATGTAGTGTTATACTCCAGATTTGCCTGGAAAGAGGCAACATTACCCACATCAACGCCCGTTGCCGGCAGGGTTTGGCCAATAAACAACTCATAACCGTCAGTATTTGGGCTGGCCTGCCAGGTCAAATTAACGTTCCTGGGAATGTTTACAGCTTCATCCGCAGGTGTAAGGTATGTCACACATTCGGGAACAATTTCCAAACTTGAACCCCAAACCTCAAGCATGAAATCGTAGGCAAGGTTATTATTTGGGTCTCCATCGGGGTTTACTACCCTTTGCCAGGCATTTCCATCACCTGTGCCTTCATCAGCCCGCAACCAGAAGAAAGAGCCTGCAGTGCTTTGAACAGAAACCCATCCTTGCTGAAGATCGACAGCTTCAGGCAGGTCAAGCTCAAATTTGAATACACTGAAACCGGGGTTCCATGACAATATTTCAACAAAATAGGCATTTGCATCAACAGTTTGCACTGAAACCGGATTTGCCCAGTCGGGTTCTCCGGTTGTATGCTCATAAAACTTTACAATAAAAGGATGCGTGCTTCCTGGTACATAACCTGATGGAAGACCCTGAACCATAATTTTGGTGATTTCATCAATTGCTGAATTCGAAAAATTATCGGCAACCTCGAATTCAGTAGTTTCGTCAATAACGGCACTGTTATTGGCACTGCCACCATAGCTGAACTTATGCCACAGCAGGTCCTGATTTATTTCTGTAAAAGTTGCCTGTAAAGTCTTATCACTATCCATTATAATGGTAGTACGGCCAAAGGCAGGATCTGCAACATCACCCAGGTTCCATGCATCAAATGTGTAACCAAAGGCCGGGTTGGCATTAAGGATAACAGTTGCATCGATTGTAAAGTCATGAATGCCAGGTGCAGGAATAACTTCACCATTACCAATGGGATCAAGCATGGTTAAGCTAAATGTAGATGCTTCAAAAATAGTTACATCATCAACCAGCCACCAATAGTCGTATTCACCAATCCAGTTAAATTTGATTTTCACATTGCTTTGTCCCTGGGCAATGGATGTAATGTCAAATAATGAAAATACCGGATTAGGGCCGTTGCTTGAATTAACAGCTCCACCTGACCAGTTGTAAAGCAATGTTTTCGTAGCAAAGTCATCAGTACTTATATAAATACTGATATCTGCAGCTCCAAAAGTTCTTGCCCAGTGCTCAACACTAAAAAAAATACTTTCCGTTGCATCACTGCAGTCAATGGCAGGACTGATAAGATTGGCTTCTTCCGGAACGCCATCGACTCCGTATGCATCAGAATCCAGAATCATGTAGCCATTACCGGCAGTTGTGGAAAGTAATTGTCCTCCAAAGGCACCACCGGTATCTGTCCATTCCCATCCGGGGAATACCGCAGGTCCTGAAACAACAATATTCTGCCATCCTTCCGGGAAGGCACCATCGAAATCTTCGGAAAAAAGAACATTTTTGAAGTTAACGTTCTTTATTACTTCAGAGGAGGGTAATGGAAAAATTGATTTCCTTATTTCTGTTTTATGCTTCTGATTGGCATCCAATTGGCTTATGGCCTTTTGTTGCCCAAAAATCAAAGCAGGTATTAAACCGAAACATACCATAAATAGTAATTTTTTTCTCTTCATAACTTCAATTTTTCATGAATAAATTGTTTGAATTAATGAATTGGATTTATGATGGGTTTGTTGAGAAATAAAATGCCGGCAGAAAGGAGAAATACCCGACATTGTGAGGGAGAGAGGTTGTTTTGTCTTGTCAGACAATGTAAACTGAACGATGTGATCATTGATTTTACACATACTGTAATGTATTGTAAAGTTGAACTTTTAATAAATCATGAAGAAGCATTATGCAAAATGCAGATACATCAATTAAACAAGGAAGGTTTCTCTTTTTTGAAAAACAAGAGAAAGCATCCTGTCTGTGAGAGTATTCCCGGGAGGCGGAGAATAAAAGATTTCAAATAGTAAGTCTTCAGGTTAAGAAGAAGACCTATTTCTACAGTTTCAAAAAATCTCTTTGGGGGGGCAAAGATGTTGTTGAATTAGTTTCGGCTTAATAGGGGGGATTAAGCCTGGATCATTTTTTTTATCTAAAGTATTTTGTTCGTATGATAAAACATGTTATTGATAGGCCAAATTTAAATAATATTTTGTTAATACCAAAAAAAAATGTTTAAAATGATGAATTATTATGTTGAATTCATAAAATGCAGGCTTTGTGTTGATTAAAAATGGTTGTGGTTTAGAAAAACCTCAGAACTCTCTGTAGTCTTAATATGAGTATTAAAAAAAGATGTTTTCCGGTTGGATCAAAAAATATTTATTCTGTTTATTTTTATCCTGAATTTTTGACTATTTTTATTGCATGTAAACCGGAGCAATGCAACGACTTTTAATTGTTCATCATAAAATGTGCGGCCATGTCTGATTTTAGTCAAAGTAACAGCAAGTCATCCAACACCAAAAGGATGGAAGATTTAATTGACAAAGCTTTTAATGCAACAGATTATTATGATCGTGTTGATGCAATAAAAGAAATTGATGATCAGGAGGTATTAAGAAAAGTTGCAGCCAATGATCCGGATTATTATGTGCGACAAACTGCCACAGAGAAGATTGAAGATCAGGATGTATTGATGCAGATAGCCCTTAATGACAGTGATTATTATGTAAGGGTTGCCGCCGTTAAAAGAATTTCTGATGCAAAAATCCTTGCGCATATTGTTCTTAAAAGCCAGGAAGATTATTATATCTGTAAAGATGCCCTTGCCAAAATCAAAGATGATGATGTGCTGGAGAAACTGATAGATGAAATCTCAGACAGGGACATAATGAAAACTGCTGTTGAAGCCATAGAAAGACAAAGTACTTTGAAGAAAATTGCCGTTGGTCATGAAGATTTTTACGTAAGATCGGATGCATTGAAGAAAATAGAAGATCAACAGCTGCTCATTGAAATCGCTTTGAATGATGAAGATTATTATGTGCGGGCTCTTGCACTGGAAAAGGTTTTAGATCCTGAGATAATTGTAAAGGTAGCATTTGAAGATCAGGACTATTATGTGCGAAATAAGGCCGTTGCCAAAATCGATGATCCTGCCATTTTAGCAGAACTGGTAAAAAAAGATGCTGATTTTGAAGTGAGAAAAAAAGCTATCTCTAAAATTCACGACAGAGGCTTGCTGGAACAATTGCTCATAGACGTTGAGGACCATTATATCCTCCGTAAAATTAAAAATAAACTCAGCGAGCTTGAATAGAATGTTGGCTGAATCGAAAACGGAGTAAAACAACCATGCTATTTGTAGAAAACGATTCCCTCGACCCCTACTTTAATATCGCCGCAGAAGAATACCTGCTCAAAAATTTTGAAAGTGACGTTATCATGCTGTGGCGAAGCAATCCATCTGTGATTGTAGGCAAACACCAAAACACCCTTGCCGAAATCAATTTAGGTTTTGTAAGAAAAAACAACATTCCTGTAATCCGGAGATTAACAGGGGGAGGCACAGTGTTTCATGATCCCGGAAATATCAACTTTACCTTTATCAAGCAAGCCGAAAAGGAAAAACTGGTGGATTTTAAAGCCCATACAGCCCCGGTGATTGATTTTTTGAACAACATTGGGGTAGACGCACGTTTTGAGGGGAAGAACGACTTGAGGGTAAATGGACTCAAGATTTCGGGCAATGCAGAGCATATATTTAAAAATAAAGTATTGCATCATGGCACCCTTCTTTTCGATGCAAATTTGCAAACTCTCAGCGAGTCTATCAAATCAAGAGAACCCAATTTTACAAGCAAAGCTGTAAAATCTGTAAGAAGTACGGTTGTAAATATAGCTTCACTGCCGGGAGTTTCTATGGGAAGAGAAGAATTTATGGAGAAACTGGGGACTTATTTGCAGGGTTACTTTAAAAATATCAATACCTATCAGTTTAATGATGATGACAGGAGGAATGTTGAAAAGCTTAAACAGGAAAAGTATACCCAGTGGATTTGGAATTATGGCTACTCGCCCCAATACACATTCAAAAATTCCGCAAGTATTCTCAACAGAAATATTCTGGTCGAACTGACGGTAAAAAAAGGGATTATAGAAAACCTGAGGCTTTGTATTGATCTCATCAATCAGGATAACAATCCCCTGGTACAGGCCCTCAATGGTCAGGCACACAACCCTGAGACCGTGGAGAGTGCTCTGAGCAATCAGAATTTTATGGGTTATAACCAGATTGCCGATAAATGGTTATTGACGGGCTTGTTTTTTTAGGTTTCGTTGTCTGGTTTCACCTGTTCTATTTCTACAACCAGCCCTTCTTCTGCAAGAATGGTATTTTCAAATAAAGTTTGAGCCTCGTCAACAAATAAGGATAATTCATCGTAACGGGCTGAATAGTGCCCCATCATTAACTTTTTTACATTTGCCTTGCTGGCAATGGTAGCTGCCTCCAAGGCAGTGCAGTGTGTTTTTTCCTTTGCAATGTCGGCTTTATCGTTAAGAAAAGTTGCTTCATGGTAGAGAAGATCGGCATTGGCTATTTCCGTGATATAGTTTTCTGTATAACCAGTATCAGAGCAACATGCATAAACGCGGGGTGGTGAAGGGGGCAATGTCATTTTTTCATTGGGAATGATTTCCCCACTGGCGGTTCGGTAATCAGCACCATTTTTAATTGCAGGGATACTACTTACAGGAATATCGAACTGTTCAATGGCCTCCTTTCTTATATTCCTTTCTGAGGGTTTTTCTTTTATCAGAAATCCATAAGCCGGCAGCCGGTGCATCATTTCAATGGTTTCGATACTGATATGGTTATCAGAATACAGCAGTTGCTTTCCTTTGGTAATAACATGATACTGAATATCAAAACCGGGTTCAAGTTTTGATATACGGTATTGTACTTCTATAATTTCCTGTATTCCCGAAGGAGAATACACATGCAATTTTTTCTTTCTTCCCAGCAGATGCATCGAGAAAATCAACCCTGGAAGACCCAGATAATGGTCTCCATGTAAATGAGAAATAAAAATATGGTTGATCTTCATCAAGGGCAGGCGAAACCGCCTTATCTGCATCTGTGCCCCTTCAGCACAATCAATCAGCATGTATTTGTTGTGGTAGTTTACCAGTTGTGAAGAGGTAAGCCGGGTAGAAGTAGGTATAGCCGCAGACGAGCCCAGGATATGGACCTTGAAGTTATTGCTCATAGTAGATGGATAAAAAAACGGTAAAGGAGTTTGAGGAATAAAGATGGTTATTGTTCATAACTTCCTTTCTTGAGCATCTTTGAGTTTTCAACCATCAGTTTACCCATGGCAACAAGGTGAATGATATTGAAATCCTGATCCAGTACCACCAGGTCAGCATCTTTCGCAACTTCTATTCTACCCTTATTTTTTAACCAGAGGATATCGGCAATGTTACTGGTGGCAACCGTTAAAGCAAGTTCAAGATCTATTTTCTCTTCCCTTACTGTATCAGCGATTTCGTCGAATACTGATTTTGGATAACCCATTTTAAGGCTTACCAGTTTGCCATTTTCATCAAAATCGGGCAGGGAGCCACAAGCATCACTGGTCATGGTTATATGTTTAAGGGGTACCCCTGATTTGAGCAGGCCTGCAATGGCTTTGGATGGTTTTACTTCGTATTGAGGAAAGTAAGGGTAGGAGCTCGCCGTTATATCAATATATCCTTTTTTGCCATAGGTTTTGGCATCTTCAAAAATATAAGAGTTGCGGTTGATATGAGTAGGAAGAAACTGTTTAAAGCTCAGTTCACTCATGGCCACAATTTCATAGAGGGGTTTAAAGGGGCTTTTGGCATCGCCCATATGAATATTTACTATACCGCATTTCCCTCCAAGCATACCGCCTACCCGGGCATGGCCTGCCAGTCTGATGAGCTCGTGAGCAGACGGGAATGAACTTCTGTGGTCAGAAATGGCTATTTCTCCCACACCTATTATTTCCTCAATCAGTGCAATGTCTTTACCAACATCTCCCATAATGGTGGGGGTGGGCACCTGGTAGGATCCGGTATACATCCAGGCACTCACACCTTCTTGTCTCAGTGCTTTAACTTTCATCAGCACAGACTCAAGATTTCGGGTCATGCCATCAGTTCCCAGGCAACCAATTACCGTAGTAACCCCTGCTTCCAGCATGTGGCTGAGTTGCATTTCGGGTGTTCGGCTGGCCGGGCCCCCTTCTCCGCCTGCTCCTGCAATGTGTACATGCGCATCAATGAGGCCGGGAATAACCCTGAATCCCTTTAAGTCCATTACCTTCACTTCCAGCCCCTGAGGCACAGGGATACTTTCTTCTACAGCAATAATCTGGTTTCCAGCAATAAGGATGTCTTTAATGCCCGATTTTTCCGGCGCGTACAGTTCGCAGTTTTTTAATAATAGCATAGTTATCGAAATGTTTTAATAGTATTTTGTTGATTTTATAAAAGATCAAAACCTCTGCAGTTCTCTCCTTAAACTCAATGGAGGATAACCAAAAGGAGGTTCTGTCAATTACCTTATTATTCTGATGAATATTTATTGATCAAGTCCCTGAGAAATGGTTTGATCATGTTTAGCAAGATGTTTTCTTTCTCATTTTCAATATAGCTAACAGTTTTCAGGGTATGGCTGTTCATACTTAATTTTATTTGGGCATCGGATACTTCAATGAGGTATCCGCCGGGAAGCAACATGTTTTTCATGCTTTCCTCTGCCCAATTGGGGTGGTCCAGGATAATAAGATCAGCTCCTTCATGAAAAAAACCGTAATCATATATATTTTCTCTGCTATGGTTAAAAATGGCGAAGGCAGTTTCAGGGTGTCTGAGTATAATTTTTACATTCTGGTCATGGCTGGTGTTTTTGAAAAAATACTTTCCGTTGAAAAAAACACCTTCAGGAGCCAATGCACCCACAAATGTATCCGAATCGATCTTTTTTAGTTCCCCTAAGATTTCCGTCATCATATATTGGGTTATCTGGTTCCCTGCAATTATGGGTATTCTTGCCAGTTCGGGCTTTTTAAAATGAGACAGCAGAATCATCTCTGGTACGTCGATACTCCCGCCATAGGCAGGGGCAAGATGCATAAAGACTCCTGGTCCGGCATTGATCTCTATGATGCCAAAAATCCCCTCCCCCCAGGGTGTTGATATATCAGCTGCAAGAACATCAATACCCAGGCACTTAACTTTAAAAAAGCCTGCAATAGACTCTGCCAGTTCAATGTTTTGGGGATGTATTTCATGGGTAACATTTACAGATACTCCGCCGGCAGAAATATTGGCAACTCTTCGCAGGAAAATGCGTTCACCATCAGCGGGTATACTGTTTAGCTGAAGATTCTGGAGCAACAGGTAGTCTAAAAGTTCTTTATCAATATGTATTTTAGCCAACGGAGAACGGGCATTGTCGAGCCGGATTTCTTTTTTGTTTTCCTCCTCAATGAGTTTTTCTATCGTATCCTGTCCATTGCCATCCACATAGGCGGGTATTCTCTTGAGTGCTGCGGCAAATTTTCCGTCAATGGTAAGAATCCGGTGATCATGACCTGCAATATGCTCTTGTACTATGGCTCCGTCAAAGTAAATATCTTCTTTCTCCGAAATGTCCATGATATTCTGGAAAGCAATTTTTACCTCCGACTCATTTTTGATACCGGTAGTAACACCAATGCCCTTGTGGCCGGACACGGGTTTTACAACGACAGGAAAACCCAGCTTTCGGGCTTCCGAAAGAGCTTCTGTTTCTGTAAAGCAATTGCGGCCGGCAGGGGTGGGAAAACCGCACATGAGCAAAAATTCTGTCACCATATCTTTGTACATGGTAAATTCGGTATCTTTTATTCCATCGGTGTGCATAGTGGTTGAGCGGCCGCGAAGTTGTTTAACCCCATAGCCCCATTGGTACTGATTTTCTTCTTCAAGAAAAAATACCGGGATTTCGTTTTTCATGCCCGCTTCTACAAGAGCATAAAGGGTAGGACCGCCCAAAACGGACTTGTCAAATATTCTTTTTAAAAGCTCAAACTTTTTCAAGAAATTGAACTCTTCAGTTTTACCATCATTGATAGACTTGAACCAATCACTTACCAAAACAGCGGCATCTTCAGCGGTATAATCATCGAGAAATTCAATGGCTATAACATAATCATCACCATCTTCAGTAATTGATAATTCATTGATATGAAGGTCTATGTCCATCCTTAAAACCTCCAGAAGTGTATGGGCAAATAAATCTGCCACCGTTTGTAAATTAAAGGGTTTTAACTTTGGGAATGCCTCAAAAACATAAGGTTTGTAAAAATCTACCTCCGGGCCGTCAGTTGCAATATGGAGGTTAAACACCAGCGCTTTTACAGCCAGATAATGGCTTGGGCCATAATAGAAGTAAAACTTCCTGACATCAAAATCATTCTCTTGTGTTCTCATAGGGCCTGGGTTTATTTGATAATGGAAAATACTACAGAAGTAAACCTGGATGATCCCGGCAGTATTCAAACCTACGGAAAAAATGCGAATTGTGAGCCAATTGTCTTCAAAAAAGTTGTTGAATATGCTTTTTCTTTTTCCGGCTTGCGATCCAATGGCCGCTTATGTATAGTTTAAATGTACATCTGCATTCATTAAGATTAATGGTGGAGGTTTACCTGTTAAGCAGTAGTATCAGTCATGGGGATTGTGCGGGAATTATCTTGAGAAGAAACAAATTTCAGGGTTTTCCAGGAGTTAAGATTGAAAAATGCCCCATGTTGCAAAAAGCCAAGTTGTATGCCGTCAATAGATATTCTTTCATTCTCCCGGATTTGGTCAAAATTGGAAAAGGTAAGATTTTCGGTGGAGACCACCGTAACAATCCCTGTACCTTTCACATACATCGTATTGTCAGGCAATATGGTTATGGAAGTGTTTTCGCCGATACCAATTCCCCTTTGGGTATATCCATTGCAAAGGAATTGAGTCAGCCGTCCCAGCCGGCCTCTGGCAACAAAGTGGGTGTCGATGGTAATTTTCTCAATAAAACCAAAACCTTTATCATATTTAACCGAACCTTTCATCAGCCCCTGGTTGTCACCATCATATGTCATGGGGTCTGCGGCTGCGGACGCACCGGCTGAAGTACCTGCCACAGTAAGTCTTTCGTTCAAAAACCTGTATTTGATTTGGTCAATGAGCTTTGAGCCGAGCAAAATCCTGGTGAGTCTTACCTGATCGCCACCGGTAAAAAATACCATATCAGCCTTTTGAAGCTTTTCGAAATAATGGTTCTTATCCGCTTCCCGTGAGTTACGTATGTCGAAAATATCAATATTCTTTACTCCCAGTTCACGGAATACATAATAATAATCCTCTCCACACTCAATAGGGTATAGGGTTGCAGTTGGAATGATGATAACATTTTCAGCTTTGTTGATTCCAATGAGATCACCCAGGACAATTCTCTCGTCTTTGCGGTCTTCAGCCCCACCTATTAATACAAGGTTTCCTTTTTCAGCGGATGTTGCAGGTGTTCTCATTCGCATTATCTTTTTTGGGACGATTACATGGTGCAAAAGGGTGTGTTTTTTTAATAACCCTTTCCTGCAAATTTAACGATTTTATTATTTCTTTTTGGATTTGTCAGCAGAGTTGCTGGCAAATCTCCAGGAGCGCATATGTTATATTATTGTCCCTACATTAATTTGTAAAGTGCGCTGCACTTTTATACTCGTTCCGGGGCGTGCAATTTTAATTCTCAACGGGGGCGGTTTCCTGATTCTTTTTATATGGAAAAGGCCTCAACTTATAGCAAGTGAGGCCTTCTTATTCAAAAGGGTTAAAGGTTTATTCAGACTTTGATATGCGACAGAGAAGGATATTTTTGTTGTACAAGATAGAATCCACCAAAGAATACTCCTGAGTAGAACAAATCGCCCAAAACAGAAGAGTGGAAAAAGGGGATTGCCATGGTGTATGACTGCATCAAACCGGCGAAGGTTTGCGGGTAAAAGGGGCTACCTGCCCATACGGCAAAATTGGTAATAAGGAAAAAGAGGACAGAAGATGCAAGAGCGCCACCCAAAACGGTAGACACCCGTACATTGTTTTTCATCAATTGTCCAAGGAGCACTACCAGTGCAAAACTTACATAAACCGGAATCATGAAACCGTGAAAGCCAATAATCATATCGCTTACAAAAAGCGCGAATAAAGGAATGAAGAATGCCAGCCACTTTCTGCCAAGATGAGCTCCTCCAAAAAGTGCTATAGCTGCAATGGGGGTAAAGTTGGGATAATGAGGTACAAGGCGCATGACGGCGGCAAATATTATGATTCCGGCAATTACAAGCACTTTGGGGCTTACTATTTCTTTCAGATTCATTTTTATAATTATTAGATTTACAATTCGATTGGGATTTACGGGCAAAAGTAAAAAATCCTTTTCATTTTAAACAGCATAAAAATACTTTTGTTTCCCTTTTACTAATTATTATCTCGTGGGGGATGACAACCTTTTGTTATCACTCACATCAATTATCGACAATATTTATGATGAACTGGCTTCACATCATCGACTGGATTCTGTTTATTTTCCATTTTTTGTTTGTCCTGTTTAATCTTACAGGCTGGATTTGGAGAGCTACGCGCAAACTTCACCTGGTGAGTATCTTGCTCACTTTTGGATCGTGGTTTATCCTGGGCATATTTTATGGCTGGGGTTATTGCCCTTTAACCGACTGGCACTGGTCTGTTTTGAATAAGATGGGAAAATATGGATTGCCTAATTCTTATGTATCTTATCTTATTGAACGGACTACTGGCTTTTCTTTGCCTGATATGCTGGTGGACTTCCTTACCCTTCTATTTGCCCTGGTTGCCCTGGCTCTTTCTGTCAGATACAACTTTTTCAAAAAAAACAAACATACCTTTGTGCGAAAAAAAATCATTGACAGGACTGATTAAAAAAGCAATAGAAATTTTTAATCATAAACCGGTTTTTATTCTATATTTTTGAAAGGTAAAGTAAGCCTTGAGAGAAATTGGGCCAAAGAACAGTCATTTCGCCGTAGTTTCCAAACATAAAATATTTTAACTACATTAGTAAAAATTGCAAAATACAACCAGGCAATCAGAAGATGAATCCTTTCCTCTCCTGAATTAACAATATAAAGATAAAAATTATCAGTTATGACATATCCTGAATATCTTGAAAATGATAAATACCTGCAGCCCTTTGCAGAGGCCATTACCGGACGTATAAAGCGTGCTGAAGAAAGAGAGAAGCAGCTGGTGGGAAATTCATCACTTTCTGATTTTGCCGTAGGCTATATGTATTATGGCCTGCACAAACAAAAAGATACCTGGATCATGCGCGAGTGGGCACCCAATGCAACTAAAATATATCTGACAGGCGATTTTTCTGCCTGGCAGCTGAGGGAGGAATTTGTATTTCAGAATATTGGCAACGGAAACTGGAGTATTGAGTTACCTCTCAAAACCCTGAAACATGGAGATTTGTACAAACTGCATGTATGTTGGAACGGAGATAGTGGCGACAGGATTCCTGCATGGGCCCGCCGGGTAGTGCAGGATGAACATACCAATAATTTCAGCACCCAGGTGTGGGACCCCCAAAAAACCTACCAATGGAAACACAAAGCCCCCAAAAAGAAGGCATCTTTTTCCCCATTGGTTTATGAGGCGCATATTGGCATGGCTACTGAGGAATATGGAGTGGGAACTTATGAGAATTTCAGGAAAAACATTTTACCCGGAATCAAAAATTCCGGATACAATACCATCCAGTTTATGGCCATCCAGGAACATCCGTACTATGGGTCCTTTGGTTATCATGTGAGCAGTTTTTTTGCAGCAACCTCACGTTTTGGAACGCCCGAAGAGCTAAAGGCACTCATTGATGATGCCCACGGAATGGGAATACATGTCATTATGGATATTGTGCATTCACATGCGGTAAAAAATGAAGTGGAGGGGATAAGCAGATATGATGGCTCCCTTTACCAGTTTTTTCATGACGGCCCGAGAGGCGACCATCCTGCGTGGGACAGCCGTTGCTTTGATTATGGAAAAAATGAAGTATTGCATTTTCTTCTTTCCAACTGTAAATTCTGGCTGGATGAATATCGTTTTGACGGTTATCGCTTTGATGGAATCACCAGTATGTTGTTCAAAGATCATGGACTGGGCAGTGCTTTTAGTGAATACAAGCAATACTATGATGGCAACCAGGATGACGACGCCATTGTATATCTGAAACTGGCCAATAAGCTGATTCACCAGGTAAATCCCGATGCAATAACCATTGCAGAGGAGATGAGCGGTATGCCCGGTCTGGCAACACCTCAGGCAAAAGGAGGGTACGGATTTAACTATCGCCTTGCCATGGGCATACCTGATTTCTGGATAAAAACCATTAAAGAGAAAAAAATCGAATTCTGGCATGTAGGAGATTTATTCCATAATCTTTCCAATAAACGTGCGGATGAACAAACCATTCATTACGCGGAGTCGCATGATCAGGCGCTGGTAGGGGATAAAACCATCATTTTCTGGCTTCTGGATAAGGAGATGTATTATAATATGCATGTAAGCCATCAGAGTATTGTTGTGGAAAACGGTATTGCCCTTCATAAAATGATTCGTTTGGTTACTCTTGCCACCGCCGGCGATGGCTATCTGAATTTCATGGGCAATGAATTCGGCCACCCCGAATGGATAGACTTTCCGGGAAGACACAATAACTGGTCTTATCATTATGCCCGCAGGCAATGGAGCCTGGCAAAAAATAAAGAGCTACGATATCAGTTTCTTAATCGTTTTGATCAGGAAATGATAAAACTTTTCAGTGACCACAAATTGCTGCAAAAAGATTTACAGTATCCACGGGTGCAAAATGCAAATGATCAGGTGCTGATTTTTGAAAGAGGGAAGTATTTGTTTGTATTCAATTTCAACCCTTTCAACTCTTATACGGATTATTCATTTGAAGCCGGTGCCGGAAAGTATTCAGTTGTTCTGGATAGCGATAGTAAAGAATTGGGAGGTTTTGGAAGGCAACAGCAGGATCAGATTCATCATGCCTTTAAAAACCCGGAGGGAAAAACTGTACTCAGTCTTTATATTCCTTCTCTTTGTTCATTTGTATTGGAGAGAAGTAAATAGTGTTGCTTAACAATTAATCCTTTACGGTATAGTTATTTTAATTAATTTTGTACTCACAATTATTATAGCTAACCAATACATTTATTTCTTAAAAAAGTATCCATGATTAAAAGATTTGTAATTATTGCCCTGGTAGGTTTAGTGATGATTTCCTGCGGCCAGGTAAAAGAGCAACAAAGCGAAGTTGCTGAGTCAAAACTGATATCAGAACTGGTTTCACAACCCCTCGAATACGAAGGTAAAGAAGTAAGTTTTGACGGTGTTATTTCTCACATCTGCAGGCACAGTGGCGACAAAATGCGTGTAAACCAGCTTGACGACGCAGATTTTAGTATTATGGTAATGCTGGAAGAGTTTCAGTCTCAGTTTAGTGCTGAATTTGAAGGCAAACGTGTGAAAGTTACCGGATTGCTGAAAACGGTTGTTCGCAACATGGAAGAACTTGAGCATTCTCATGACCACGCGCACGACGGAGAAGAAGGACACGATTGTTCATCTACTGAAGAAGCCGTTAAACTAATGGCAGAGAGAGGCATTACGCCCGATATCAGAGCCTATGTAGAACTCAGGGGTTTTGAAATTGTAGAAGAAGAGCTAATAGAAGAAGAGGTTGTAGAAGTTGCTGAGGTTGCTAAGGCCGGAGAGGGTTGCTAAACAGCTTTCATGATATTTATTGAAAAGGATGTTTCTGCTTTAGGAAATGTCCTTTTCTTATTTTTATGTTTTAAGGGATTTATGACGATCACAGAAAAACTTCAGAAATGCTTCAAAGCCCCACTTCCGGGTTTTACAGCTCAACTGCAGATGGCACCTACCTACAGGATGAATGATTTGCTCAATGCAGACAACCATATCAATGCAGTGAAGAGTAGTGTGCTGATTCTGTTTTATGAAAAGGGAGGAGAATACTACCTGCCGTTTATCAAAAGACCTCATTACGATGGTGTTCACAGTGGTCAGATAGCATTTCCAGGGGGACGATGGGAGGCTACTGATAAAAGCATGTATCATACAGCCTTGCGTGAAGCCAGGGAGGAGATCGGTATTTATTCTGAAAAAGTAAGTTATATGGGCAAACTTACAGATTTATACATTCCCCCCAGCAACTATATTGTGAGTCCGTTTACCGGCATATACCACTCCACAAAAACATTTGTGGCAGATCCAACCGAAGTAGCCGCAATCATTGAGGTTCCCCTCTCATTTTTTCTTCGCCCGGAAGCGCGCACAGAAGCGCAGTTGAAACTTTCAAGCGGACAAGAGATCACCACACCCTGCTTTAATTATAACAACCATATTATTTGGGGAGCCACAGCAATGATATTGAATGAACTCATTGTACTGTGGAAAACTACGGTATAATACAGGTAATTTATCGGGTAAGCCCATTAACTTCAAAGGGCTAATTTTGAAGAAGTGTTTAATTAAGAGTTTAATAGTAGTTTGTTATCAATAAACCTGCTAAAAATACTTATAACTTTTATCTGAAAAACAGTTCTCAAACCTATAAAACAGTTCTCAAACCCATAAAAAAGAATAGTTATGAAAAAGTTAAATTACCTTCTATTGTCTATTGTATTGATGGTGCTTTGTATCGGCAACACCCAGGCACAGTCAGATTTCCGAATGCAATCTGTATTTATATACAACTTTACCCGTCTTATCGCATGGCCTGCAGATTACCAGAGTGGTGATTTTATTATCGCTGTGTACGGCAACTCGGGCATGAGTCAGGAGATTGAAGAAATGGCAAGGACTAAAAGAGCCGGGAACCAAAGTATTGTAGCTGCAAACTTTAGTTCGGTGGAGGATATTTCCAAATGCCATATTCTGTATATTCCCTCTAATCAAAGCAGGAGGATTTCGGAGATTGTAGCTGCATTAAAGGCGAAAAACATCAATGCTTTGGTGATTACGGATTCACGCAATGCGATTAACAATGGCTCGGTAATTAATTTTACCATTGTTGATAACCGTCACCGATTCGAATTAAGCCAGGATAATGCACGTGCCATGGGACTCAACCCTGGTGGGGAAATAGCACGACTGGCGATTCTAACTGATTAAAATGGTGAAGTCTTTTGTTCTTCAGGTTGTTGGAGTTGCTATTTTTTTTTCATCAGTGTGATACAATTTTCGTAATTTTAGCCCGAAAAACAATTCATATAGTATTATATAATTAAAATGTCTTTAAATGAGGCTAACCATTGGAAGAAAACTTAGCATTGGTTTTACACTCCTGATTCTGTTTTTTCTAATCAGTATTACCACGATTTATATTACGCTCACCAGGGTTCAAAATGTAAACGAACGCAACAGTGAGGTCTATGTGCCATCAATGAACCTCTTGATGGAGCTGAAGAGCCAGATAGTAGAATCGGAAAAACTTATCGGAACCTGGATTTTCATCCAGAGTATTGATGATACCCCTGATAAGAACCGTCTCAGAGAGCTTATTAATAATGATTATCCGACTCTGCGCGATGAACTGCTTGGAATATCTCAGCAATGGAATGCAGAGCAGGCAGAAGAGTTGCAGGAGGTTTTGCGCCAGATTGGCGAATTATTTATTACCTACGGCTTTGTAATGGATGAGCTTTCGGATTTCATGAGTTACGATGATGTAATGGTCATTTTTGAAATCAGACCCATGATGGAAGAAGGCGGCACCATTGTAAGAAATACCAGGCAATTGATTCAAGGTCTTGATAATCTCCTTGATGTGCAGCGCGCTGTCGTTGCCGCAGGACAGTCGGATATGGAGGTAACCCTGGAACGATTCAGAAGCCTGAGTTTCCTGTTGGGTATAATTATCGTAGTGGGAGGTATTATTATCGCTTCTGTTTTTGTAAGGATGATTACCAAACCGGTTCTTTATCTTCGCAATATTCTTAATGAAATGGGTGAAGGTAAACTTCCCCAGCACAGCCTGAAGGGGAGGGAAGATGAAATTGGCGATATGAGCAAGGCCCTTAATTTTTTAATTGAAGGGCTGAAAGAGAAAGTAACTTTTGCTTCAGAGATTGGCAATGGCAACTTCGAACATGAGTTTAAGCCATTGAGCGATGAAGATACCCTGGGGATCTCACTTGTTGAAATGCGCGGAAGCCTTCAACAGGCAAAAACAGAGGAAGACAAAAGAAAAATTGAAGATACCAAACGAAACTGGTCTACCCAGGGAGTTGCAAGGTTTGCTGAATTGCTCAGACAAAACAATGATAATCTTCACGAGCTTTCTTTCAATATTATCAGAAACCTTGTGGGCTATCTTGAAGCCAACCAGGGAGGGGTGTTTATCCTGAGTGAAGATACAGAAGAACCCAGTGTTGAGCTCTTTGCCTGCTATGCTTATGAGCGACGCAAGTTCTTGAAGAAAATTATTACCAAAGGTGAAGGGCTTGTAGGAACCTGCTTGCAGGAGGGTGATACCATTTATCTTACGGATGTTCCTGATAGTTACATCAATATTACCTCCGGCCTGGGCGACTCCAATCCCAGATGTATTCTTATCGTACCTCTTAAATTAAACGATGAAATATTTGGAGTTATTGAAATTGCTTCTTTCAAGGTGCTGGAACCTCACCAGATTGAGTTTGTTGAGAAAGTAGCAGAATCCATTGCTTCGACTATCTCCAGTGTTAAGATCAATATTCGTACAACCGAACTGCTGCACCAGTCGCAGGAGCAAAGTGAAGAAATGAGAGCACAGGAAGAGGAAATGCGTCAGAACATGGAAGAAATGCATGCTACACAGGAGGAAATGGAAAGAAAAGAAATTGAAAGTGAAGGCTTTTTTGCTGCCATGAACAATTCAATTGCTTTTATGGAACTATCGGTTGACTGTAAAGTAAAGAAGATAAACCCGATATTCGCAGGCATTGTAAATTATTCAGAAAACGAGGTGGATTCACTCAGTTTCTTTAAAATGTTTGATAAAGCCTTTATGGAAAGCCAGGGAATGCTTAACGTGACAGATACCCTGAGCAATGGCACCAGCCTGGATGGAGATTTCATGCTTCTCAGAAGAGATGGAAAGACTGTTCATGTGAAAGGAGCTTTCAAACATGTTCTTAATAAGTATGGAGCACCGCTGAAAATCTTATTTGTGGTTCAGAAGATAAAAGAATAAACTAAAAAACCGGAAGATTCCGGTTTTTTAGTTTATGGGCTGTCTGTTAAATAGGTTGTTTGCTCTGAAAATAATACATGTAAGGCAAATAATACAGGGTGTTGTTTTATCGAATCGAAAAGTAAGTTATTATAACCCTTATTGTTTGAGAGTAGCAGTAAAAGGCAATATACCCGGTTCAGGGCAAACTGCCTGAATACAAATCAAAACTATTGTAAACAAATCCATTGTGATGATTTCTTTCAGAAACTTGCGGATACGTCAAAAGATGTTGTTGCTGATAATGTCAATAACATCAATTATCTACCTTCTCTCATTTGGGTACATCACGCTTAGAATGAGTGAAAAAGCTCACAGGGACGCAGGAGAAATGGCAAATATGCAAGCCCGTGAATACGCAAATCATATGACCCATGAGCTCAACAAAGATTTCAACCTTTCGCGGGGAATAGGATGGGCACTGCAAAACTTTCCTGATTATCCCCTTGAAATGACTGAGGATATTGTTTCACCTGTTTTGTATGAGTTCCTGGATCGCAACCCCGGATTTTATTCTACCTGGGTTAGCCTGGAGTTAAACACATTGTTGCCTGATTACTATCTTCCCTACGGGCGGGTAAGGTATACCTGGCTAAGGCAAAACGGGCAGCTGATTTTTCAAAGGGATACATTAAACCTGGAGGGAGACGATGAAGGTAGTCTGTACGCTCAAATTAAAAGCCAAAAGGCAGAAGCCATTACCAATCCCTATTGGTACAGCTATTCCGGCAATGTAGAAGACCAGATCCTGGAAGTGAGCCCATGCATCCCTATTATTATCAACGGTCATTTTGCCGGTCTTGCAGGAACTGATATCATTCTCGATCGGTTCCAGGAGCTTGTTCTCTCCATCAAACCTTTTGATGTGGGCTATACGTATTTGCTTTCCAATGATGGCACCTACGTGGGACACCCCAACCCGCATTTTCTCGGAGAAAAGATTTCTGAAATAAGAGAAACCTATTTTCACAATTTTGGTCTGGATAAATCCATCAGGCAGGGTGAGTTTATTTCTCATTTTGCCTTTAGTGAAAATCTGGATGAAGAAGCGTTGATTACTTATGCTCCTATACATATCGGTGATACCAGCACACCATGGTCTTTTGCTGTAGTTATACCGCGAAGTTTTATTACTGCCGAAGCCAACCACATATTTTACCGTTCCCTGATAGTTGCGGTGCTGGGGTTACTCGTACTCACATGGGCTACTTTTATAATTGCCAACAATGTCACCAGACCCTTGATGAAAACTACAGCCGTAATCAGTACAATTGCAACCGGTGACATTAATAACATTAAAGAGCTAAGGGTAGAAGGCAAGGACGAAAACGCTCAAATGGCTCTCAGTTTGAATAAATTACTATCCGGATTAAAAGCAACGGCAGGGTTTGCAGAGAAGATTGGCCGGGGCGAATTAAGTGCGTTGTTCCATAAACTTGGAGAAAATGATGTTTTGGGTACAGCACTTCTCAATATGCGCGACAGCCTTGAAAAAGCAAAAGAAGAAGAGGAAAAGCGCAAGGCAGAAGATACCATCAGAAATTGGGCTACCAACGGAATGGCCCGATTTGCAGATATCCTCAGGTTTAACAACGATAATCTGGAAGAACTCAGTTTTAACGTCTTGAAAAATCTTGTCAAATATCTGGACGCAAACCAGGGAGGTTTGTTCGTATTCAATGATGAGGACAAAAATGAACCTTTTCTTGAAATGACGGCATGTTATGCCTATGACAGGAAAAAGTATATTACCAGGAAAATTGCTATCGGTGAGGGGTTAACAGGTGCCTGTTTTCTGGAGAAAAAGCCTATTCTCATGACCGACATTCCGCAGGATTATGTAAAGATAACTTCGGGCCTGGGTGATGAAAACCCAAACAGCCTCTTAATCATTCCCTTATTGCTCAATGAAAAGGTTTATGGGGTAATCGAGCTTGCTTCCTTTAAAAAATTTGAGCCCTATCATGTAGAGTTCATCGAAAAAGTAGCAGAGAATATTGCGAGCACATTATCAGCGGTAAAAATCAATATCCGGACTGCCTACCTGTTGGAACAATCGCAACAGCAGGCTGAAGAAATGCGTGCACAGGAAGAAGAAATGAGGCAAAATATGGAAGAAATGCATGCTACCCAGGAAGAGATGTCGCGCAAAGACAAGGAACTTCATTCTCTTGTTGAAACCTCCGAATCCTTATTTTGTGTAATGGAGTATAACAAAGAGGGAGTGATTCTTAAAGTAAATCATAATTTTGAGAAAATCTGCGGATACACTGATTCGGAGCTGTCAGGCAAGCATCATAGTATCTTGTTTGATAAAGCTAACTGGGAGCAGTCGGCAAATTATCGGAAATTCTGGGAACTACTCAGAAGAGGGCAGGCTGTTAAAGGGATGCTCAAAAGAAAGCACAAAGAAGGAACCGATTTTTTTATCAAAGGAGTTACCAAAGCACATCTGGATGAAAACGGCCAGATTGAAAAGGTGGTTGAGATTACCATTGATATAACGAAAGAAGTTTCAGCTTCGGAAAAAAGCGCATAATTGAGAATAAATGTTGATATTTGAGTTTAGAAATTAAACGCGGTTTGCCAATACAATCTGACAAGCAAAAATGTAAGGCTCTGATAAAACAGTGCATTTGCTTGATGCACATATGATTTGCTGAAAAAAATCAACCGGGCATTACAGACTTGTAATTGCCTTGAAATAAAGGATTTAAATACATTATGCTTCGTGCAATTTCCATCATTTTAATGAATTAACTAAATTATATTCAAAATGAAAGTAATAAAAATATTGCTGGTTACATGGGCTGTGTCTCTTTTGTTTACTGCCTGTAAGCAAGAAGAAACCCCTGAAAAGGTTATGATGAAATTTGCCAACCACTTTGCTGCCGGCGAGTATACTGAAGCTGCAAAGTATGGAACACCCTCTACCGTTCAGTTGCTGGAAATGATGGAGGCCCTTGCTTCTGTTGGCTTTTATTTGCCTGAAGATGATCAAATAGAAAAGTACTCTCTGGATGATTTTGATTGCACTGTCAGCGGCACTACAGCCCTTTGCAGCTATCTGGAATATGGCGAAATTGCTGAAGTGAGCCTGGTGAAGACTGAGGGTCAATGGCTGGTAGATATACCTCTGGATGACCTTTATGATGAAGATGACTGGTTTGAGGATGAGGATGAGGACGATGACTGGTTTTCTGAGGGCCTGCTAAATCCAGCCAATTGATCAAATAGCTATCCGTTGAGGGCTTTCTTAAAAGTCGAAAGGCATCTTTCTCTGGCAAATTTATGATCTACCATAGGTTGGATGTATTTGTCAGTATTGTATTCCGGAAGCCAATTGTTGATATATTCTGCTTTTGGGTCAAACTTCTTTTGTTGCTCCGAAGGATTAAAAATCCTGAAATAAGGAGCTGCATCACATCCGCTTCCGGCACTCCATTGCCAGCCACCGTTATTGCTTGAAAGTTCATAGTCAAGGAGTTTTTCTGCAAACCATGCTTCACCCCATCGCCAGTCGATCAACAGGTGTTTGGTAAGAAAGCTTGCCGTTATCATCCTTACACGATTGTGCATATAGCCAGTTGCTGACAGCTCTCTCATTCCGGCATCAACAATGGGAAACCCTGTTTTGCCTTCTTTCCATTTTTCGAATTCATCCTTATCATTGCGCCAGGGTATTTTGTCGTACTTTGGTTTGAAAGAGTCATTTACTACCTTAGGGTAATGCCATAATATCATGGCATAAAACTCTCTCCAGAAAAGTTCATTGAGAAAAGTATCATTCATTTCCCGGGCTTTCCTGGCAAGGGATC
Source organism: Bacteroidota bacterium (assembly GCA_007694165.1). Taxonomy (GTDB): domain Bacteria; phylum Bacteroidota; class Bacteroidia; order Bacteroidales; family UBA7960; genus SKVR01. The sequence continues at coordinate 26,871 of RECE01000245.1, forward strand.
TCAAACTTACTGTGCCAAATCTCAAATGCACTCCCAACTTGGAGGTTCCTTTTCTGGCCGGATAATCGCGGGTTTTATGATACTGTTCCATCAAGGTATCTCCAACGTTTTTACCCGGGAAATCAATGCCGGGAGATGCAAATCCAAGATCTTTTTGCCGGGGAAGTTTTGTGTTTTCCAGTTTAGCAAAAGCGTTTAGATGCTCTTCCGATTGGTAATGTGTTAAATGTTCGGAGGTTAATTTTTCGCTGCATTTTTTTCCATAAGGTGTAAATACATTATACGGGGTATCATCACTTTTGAGCACCTCGTTTTTATCGAAGAGCAAATGGTCAAGGTAGCTTTTAAACTCAACTCCTTTCTCTTTGAGTATTCGGGCTATCTCATTGTCACGCTTTATTCCGTATGGCTCATGATCCTTGTTGGTATAGACGGATTGAATAGCATAATCCTTCAACAGCTTTTGAAAAATTTCAGTTGGTTTTCCTTTCAGCACCATCAGATGTTTCCCTTTTTTCTTCAGGTCTTCGTCCATTTTCCTGATACTTTGATAGATAAAGTCAACCCGTGCATCATTTTCAGGCAAACTTTCGGTGATATCTGTATCGAAAATAAACAGAGGAATGATGTTCTTTTCCTCTGTCAGGGCATAATAGAGCCCTTTGTTATCCTCGAGGCGTAAATCGCGTCGAAACCAAAATATTGAATATTGTTTCATGAAACCTTTTTTCCATAAACAACATACCTGATGGAATAGTTCGCCGCGGTGAGCCAATATATACTATGCAATCCTGTTTTTTCAGAGTTAGCCATTTCTGAGTGAGGCTATGGTGTTCGTTTTATGATAGATTTTGGTTAACTGTATGTTATTTTTGAAGTGTTAAACTGCCGATGCATTTATTGTATTTGTAGTTTTTTTATGATTGGCATAAAACTTGAAGAATAATTAATCTGATTTACCGTTATGTGTGAAATTAATTTGCATCTTTGCACAAAATTTACCAACCCATTCATGTATGCTACAAAATAAGGATTTAAAGCTACCAGCGCTGTTAGTCTTGTTGCTATTAATCAGCCTTACCTGTTTGCAGGGACAAACCACCCGATACACCATCAGCGGATATGTTTATGAAAAAGGAAGTCGCGAAACCCTTGTGGGTGCCAATATCTTTGAGCCTAACCTGCGAGTGGGTTCCACCTCCAATACTTACGGGTTTTACTCAATCACGGTTTCAGCAGATAGCGTGGAATTGATTTTTTCCTATGTAGGTTATGTGCCGGTTATCAAAGAACTGGTCTTAACCCAAAACCTGCGGCTTGATATTGAACTTGACCCCAGCATAGATTTGCAGGAGGTGGTAGTTACCGATGAAAGAATGACCCGTATATCTCAAACTGCCCAGATGTCGCGACTGGATGTTCCTATCCAGCAAGCACGAAACATTCCTTCCCTTTTGGGAGAAAAAGATATGTTTAAGGTGCTTCAGTTGATGCCGGGGGTCCAGTCTGGTACGGAAGGTACCAGCGGTTTTTACGTGAGGGGAGGGGGCCCCGATCAAAATCTTATCATCCTTGACGATGCCATAGTCTATAACGCCAGCCACTTATTTGGTTTCTTTTCTGTATTTAATGGTGACGCAGTTAAGAGTATGCAGCTTTATAAAGGAGGGTTCCCTGCAAGGTATGGTGGAAGACTTTCGTCAGTTTTGGATATCCAGATGAAGGATGGCAACAAGCAAAAGTTTGCCGGTGAAGGTGGGATAGGAATTATCAGCAGCCGTCTTACCCTGGAAGGGCCCATCATCAAAGACAAGGCTTCTTTCCTGGTTTCTGGCAGACGAACCTATCTTGATGCACTTACCCGGCCTTTTATGTCCGATGAAGGGTATGGAGGGTATTTTTTCTATGACCTCAACGTAAAGCTCAACTATGATATTGATCGCAATAATCGAATCTTTGTAAGTAGCTACATGGGAAGAGATAAGTTTTTCTTTAGAGATGACTACAGAAGCTCTGATTATGAATATAGTTCTGAAGGAGGGATGTACTGGCAGAATATAACCACTACCGTGAGGTGGAATCATATTTTCAATGACCGCTTGTTTGCTAATGCTTCTTTCGTGTTTTCAGATTATTTACTGGAAATCTATGCCAAAGATAGAGACAGAAATCTGAATTCAAATGAAATACGTGCTTTTGACCTTCGCTACAATTCAGGAATACAGGATGTAGGTTTTAAGTATGATGTAAGCTGGCATCCCTTGCAAAATCATCATGTCAGGGCGGGAGTGCAGTCCATTCGGCATAAATTCACACCCACCGCAGTTGTGTTTCGCGATGATGACATAGGAAAGTTTGAAACCACTCAGGAAATCCATTATAGTCAAGAGTCGGGCATATACGTGGAAGATGAGATCAGTTTTGGAGATTTCCTGAAAATCAACCCAGGCCTCCGTTTTAGTCATTTCTATGCTGATAATAAGTCTTATCAGTACCTTGAGCCACGGTTCAATTCCAACCTGATACTTTACCCGCAACTCAGCTGGAAAGCATCCTTTGCCTCCATGAACCAGTATGTTCACCTTTTAAGCACTACCGGCATAGGTTTACCCACCGATTTATGGGTTCCATCCACAAACCGGATTGCTCCCCAAAGAACCTGGCAGGTGGCTACCGGTTTTGCCTACGATTGGCTGGCAAGGAACCTGGAACTTTCTGTTGAGGGGTATTACAAAAAAGCTGACGATATTGTAGGTTACAAAGAAGGTGCATCGTTTCTTGTAATAGGTGATCCCGAAGGAGCGGGCGAATTTTCATGGCAGGATAACATCACCAGCGGTCAGGCCTGGGCATATGGTTTGGAATTTTTAGTTCAGAGAAAAGTGGGCAAATTTTCCGGTTGGGCAGGTTATACCCTTTCCTGGATTCAGCATCAGTTTGATGATCTGAATTTTGGTGAGAAGTTCTGGGCACGTTACGACCGCAGACACGATCTCTCGCTGGTAGGAATCTATGAATTTTCGCCCCGTACAACTTTTAGTGCAACCTGGGTGTATGCTACAGGAAACGCTTATGATTTGGGAACCGGTCGCTTCCCGGTTATTACCCATCCCGTATCTGGAAACGATAACCAAAACTACTATGGTGATCGCTGGTGGAACTCTGCCAACGTGTATGACAAGAAGAACAGTTTCAGGGCCGCTTCTTACCAGCGACTCGATGTGGGAGTACAGTTTCACAAAGATATTACCCGCTTTGGAGTTCCCGTAGAGCGAACCATTGAAATTGGCGCGTATAATGCTTACAGCCGAAAGAATCCCTTCTTTTACTATTGGGACGAAAGGGCTCATGGCTCGCGGTTGATGCAGGTGAGTATTTTTCCTATTGTGCCATCCATTAGTGTTAACTTTAAGTTCTAGTGGTCCGTGAGAAAAAGGTTTTTTACTCGTTTGCTAAAACTTTGGTCTGATTCTTTACTTATTGATAGCTTTAGTATTGCAGCAAACCCAGAATTTACATCAAAATATACACAAGATGCATAAAAGAAATATTTCAGCTTTGTTGTCTCCATATGCCTGTTGCAAGCATATCTTCATTGTTTTTGCTCTGCTGATAACAATGACAGGATGCGAGGATTTTTTTATCAGTGAGGTGGATAATGTAAAAATTCCGGGAAGTGAACCCCAGCTGGTGGTAAATTCCTATATCTCGCCCCAGGATACTTTGATTAAGGTTTATGTTCACCGAAGCAGGCCCCATGGAATGACTCACGTGGAAGTATCGCCGGTGAATGAAAATGCTGAGGTGTATATGGCCCCCAAAGGAGGTGAATTTAAAAAGTTGTCCTATGACTTCAACCTGAGAGCGTTTATAATCCCCGCAACCGAATTTCCTGTGGCACCAGGAAAGGATTATCAGCTCAAAGTGGAAACACCCAACGGTGAGTCTGTTGAAGCAGAATGTCACGTACCTGAACATGCCGTTGAAGATGTTTCATTTGTTGATCTAAGGGTTGTATATGATACCTGGGGCGGTATGGAAGTACTGATTGGCTGGTCTGTGAAACCGCTTAAAACCGCTGAAACCAACTATTTTCGCACCGGAGGATTTGTACGCTCCTATAGGGTTCGTAATTATGGTGATAATGATACCATATATGCAGGTTCTCAGGATCTTTGGCTTGACCGTGGTAATGAATTATTTTCTGATGCAGCAGGAGCAAGGTACAATTTCAGGGGAGAGTTTTTTGGCTGGATTGACATCGATGGCACACAGGGTCAGGATGAATACTATCAGAATATCGATTCTGTCTTTGTTACTGTGATTCAGAGCGATTTTTCTTATTTCCGTTTTCATCAAAGTGTAGAAAATTATTTCTATTATGATGATGACTTTCCCTTTGCTGAACCCGTGCATATTTACAGCAACATAAAGGGAGGGTTGGGTGCCTTTGGTGGTTATAGCAGGAGAGATTATTTGTTGCGGGTCTTCCCACCTGCCAACTAAAATTGAGACTTAAAGTCTTTGATGAAGTTGTAAAAAACTTTCCCTATTTTTGCCGCTTCTAATTTAATGCTCCAACCATGACTTCTAATGTAATATTATTTAGTTTTCTCATATATACCCTGCTGATTTTTTCCATTTCGCGTTTTACTTCGCGAAAGGCGAACAATGAATCCTATTTTCTGGGCAACCGAAATTCTCCATGGTATGTGGTAGCCTACGGCATGATTGGTGCATCTTTGAGTGGTGTGACTTTTATGTCGGTTCCCGGGCTGGTGGAAGCTGAAAGCTTTTCTTACATGGTGCTGGTGATGGGCTACCTGGCAGGCTATTTTGTCATTGCCCTGGTGCTGCTGCCCATGTACTACAAGATGAACCTAACTTCCATTTATACTTACCTGGAAAAACGGTTTGGATTCTCATCCTACAAAACCGGAGCTTTTTATTTTATCATTTCCCGTTTGATAGGTACTTCGTTTCGAATGTTCCTGGTAGTAAATGTATTGCAGTTGTTCGTTTTTGACCATTGGGGAATTCCTTTCTGGGTTACTGTAGGGTTGTTTATGGTGCTGATATTGCTCTACACTTTCCAGGGTGGAATCAAAACCATTGTATGGACCGATACTTTGCAAACAACTTTCATGATTTCGGCTGTAGTGATTACCATATTTATCATTGCCAATTCATTGGGTATGAGCCTGGGAGATTTATGGGGAGAAGCCTCATCCAGGGGATACACCAAAATGTTTGTTACTGATTATACTGATCCACGATTCTTTCTGAAACAGTTTTTTGCCGGGATGTTTATTACCATTGTAATGACCGGACTTGATCAGGATATGATGCAAAAAAACCTCAGTTGCCGCAACCTGAGAGATGCACAAAAAAATATTTTCACCTTTGGATTTATTTTGATTCCGGTCAATCTTATGTTTCTGTTCCTGGGAGCTGTTCTTTGGATTTATGCCGGCCAATTTGATATTGAATTTCTGCAAAATTCCGACGATCTGTTTCCCACGCTTGCCCTTCAATATCTGAGTGTTGTTGCAGGACTTACTTTCTTCTTTGGATTGATATCCGCAGCCTACTCCAGTGCCGATGGCACCCTTACTGCCCTTACCACTGTTTTTTGCATCGATTTTCTGGGCCTTAAACGCAAGGCAGGTATTACTGAAGAAAGAATCAAAAAAATCAGGTATATAGTGCATATCACATTTTCTGTCATTGTATTGTTCATCATTATTGGATACCGTGCCATCAACGACACGGCCCTTATCAGTAAACTGTTCACCATCGCAGGCTATACTTACGGGCCTTTGCTGGGTTTATACTTTTTCGGACTGTATACCAAATTGCAGGTGCGCGACAAATGGGTGCCCATTTTGTGCATTGCATCACCCATTCTTAGTTACTTGCTCAGTATTAACTCCGAGCAGTTGCTCTGGGGGTATAAGTTCGGGTTTGAAATCCTGATTGTCAACGGTGGAATTACCGCATTGGGTCTATGGGCTTTGTCTAGAAAAAAACAAACACAACAATAAACACAAAGGTTACTGGGTATTGAATTCCCGTTGCTTTAGCTCTCATCTTGTAGCACAATTCTTACACACAAGGATTCCATTCCTTCGTGGCATGCCTGTATATAAGTTTCCACTTCTTTTCGTTTTACCAACTTCGATATTTCAATTTTGAATTCATTGTGGTTTTCCCTGTTGTAAAGCGAACATAACTGTTCGTAATCGGTCACTATTTCCCGTTGGTCTTCCATGGATTTTTTTTGCAATTCCATGGGAAAATATGTTAAGTATCACATTGATAGTTTCTTAATGGTCATGGTACGTAAATTGTTAATGGGTTTGGGAAATAATCAATTAATTCTAATCATTATTAGCAATCAACAATGAAAACAAAAGAAAAAATCATTATCACTTTAATTCTGGCCCTGGTAACCGTTTTTCAACTGAATGGCCAATCTCCTGAAGATAAGCCTTTACGGGATTTTCAGCTAAGTATGTTTCCTCTGGTGGGTACCGATGGGTATCAGACACGTGATTATCGTTATCAGTTTAGCCTTAATATGTTTATGGGACTTACCGGTGGGATACAGGGCCTGGAAGCAGGTGGTTTCTTAAATATTACTGAGGGTCGTGTTGAAGGAGTGCAGCTTTCCGGTTTTGGAAATGTGGTGAGGGGAGACGTGAAAGGTTTTCAGGGAGCCGGGTTTATGAATGTTGTTGCCGGCTCCACAGAAGCGATTCATTTTGCCGGATTCATTAACAACATACGGGGAGACCATGAGGGTGTAAAAGGAGCTGGGTTTATGAATGTAGTGGGTGGCAATAGCCGGTCAGTTACAGGAGCTGGCTTTATGAATGTCACCCGTGGTGATTTTGAAGGAGTAAGTGGTGCAGGTTTTATGAATGTTACAGCGGGCAGCTCCCAGGGTGTGATGGGTGCCGGATTTATGAATGTAACAGCGGGAGAGACCCAGGGAGTATATGGAGCTGGTTTCGGAAACTTTTCTGCCGGCACGATGCAGGGTGCACAACTGGCAGGGTTTATGAATGTGGCAGGCGATGTGCAGGGGATGCAGATTGCCGGATTTCTTAATGCTGCTTCAAAAGTTGAAGGCTTTCAGTTTGGTTTTATCAATGTAAGTGATACCATTTCAGGTGTTCCTATTGGTTTTCTGAGCGTAACCCGCAAGGGTGGTTTGAGACAACTGGAGCTGGCAACAAGTGATATTATGTATACTAATCTTTCGTTTAAAATAGGGGTGCCTGCTTTTTACAATATTTTCTCGGTGGGTGCAAGGCCTTTTCACGACAAGTTGTTTACTGCTACAGGATACGGTATTGGTACCCGTATAACTCTTTCTCCCGAAGTGTCATTCCTCCAGCTGGAGGGTCATTCTTACCAGATTCATCATGACTGGAAATGGTGGGGCAATCAAAAAACAAACCTCCTCAATGAATTTCGTACCCTGTATTCCCATTCTTTAAATGATAGGATTCAGCTCTTTGGAGGTGCGGTTCTTTACAATCATATTTTCAATACTTCAGGTGATTATACTGCAGATGAGCTGGAGCTTACTTCCAGAAGCTTTTATGAACGCGAGTGGAAAAGCTATACCTCACAATGGTGGGTAGGTGCACGGGCGGGTGTAACCTTTGTTATCCGCTAAGCAGTTCGTTCAGAATATAATTTAATAAGTTACGGGCCCGAAAGACTGTTCTCTATAGTCTTTCGGGCCCGTTCTCACTTACCCTGTCAGTTATTTGACTGTGCAAAATGTTTAATCGTTCTTTAATATCCTGCCCACAGGATAAATATTATGCTTCTGGTCATAGTAAGGAGTTTGTTCATAAAACCAGGAAAGAATAGCATAGGGATTATTGGCCATTGAAGGATTCTCCTTCAGTGCATTGTCAAGACCCTGTCTGAGCGAGGGATCGCTGGCCAGCATCTCGCGGGCCATAGTCTCCATCACATAGCTTTCAAAATACTCAACCCTTTCAAAAACAGCATTGAAAAATCCCCAGTACACAAAAGAACCCGGAGCCATGGGCTCCAATGCGTGGGCAATGAGGCGTGCACGGGATTGGTTCATAGGTATTACAGCTGAACCTTTCAGGTATTCTCTCTCCTGGTGGATAAGCTCTGTGGTGAAAGCAGCAGTTTGTCTCCCTTCATTGGATCGGGATGCCAGCTGAACATCCCTGAAACGGTAAGTCTCCACGGGAATGGTCCGGTTTTCCTCCAGGATGGTCATCTCTATGCCATGAAGCTGAAGTCTTTCAATAATTTCAGCATATTCCACTGGCACAACATATGCCTCGGGCAACATAACACTGTAAGCAGGTTTGTTTTGGTTAAACCAGGGTATCTGATAGGTTACCGGCTTATCAGGTTCATAAATAAACCAGTTTCCTCCGGAGAGTGTGCTTTTCTTTTTGGTGTATTCAACCCCAAGAAAGTCAACTATTACTGAATCTGATGTAAGCTCCCATCGCAATGGAAACTTTTCCTGACGAAAGGCTTCTGAAGCTGTATATTCATCGGCTTTGCTTATAACCTCTCTCAGCTTCTTATCCTGATGAAGGAAATGCAAGGTGTTTACAATCATCAGATAGGTTGACTCTACTCTTTTGGGATAGGGTTTTAGCATGTGAGTTTCCAATAACAGGCCGGGCCTGTTGAGCTCTGAGGCATAACTGTTGGAAAACATGGGATGTCCAACCCGGCTTTGCAATCCACTACGTGGGTCATGCCATGAACGATAGGTGACATAGGGAAAAATGGGGTAATTGTCCGCTTCCATTGATTTTTCCATGTGGGGCAAATAGTTTTCATTGATCCAACCCATAAGGCCGGGGTCGGCACCCCCGAAAATATCCATGGCATAGGTCATGGTATACTGATAATCTCCTCCATTGGTAGAATGCGTATCGATAAAGAAGTCTGGCTCCCAGTGATGCCAGAGTTTAAGCAAGGCCTGCATCTCCTCAGAATCAGCTTTTAGATAGTCCCGGTTCAGGTTAAGGTTGCGGGCATTGGTGCGCCATCCCATCTCCTCGGGCCCGTCCTGATTGATCCGGTTATAGGGTCCGAACCGTTCATGTCCGTCAGCGTTGAGTATGGGAATAAAAAGAAGGGTAATATTGTCAAGGTATTCAAGATGTTTTCCGTGAATTGCTATATCACGCAACAGCTGCAGGCCGGCATCTTTGCCAACGGGTTCACCCGGATGAATCGACGCCTGGACAAGAACCACCAGGTGTTCAGAATCATGAACATTTCCCGGTGCAAAGTTTTCCTGTTTATTGACAATAAGTACCCCTAAATCTCTGTTTTGATGACTGCTGCCAAAAACTTCATAATGAATTATGGGCGAACTATCGGCAAGTTGCCGGCTGAATGCCATGGTTTCCTCATAAGAGGGAGTGCTGTTGTGTTCGTGCTTTTCATACCAGGTCAGCCATGAATTTTCTGCATCTGCAATAAAAATCCCAGTAGTAAAAATAAAGAATATAATGAATGTGAGTCTGTTTAGCATGATTTGTTTTTTTATTTGAGAAAAGCTTGCCGGCAAAAATATTGAAATACAGCGAAGCAGGAAGCTTTGTTTTTGCTTGAATAGTGCCAAAAAAAGTGAAAGTTCACCGGTTGCTTTATTAAACCAGCTTCAATAACCCTTCTCTGGAATTAACTATGCAGGGTTTCGCTTTGGTTCGTGGATAATTGAAATTCCTTCACAGACTCTTAACTATATGTTTTTTCTTTGAAATGAAGGCATTGGATGCTTGTGAATAAGTAGTATTTTCCGTATATTTAAGGCGTCTTAAGTTATAGTTGATAGTATGAATTCTTAAATATATCAGTGTTATGAAAGATCGTTTGGTAACCTTAGCTACAGACCATTATACCGCAGCCGAAATCTTAAAAGCCCGTCTTGAAAGTGCAGGTATAGAATGTTTTCTGAAAAATGTAAACCTCTTACAGGGGGCTGTATCTGAAGGGGTGAAGGTGCAAATCAGGGAGTCTGATGTTGAAAAAGCACTGCGAATAATCATGGAATTAAAAAGTCTTCAGGAGCAGAAGGAAGCCAAAGATATGAAGGAGATACGGCGTATTCTTGTTCCGGTTGATTTTTCCGGGTTTTCAAAAACCGCCTGCAGATATGCCATCAAACTGGCAGAAAAATATGATGCAGACATAAAGATCCTTCATGTATTTTATGCCCCCATCGTAGATCTTGTGCCCATTACAGATGCTTATTCCATCCAGGTGGATATGGACATTAACCTTAGAGAAATGGAAGATCAGGCCCGGAATAAACTGGTTGATTTTGTAACAGAAATAAGGCAAATTGCTGCCGACGAAGGGCTTGAGCAAATCAAGATAAGTTATTCGCTAAGAGAGGGAATTGTGGAAGATGAAATTGCCATTATGGCCAAAGCCTATAAACCAGGGATTATTGTGCTGGGCACCAAAGGCAAAGGAGAGAAACAAAGCGATATAATCGGCAGTGTGGTATACAGAGTGCTTGACAAAGCAAAAATACCAGTGCTGGCCATCCCCGATAAAGCAAGCCTTGAAGACTTTACCAATGTAAAAAATATTGTTTACGTAACTGATTTTGATGAATCTGATTATGTTGCTATCCGGAGACTTATTTACATTGTTTCTGCCTTTGACGTGAAAATTCATTGTGTGCATGTTTCCAAAGACAAAGAAGACAAGTGGGATTCGGCAAAGATGGATAACCTGAGAGATTACTTTAAAAGGATCAATAAAAATGTAAAAGTGGAATGCAGTTTTATCAAAGGCGATAATCCGGTGGATAACCTTGAAGCATTCTGCGAGCTCAATGAAATTGATATTATTGCCCTCAGCAACAAGAAAAGAGGTCTGCTGCAAAGAATTTTCAATCCCGGGCTTACACGCAAGTTGATCCATTCGGGCAATCTGCCTCTGTTATTGTTCAGAGCCTGATTGCATAATATTTGTAAAATATAAAAATGGTTGTTCAGTTTTTTTTCTATCAAGATAAACAAGACCCTGTTTGGCTGGTTAATCCATTAGGTACATTTTAACCCGGAGGGTCTATGAGGATTCGATTGATTACAACTGTTAACGCGCCATTTGAAAGGGTTCATCAGGACTTTAACCAAAAACTCTTTGATTACCTGATGCCTCCTTTTTCTTTGGCTTCTTTGGAACGATACGATGGGCAAAACCCAGGTGATCTCATTGATCTGAAATTCAATATTCCTTTTCTGGGCCACTGGACGGTTATCATCAAAGAGGCCTGGCTTTCCCACAGAGAATATGGCTTTGTAGATCGCGGCCTTAGAGTTCCTTTTGGTATTTCATACTGGCAACATATACACAGAGTAGTCGCCCGCAACAACCACTCCTGTTTTATTATTGATGATATTGAATACGAAACCTCATGGAAGTTTCTTGATTATTTGTTATACCTGCCATTGATGACCATTTTTTATCCCCGCAAATTTCAATACCGCAAATTCTACAAACAATAAGTCCCTGGGTTTTCAGGGTAAATTGTTTTTTTCGGAATCGAATCTTTTTCTCTTGAACAGGTGCGTCGCTGCATGAGAAGAACCCGGAATGGCATCGCTTGATTAAAAAACTCCAAAAACAACCCCGCACCTTTTCCCTGGTTGCCATCCGGAAATGCAGACTAAAAATTATTTGCCTTTAAATTCGCTTCAGAACAGGGCTTTTTTTGTAATTTCGGACTTTTAATAGGGTTATTAATATTGTAAAACGTACTATGCGCAAACCAGGTTTATATTTTTTAGTCTTTCTTTTATTTGCTTTTACGTTTTCCTGTAAAGGCCCTTATGAGGATTATTCGCATCTATCACTCTTTCGCTACAATGAAGATGGAAGTATTACCTCGCTGGATCCGGTATATGCACGTAATCAGGCAAATATATGGGCTACATCACAAATTTTCAACGGGCTGGTGCAGCTCGACACCCTGTTAATTGTGAAACCTGCCATTGCCCATAGCTGGGATATTTCAGATGATGGAACTGTTTATACTTTTTACCTGCGCAATGATGTATATTTTCATGATGATGAATCCTTTGAAGACTTTAAGGGCAGAAGGGTAGTGGCTGAGGATTTTATTTTCAGCTTTGCACGGCTAACAGACCCCACGCTAAACTCACCAGGCAGTTGGGTAATGAACCCCGTAGCACGAAGAAATGATGGAACGCTGGATATTGAAGCATTGTCCGACACTGTTTTGCAAATACGGCTCAAAGAACCTTTTCCTCCCATGGCCGGATTGCTATGCATGCAATATTGTTCGGTGGTGCCCCGTGAGGCTGTTGAAGCCAGGGGGCAGGATTTTCGGAAATCTCCCGTGGGTACCGGCCCTTTTCATTTTCAGTACTGGAAAGAAGGGGTGAAACTGGTATTCCGAAAAAATGAGAAATATTTTGAGTTTGACGGTAGTGATCGATTGCCATACCTGGATGCTGTTGCCATTACTTTTATCCAGGACCGGCAAACAGCCTTTCTTGAGTTTATCAAGGGGAATCTTGACATTCTTACCCGAATTGATGCCAGCTATAAGGATGAATTGCTTACCCCCCACGGAGAGCTTCAGGAGAAACATCAGGAACGTTTCTACAAACGTACCGGACCGTTTCTCAATACAGAATATCTGGGCATTCTGGTGGATAATAATGCTCCCAACAGTTTGTCTGCACTGCAGAAAAGAAAAGTAAGGCAGGCCATTAACTATGGTTTTGACAGGGAAAAAATGCTCAAGTATCTTCGTAATAACCTGGGAACACCCGCTCATGCGGGATTTGTTCCCGTGGGAATGCCCGGCTTTGACAAAAATGAAGGAGGATTTACCTACCAACCCGACAAGGCAAGGAGATTGCTTGCTGAGGCCGGCTTTCCCAATGGTGAAGGTTTGCCTGCCATCGAACTTTCAACCACCTCTCTGTACATGGATATCGGGCAATATATTCAGCACGAACTGGCGCGTATTGGAATCCGGATGCAAATCAATGTAATGCCTCCTGCCACATTGCGCGAAATGATGGCCAAAGCAGATGCCCCCTTTTTCAGAGGATCCTGGATTGCCGATTATCCCGATGCAGAAAACTACCTCGCTCTTTTTTATTCAAAAAATCACACTCCCGCAGGACCTAATTACACGCGCTTTACCAGCCATGAGTTTGACAGGCTTTACGAAAAATCCAGCTCTGTTGTTGATGATTCCCTTAGATTTGAATATTATAGAAAACTAGACCGAATTATTATTGAAGAAGCACCGGTAGTGCCCCTGTTTTATGATCAGTCTGTAAGATTCCTGCCCCATTATGTGCAAGGACTTGAAACCAATCCCTTAAATCATATGCTTTTGAAAAGAGTGAGAATAGAAAACAGCACAGACCGATAGTCTTTGCTTCATTCATCTTACAGGCTTATTTGCAGTCCATCGTAACTTAACTCAATACCCGAAGGCAGCAAATTGTTTATTTCGTGATGAAAGCCCATTTGGTGGCTTATGTGAGTTATGTATCCCTTTTCTGGTTGCAGCTCCTGCAGTATTTCTGTTGCCTGCTGAAGGTTGAAATGTGAATGGTGTTGTTCTTTCCTTAGAGCGTTTATAATTACCACTTTACTTCCTCTTAATTTGTCAAATTCTTCAGGTTCAATATAGCTGGCATCTGTAAGGTATGAAAAACCTCCGATGCGAAAACCCAGAACAGGCATACTGCCATGCAAAGCCGCAATGGGTATTATTGAATCGTTATTGACATGGAAAGGCTCACCGGAAATGGTATACAGGTTGATTTGGGGTACACCGGGATATTTATCTTCTCCAAAGGCATAAGCAAAGTCTTTCCGGATGGTCTTCAGCGAGCTTTCACTTCCGTATATATCCATTGGTTTTTTTTGTATCCAGTTGAAAGCTCTTACATCATCAATCCCTCCAATATGGTCTTTGTGATTATGGGTTATAAGAATGGCATCGAGCCTGGTAACCTTTTCGCGAAGCATTTGCTGGCGAAAATCAGGACCGGCATCGATAACAATTACATTCTGAGGGGTTTCAACCATTACCGAAGTTCTGAGTCGCTGATCTTTTTGATCTCTGCTCTGGCATACATTACACTCACATGCTACAACAGGTACTCCCTGAGAGGTTCCGGTTCCAAGCACTTTTACAGTTATCATAGGGCTTTACGATGGTTTGTTTAGGGTGATTTTCAATCTTCTGCTGTTATTTGTCATGGTATGATGATTCCCTGATTTGCTTTTACGAAGTTAACTAATTATTAAAACCTTTATCAAAGCCTATGGTTCAGCGAAAATTTAGTAAAAGCGCAAACAGCACAATCCAAAAAATCTTTAAATAGGAAAAGGGGAAAACATTTGCTGTATCATGATATTTTTTTTTACGTCAAATTTGGCTACATTCGCAAGTTGAAGGAAAAGTTTAAGATAGGGTATTCAATGTTGTATTAAAGCTTTGGTATGCAGAAAGATTTTGAGAATATAGATCCTTACCATTTGAGTGAAAGTATTTTTAAACTTATTGGTAAGGACTGGATGTTGATTGCCTCCGGTGGCAAAAACAATTTTAATATGATGACAGCCAGCTGGGGCACTTGCGGTATTCTTTGGAATAAACCTATTGCGGTTATCTTTGTGCGTCCCCAGCGGTATACTTATGATTTTCTGGAAAAAAACGATCATTTTTCCCTCAACTTTTTTGATATGTCTTACCGGGAGACATTGAATCTTTTGGGGACCCAATCAGGACGTGATATTGATAAAATGGCTATTGAAGAGCTTCATGCTGATGAACTGGAATCAGGCACTGTTTATTTTCAGCAGGCAAGAATGGTAATGGAGTGCAAAAAGATTTACTACGACGATATTAAGCCTGAATTTTTTACAGACCCTTCCATACACAATATGTATCCTGCAAAAGACTATCACCGCATGTATATTGGAGAGTTGAAAAGCTGTTGGGAAAGAAAACAGGTACAATAATCCTTATTTTGAAGTTTACAAATCCAACTATATATTGATTCATTCAGTAACAACCATTGAAAGCACTAAGGAAAATAAAAGACAGTTTTAGATTGTGGTTGCTCAAACGCGCCCACAAAAAACTACAGAGAAAACGCAAGATGATGGGTTATCATCAGGCTGTTAGTTTTGGAATTATATATGATGCAACTTCAGAAGATAATTACAGGCATGTTACCCACCTGGTTCGGGATTTGCAGCAGGATCAAAGAAAAGTGAAAACACTGGGCTTTGTAACCATGAAAAAAATGCCTGAACATTGTTTTCCCAAGCTTACGTTTGAGTTTTGCAATGCATCGGGTTTTGCATGGAACCAGCAGCCGATGGCGCAAAGTGTAAAAGATTTTCTTTCTCATTCGTTTGATGTGCTGATCGATCTTACACCCTCTACCTTTCATCAGGTAAAGTTTGTTTGCGCTATCTCTGATGCAAATATGAAAGTTGGAAGGTATGTTGAAAAATACATAGACATTTATGACCTGATGCTTCAGGTTGACGACAGTAATTCTATTGTGGAAACCAGCGGCCAAGTTATGCACTATTTAAAAATGATTAATAATGATGGAAACAAACAGGAATAGTTTCCGGGGTACCGGAGTAGCAATTGTTACACCCTTTCATCGTGAGGGGAGTATTGACTTTAAATCGTTTGAAAAACTTATTGAATATCAAATCAAGGAAGGTGTTGAATATATCGTTTTTATGGGTACCACCGGAGAGTCGGTTACTTTAAATAATGATGAAAAGATTGCCATACAGAATTTCGGATTGGAGATAGTAGATAAAAGAGTGCCAGTAGTGGTAGGGGTAGGAGGAAACAACACCCGACAGGTTGCCTATCAGCTGAAAGAAACTGATTTTTCAGGTGTATCCGCCATTCTCTCAGTAAGTCCGTATTATAGCAAGCCCCAGCCCAAAGGCATTTACAACCATTACAAGATCATAGCTGGCGAAAGCCCGGTGCCTGTAATAATGTATAATGTCCCTTCCCGCACCGGCTCCAATATGGATGCTGATACAGTTTTGAAAATTGCTCATGAGGTTCCTAACATTATTGCAATTAAGGAAGCATCAGGTAATTTGGCCCAATGCTCACGAATTATGCAGAATAAACCGGATGACTTTCTGGTTATTTCAGGAGATGATGCTTTGACACTCCCTTTTATGGCCATTGGCGGCGATGGCGTAATTTCTGTAATTGCCAATGCATTTCCCAATCAATTTTCGCAAATGGTGAGATATTGCCTGGATAATAATTATGTCAAAGCCAGGGAATTGCATTTTAAGTTGTTTGATATAATTGAAACCATTTATGCAGATGGAAGCCCCTCTGGTGTCAAAGCTTTGCTTGAAATAATGGGATTATCGAAAAACTATGTAAGACTTCCTCTTGTAAAGGTTAATAAGGCAATTTACAATCAATTGTCGGCTCTTCACGAAAAACTCAATTAATAGAAAAAGAAATCACTATATAGAGAATCACCCAAATTTAGCTTTTATGTTGCTCCCCAGGATTTTAACGGTTTACCTTTTTTTTGTTTTGGCATACTCAGATGCCATGGCTCAAAATCTACACAGTCATAATGAGGCCTACCAGGTGCTCGGGAACAGGGGAGAAGTATATTTCACATTCAGGGTTGATGATCATCAGCTTTTGAATGAATTCAGCGCTGTAATCTCTATTGACCGTTACGACCCGCTTACCGGTTATGTCTATGCCTATGCCAACCAAAAAGGTTTTGAATCTTTCATTGACTATAATGTTGTTTATGAGATTCTTACAGCCCCATCGCTTACCACTGAAAAAAGTCAAATCAATATGCTTTCTTCTGTAGATGTGGCCAACATCAGTTCATGGGATTTTTACCCCACCTATCCGGCATATGAAAGCATGATGTTACAGTTTGAAAACCTGTTTCCCGATTTGTATGAAAGCATTGAGTTGTCAACCCTCCCTTCGGGGCGCAAGCTGATTTTTGGCAGAATTACCTCCAATGTTAATCAGGAGCATGAAAAGCCCAGGTTTATGTACACATCAACTATGCATGGTGATGAAACAGCAGGGTTTAATCTGATGTTGAGAATGATACATTATCTGCTGAATAACTATGGCGAAGATGAAGCAGTAACCCATCTGCTCGATAATCTTGAGATCTGGATATGCCCCAACGAAAATCCTGACGGAACATACACTACCAATAATGCAACAATTAGTGGGGCCACCCGGGGTAATGCCAATTTTGTTGACTTAAACCGTAATTACCCAAACCCCATTACAGTGCCTGAGCCTGTTATTCAGCCTGAAACAAATGCAATGATCAGCCTTGTGCAAGATTATGATTACGTTATGTCATCAAATATGCATGGGGGTATTGAATGCGTAAACTATCCATGGGATAGCTGGACCTCGGGCGAAAAAATACATGCCGATCATTACTGGTGGCAACTGGTTATGCATGAATACGCTGATACAGCGCGATATTTCAGTCCTGCCGGATATATGGACCCCTGGGGACCCTCTTTCAACAATGGCGTAACCCACGGAGGTGACTGGTACGTTATATACGGCAGCAGGCAGGATTACATGAATTACTACGCCAGTTTAAGAGAGTTTACCCTTGAGCTGTCTGATATAAAGTTGTTGCCCACCAGCTTGCTCGAAGACCACTGGCAATACAACTACCGTTCCATGCTCAATTATATGCAACAAAGTTTATACGGTATCAGGGGCAAAGTGACAGATATAAATACTGGTGAACCTGTAAGAGCAATCATAGAACTTGCAGGACATGATAAAGATAATATCTTTGTATACTCTTCTGCTGAGCACGGAGGGTTTAACAGGCCGGTGCTTGAAGGAACCTATACCATGAGGATTCAGGCAGAAGGATATCCAATGAAAACCATTCAGAACATTTCTGCCCAAAACTATCAAACAACCTGGCTTGATATTCAATTGGGTATTTACCTTTCATCTCCATCCTTTCAGTTGCAAACCAATCAACTGATTTACCCCAATCCGGCCAGGGATGAAGTTTCGGTGATGGGCTTACCCGAAGCAGAATCCATCATGATTATTGATGTAAGTGGACGGTTGCTTTTAGAGCAACAGCTATCGGGCAGCCCAACCCAATTCAATATTTCTCACTTGCCTGCCGGTATTTACCTGGTCCGGGTTTTTACCAGGGAAGCTGTTTACCAGCAAAAGCTGATAAAAAAATAGTTCCCCGGAAAAACTCTTGTTTAGTGGTTATTGTATAGCTGGCTCTATGTCACCCTGTACTTTTCAGCCCTGCTGACAGGGCAGTAGTGAGCATCAAAAGTCTGTCGAGCATGTAATCTTTGGTTGCTTTTTCTGCCTCACTCATCGCACGCCATTCTTTGAGCTGCCCGATGTGTAGCTTGTGAAGGATATGCAATGCGTTTTTGCGTCTGTCAATATTGTCCAGCAAGCTATGCCGTCTGTTCTCTGATTCTTCTCCCATTAGCTCAATCAATTCATCCTTGGCTGTATGAAACTCGTCCATTATCATGGAAGTAAATTCCTCCTTCAGTTTTGGGTCTTCTACCAGGTTGGCATATTGCTGCATCAGAGATTCATCAGCATTGAGCAAATTGGTTTCTATATGGATGAGGGTATAGCGCAAGAAAGGCCATTTATGGGTAAACTCTTTAAACTGGCTGAAAAGCTCAGGGTGGTCATTTCTCATGCTCTTCAATGCATAGCCAGCGCCAAACCAGGCAGTCAGGTTGAACCTTGACTGGTTCCAGCTAAAGACCCAGGGGATAGCCCTTAAATCGTCCAGTGTGCGCTGACCAGTCCTGCGGGCAGGTCGCGAACCAATCCTGCTGCGTTCCAGCAAATCGATAGGGGTGGCCTGTCCGTAAAAATCAATAAACCCTGGTTTTTTAATCAACTCCTGGTACTTATTCATGGATAACTCTGCCAGTTTCTTTAGTGCGTTGTAAGGGTATTCGGGGCGCTTTTCAATCGCATAGGTATAAGCTGTTTGAAGGGCAGTGCCCGAAAGTAACATCTCAAGATTATAGGTGGCATTCAAAAGGTTGGCAAACTGCTGTGCAATGGTTTCACCCTGAACCGTGAGCTTGATTTCACCACTCATAGTTCCCCGAGGCATGCTTTCAAGGAAACGATGATACTTTCCTCCTCCGCGGCTTATGGTGCCTCCGATACCATGGAAGAATTTCAGTTTTACATTGTGCTTTTGAGCAACAGCGGTTAACTTTTCCTCAACCTGGTATATATTCCAGCGGCTTGCAAGAATACCCCCATCTTTATTGCTGTCGCTGTATCCAAGCATAACCTCCTGCACGTTGCGGCCATGCGCTTTGCGTGCTTGTGTCATGGGATGGGAAAGAAATGCATCAAGCACCTTATCGGATTGCTGAAGGTCTTCGATGGTTTCGAATAAGGGTACCACCTGTAGGGGTACATTCAACATTCCTACTTCACGCATAAAAAGGTAAACAACCAGCAAATCGCTCAAATCTCTGGTCATACTCACGATAAGAGAGCCGATCCCCTGGTGTCCGTATTTATCTGAATGCTCTTTCAGCACTGAAAAGCAGGAGATTATTTTATCAGCTTCAGGCCCCACGCAGGTACCTGAAACCACAAACGGACGATTGGTCTGAAGTTCTGCAGACAAAAACTCTACTCTTTTCGCTTCACTCCAACTGCTGTATTCCCAGTCTTCAACCGATGCTGCTTTAAGCATTTGCTCCAGGGCTTTTTCATGGAAGGTGCTGTTCTGGCGAATATCCAGCCTCACCAGGTGAAAACCAAAGCATTGCACCTGTCTTTCCAGCGCAAACAAAAGGTCTTCAGCAATTCTGTGGGCACCAATCTCAATAAGACTGTTTCTGAGAATCTCCAGATCCAGTTGTAGTTGCTCTGCTGATTTGTAATGGGCATCGTTTTCGGTCTGGCTTTCGTCCAGTGTATTTTTCAACTTTACCAGCATCAGGTTTACATACTGTCGCCAGGGTTCACGAGGGTTTCTTCTTATAGCTTTTCCTCCTTTTTCACCCAATGCATTTTGCAACTGGCCTATGGCATTGTGAAAAAAAGAAGGAACAGGGTTTTGCGCATCAGAGAAAGTAATTTTGGCTGCAAGTTCTTTCAGGCTGTCTACAATAATATTCAGAGCTGCTTTTCGGTGTATCTGCAAGGTAGATTGGGTAACATATGCACTCACAAAAGGATGGCCGTCGCGGTCTCCACCAACCCAGCTGCCAAATTGCAGCAAAGGAAAGTCTGAGGGCTTGCTTAAGGTGGATGAATTAAAACCCATTGACTTCCAGGTATACTTCAGTCTTTGATCAGTAAGCTGCAGTGCTCTGGGAAATACCTTTGTATAAAAGTGAAGCACATTTTTTCGTTCAGCCTCAAGATCCGGTTTTGCCAGATGCACCTCCCGGGTACGCCACCATCGCTCCAGCAATGACTTTACATCATCATCGATAGCTTCCTGTTCGGAAGAAGACCACATCTGGTTTTCTTTTTTTACCAGTTGCAGGTAGACATCTCTGTGAAGGTCCAGTATCGAGGTTCTTTTGGCTTCTGTGGGATGGGCCGTAAGTACAGGTGTAACACGCACCCTGGCGAGAATTTTCGCAATCTGCTCTTCATTCAGACCTTCCTTCTTCATCCTGCCAAAAGTTTCTGCCCATGAACCTCGAATAGCTTCCATTCCCATGGTATTCTCCAGGTTCCTTCGAAACTGCACAGTTGCATTTTCTTCTACCAGATTCATTAGCTGGAAGCCAATACTTGAAACCTGTATAAGTTTTTCCTGTGAGCCTTCAGGGGGTAATTCAGTTTCGGCTTTATTGTTCGGTTCAGGCAACATCTCTGCTATCTTTTCTTCTTTCAGCTCTTTTAGCACTTCTTTGAAGGTTGTTGTAATGGCCTGAAGATCCTTATGTATTTTTTGAAGTCCATTCTTTTCAATTTCTCTTTGCCTTGCTGCCTTGTTTTCCATATCTGACATTAATTTGAAGTTTGTTGGATTCGAAACTATTCTCCCCTTTTCTGTAAAAGTAGTTAACTACCAATGAGAAATATTTCAGGGAATGAGCCTTTTGGGTAAGATTAGTATTATCCTTGCAAAGATATCCAAAGGAGAATTAAAAACATAATGTCAGAATTTGTCATTTGGTGGTTTTAGTTTTTGTTAATACAATATCTTCCGACGAAGATACAATGGCAAGGTTGGGTGAATACTTATCGGGATGGTTTAGCGTTATTGGTTTGTCTGCAAACAAATGTATATTTGTATAGGCAAGTTATGTATTGTCAACCAGCCACCACTTATTGAATTTGAAAATGTTTAAGAAGAAGGTTTATTTCCCGATAATTTTTCTCTTTTGGGCCCTGTCAGCGTTCACTTCAGAAAATCGCTCTCAGGGAGACAACTGCAGGCAATACGCTCCTTCCTACGCTGATAGTGTTGCTGATTTGCTTCGGAAGGAATTAACTGACAGGCTTCCTGCTGTGTTGCTTGACTGGGAGCATAGTTGCGGTTTAAGCGAACCGTTGTTCAGGATAAGGATGTTGCAGTTGATATCAGAAGGGCAGTTTCCCGGGTATCTGAGCGAGAAGGACATGCTTGACTATGCAGTTGCTTTTGACATAAGGGATGCAATAACAGCGCGTGAAAATTTAGAAGAAAGGGAGGAGTATTATGAATTGTACGCCGGATACTTTGGCTATATCCCTTTAAACAGTGGTTTCGACAGACAAACAGAAAGGTGGGCCAGTCGTATGCTTGCCAGGTTTTCGCCCGAAGATCCTGAATGGGCATGGCTGAGTTTGTATAGTGGAGATACCCAATCCTTTTTCTTGATACTTCGGGAGGACAAATACAAGGGGGCTGAATTGTCAGAGGTTTATAAGGAACGGGTTGCCTATTTTCAGAAAAAACCTGAACTAAATATGGGAATTGGCACTGGAATTTGGATACCTACTGCTGATTTGGAAATTATTGGGATGAAGCCAATTCTTGAGATTTTTGCCGGAATAAAAACCCAAAATACTTTTTACGATTTGGTTTTCTCCATGCGTTTTGGCCAAACCAAAAATCCCTTTGAGCTTGTTGCCAGGGATAGTATTGTGGAAACCAGAAACTATCAGGGTGGCTTTATAGGAATAGAAATTACACGGATGTTTTTTAAATCGGGCCGTTATGAGACAGGTTTGTATGTTTCAGGTGGGTACGATTTGATGGATATTATAGAGGACCGACAGGATCCGGTAAGAGAAACCTTTGCTGCTGCAGCCCTGCAACTTGGGCCTGTAATTACTTATAATTTCCACAACCGCAGTCGTATAAGCTTAAAAGCTGGCTATTCGCTGATGAATCATAAAAGTACCGGAGGTTCCTCCCTACAGGGCAATGCGTGGAATTTGAGAATTCTTTTCGGATTCTCAGACAATGCCAGAAAAACCGAAAACCTCCGAAGGCTGGGATATTAAAGTTCTATTCCTCTAACAGCTAAATAACGGATTTTACCATTATTGCCTACCTGCTTTTTCAAATCCTTGTCTATATATTCTCCCTGAAGGCTGATTTCTATATTTTGGTGGCTATCGATGAAACGAACAACTTCGTGGTGCAGCTTTATATGGGATTCTGTTTCTTCTCCTTCTGAGAGCTGCTTTTCGGGATTGATAAGATAGAGACGGTCTGAAGGTTTTAGTTTAAACTCATAAATACCCGAAAAAGAATTGGTAATACCGGGATTGTCAAAAATCCGGGACGTTGGATCTATCAGCTGCAATTCCTGGTAATCAAACATAGGCCTGAATATACTACCGGGATTTCTGGCTATGGCAAGCCCGAGAATAGTAGCTTCAGAGGTGAATCTTACTTTGTAATCTGTTTTATTGAGATGCAACATGGCAAAGTTCAGGTTGAAGGCATCTTCGCCTGTTGTAAAGCTGGATGTGATAGTACGAAAATATTCCTTGAGCTGGATGAGATACTCGTTTGGTTTTTTTATGAAGTCAATCTTCAAATGATTGTCAACAAAAGAGCCAAGTGCAATATTCAGCAATTTTTTATCTACCGGAAGAAGATGGGTATCTGCAATCAAAATAAGTGCATGATCGTTCCATTGTCTTACCGTGCATATGTCAGGTAGTTTCTGTTCTTCACCTAAATGAACTTCAAAGTATTTATTGGCAAATATTTGTTTTAATTCATCGGGGCACTTATTGTGCTTTTCAGAAATAATTTGTGCCAGTTGCAAAGTTTGTGCTGCTTGTTGCAGCTGCAAAATATTTTCATTCTCCAGCTGGCCAATATTTCTGCTTGCCTCTACCAGCTGATCTTCCTGTTTTTTTATCATTTCTACATTGTCCGAAATGATGCTCTTTTGCTTTCCAATTTCCATATTGGTGATTTTCTTTTGATTGAAATGCACCAGGGTAGCAATGGTAAGAATGATAACAAAGGCAAGTACAATGAAAATTGTATTCACCATTTGATTCTTTCTTTTCAGTTCAATTTTGTTTTTTTCAATTTGCAGGCTCTGCAGATCAATCATCTGTTGTTTCTGCTCTGATTGAAAATAAGCATCCATTTCATTAATTTGCCTCTGATTTGCAATGTTTAGCAATGAATCACTGTATTGCTTGTATTCCTGAAAATAGTTTAGTGCATTTCTATACCTTTCCTGACCTTCGCTGATACTGGATAAAACTTTGAGCGATTGTGCCTGATCTTCCAGCGATTCTACTTCTCTGGCAAGCTGCAAACTCTTTTGCGCCAATTCAATTGCCTGGTTGAAATTTCTAAGCCTCATTAAGCTGATAGCCTTATTTCTGAGTACAGATGCTTCCGTGTGCTTGTGTCCTGCCTGCTGAGAAATGGCCAGTGCTTTCTCATAATGTTCCAGTGCTTTAGGGCTATTGCCTTCCTTTGAATAAAGAATGCCCATATTAAGCAGTGCTTGTCCCTGAATTCTCATGTCGTTGGCAGTAACTGCATGATAAAGAGCTTTCTGGTAATGCTTGTCTGCATTGTTGGAATCATTGTGCTGATAGTAGAGTGCTCCCAGGCTAAGATTAATGGATGCAATACTAGAGTGGTCTTCCAGTTCATCCAGAAGATCGAGGGCGGTAAGGTAGTTTTCTTTTGCTTTAGAAAAGTTCCCCATTGAATTATAAATATTCCCTATTCCCAGATAGGCCAGGCCTTCGTCTCTGAAATTTTCAAATTCCCTGAAATAGCCTAATGCCGTCTGGTAATAATCGAGGCTCTTTAGATAATTGCCTCTTACATAGTGTATGGTGGCCAGATTGGTGTTTAATGAAGCGATATTATCCTGAATGTTATGCTCTTCAGCGATTTCAAGCGCTTTAACAAAATGTTCTGCTGCTGCGGTAAGATCGCCAAGGTAGTAGTAATTGCTACCGATGCTGAGTTTGATCCTTATTTTTTGACTGTATTGTTTGAGTTCAGAGAGCATCTCCAGCACTTTCATGCTGTTGTCAATACCTTCCTGGTATTTGCCCCATGCATTGTTTAAATGAATAATGTACCTGAGAGATTTGATTTCCAGCAACTGCAGCTTTTCCTTGTGCTTTTTATTGGAAATATTACCCGGATTTCGGCTTAGTTCGAGCGCTTGCAGGTAAAAATGAAGGGCTGAGTCATAGTTTGTGTTTTCAAAGTAATCTCCCATCTGAAGGAGCAGCTCAATTTTCACAGTATCTACCCGTGTATTTTTAATTCTCGACTCCAAAACACCGATAGATTCATTCCCGATAGCGGCTATGTGGTTAATCAGAACAATAGAGGTCAGAAAGATTACTTTTCGCAGATACATGTCAATTATTCGTTATACTATTTCCCATCCAACAAAAATATATTTTTATTCTGAATGTGCAGAGTTTTTGTGAGAATATTTATTCGTTTTGACAGCAGATTTGTTTGCTTTGTGTTTTTAGTGGCGGGGTGAGTGGTAGTCACCCCGTAACTTTTGGGTTTTACCGCTGGTGACGGGGCCACTCCAAGTGACCCCGCCACTATCTCCAGCACCGTGGTCAGATGATTTCCAACTCGTGCGACCACTAATCTCACGCTTTAGCGCACTAAACCCTGGAGGATTTTGGAAACCTCCAAGGTTTTATGGTGCACCCATAGTGACGGGGCCACTTCAAGTGACCCCGCCACTATTTTCAAGTGCGCAGTGCTTATTCAAGTTTCATAACAGAAAAGTAATATGACTTACCACAGGAAAAACTATATTTGCATTTTCTCAGTAAATAATGTTTTATTCAATAAAAACCAACAATATGTATAGAGTAATTTTGATTGTATTTGTATCGATTGGGTTTGTGTTTTCTTCCTGCGGAAGTGAAGGCAGAATACCCGCTCAAGAGCAATATGTGGTAATGTTGTCCATGGATGGGTTCCGGTGGGACTATGCCTCCAGGGTAGAAACACCCTGGCTGGATTATATCGCCTCTAACGGGGTGATTGCGGAATATGTTAAGCCTGCTTTTCCCTCCAAAACATTTCCCAACCACTACAGCATGGCAACCGGCCTGTATCCTGATAATCATGGAATAGTCGATAATAATTTTACATGCCCGGTGCATGGAACTTTTAGATTGGGTGATAGGGAATCTGTAGAAAATAGCGTTTTTTACTTAGGTGAACCCATTTGGGTTACTGCCGAAAAGCAAGATGTTACAACAGCCTCTTTTTTCTGGGTGGGTTCCGAAGCTCCTGTGCAGGGTATTCAGCCAACCTACTGGAAAAGATTTGATGGCAGGGTTCCTTTTACCAACCGAATGGATACTGTAATCAGCTGGTTGCAACTGGAAGAAGAGGTAAGGCCAAGGCTTGTTACATTTTATTTCCAGGAGCCTGACAGCCAGGGACATCGCACTGGACCTGACAGTCCCGAAATTGATGCACTTGTCATGGAACTTGATTCCCTGTTGGGGAACTTTATCGGTATGCTTAAAGAATTACCCATTTATGATAAAATCAATTTTATCGTAACCTCTGACCATGGCATGACAGAGGTAAGTCCGGACAGATATGTGAATATAGCCTCTTTTACACCTCGCGATTGGTATGAACGCAGCCATGGTGGCAATCCCATGCTGCACGTAACACCGAAAGAAGGAATGATGGATTCTGTATGGAATATCCTTCAAACCATTGAAAACGTAAGTGTCTGGAAAAAAGAAGATGTACCTGCAAGACTTAATTATGGTACAAACCCGCGTATTGAGGAGATTATAATACTTGCAGACAGCACCTGGAGTATTGGCTGGGGAAAGCCACGTTCGAATTATTATACCGGTGGAGCACACGGCTGGGACAATGCCAAAAAGGATATGCATACCATTTTTTATGCTATGGGGCCCTCTTTCAAGAAGGGACACAGACACTCTTCCATTGAAGTTGTGGACCTCTATCCTCTTATCACCAAAATTATGGGACTCGAACCCGCTGAGGTGGATGGAAAACTGGAAAGGGTAGAGGGTATGCTCAGATAGTACCTCTGACTACTTCACGCCATGTACAACAAAAGGCCCGGATTTCGGGCCTTTTGCTGTTTTAGTTAGATGTACTGGTGTATTTTACAAAGGGTTGGTAAGGTCAAAATCAGCCCTGAAAACAATTTCTCCATGATATTGCAACTGATAGCTGAAGTTGGTCATATCTTCGCTGAGTACCACATTCCACTGACGATTTAAGGTATCCACAAGTAGCTCTATGGTATAATCATCGGCAGGAAAGTGCTGTTTAAAGGCAGTCCCTGTACCATCAGCATAACCTCCGTAAAGTGTTTGTTCTTCAGGAGTTCCGTCGGGATAGCGGTGATCATGGCGGAAACGAAGTCTTCCATCTTCTGCCAGAAACATCCAGGTACGCGATGTATCCTCATCCATGTGAAAAGGAATGTGCACATGAGTATCTTCACAAACTGTAACATGCATAACCATGACTTTGTCTGCCCAGCTTTCTCTGCCTTCCTGCATATATACCTCACGGCCGAGGAATGATTGGCCGCAAAGACTTGCCAGGTTGTTTAAAAAAGCCTGCTCTGTTTCTGAAATGGTAACTTCATCAGCACTGGTTCTTTCCTCTGTTTCGCGGGGAGCACCGCCGCAAGATGCCAGTAAAATTGCGATAACAGGCAGAATCCATAAAATTTTTCTCTTCATGATTTTCGGGGTTTAGTAATTATTAAAAAAAAATGTTGGTTACAAATATAACCATTTTCTTAAATATTCCTAATTGCGATATTCTCTCTGAAAACTCTCATAAAATTCCCAGACCAAACCTTCTCAATATCTTCTTCCGAATAGCCTCTTCTGAGCATTTCGACAGTCAGGTTATGCATTTCGCTTACATCATAGCAATCTTCAAGTTGTCCTCCACCATCAAAATCACTCCCAATTCCTACGTAGTCAATGCCAATGAGATTAACAATATGATCCAGGTGGTCTATGATATCTGCTACAGTGGGTAATTCAGAGGGGAAATTCTGATCTATGGCATACCATTCAGTGCGGGCCATTTCCATCTCTTCATCCGACAGGTTCTGAAAATCATTGTATTTTCTGCGCAATTCGGCACGTGCCGAATCTCTCGGAGGGTTAGCAGGCATTTGCTTTACATATAGAAAGCAAAGCTGAACCACACCGCCGTTTTCTGCCAGTGCAATAAGCATGTCATCATCAAGATTCCGCGGGTCATCATGTATTGCACGCGCATTGGAGTGAGAGGCAATTACAGGGGCTTTGGCAACACTTAAAACATCGTGAAATGCCTGGTCGGAGATGTGACTTACATCCACCATCATCCCCAGTCTGTTCATTTCTTCAATGAGTTGGTAACCCATGTCCGAAAGCCCGCCGTGAACTGCTCCTTCAGGGTCGTTGGAGCTGTCACTGAAATGATTGTTTCGGGTATGCGAGAGGGTAATATACCGGGCTCCCAGATCATAAAACTTCTCCACAAGAGAAAGATCTTCACCAATGGGGTAAGCATTTTCCAGTCCTAAATACACTGCACGTTTGCCTTCATCGCGGAGCTTGTATCCATCTTCGGGAGTAAGAGCAAGACCCGCCAGATGGTAGTTCTGTTCAATACTTTCATGAATAATCCCGAAAATAGTAACAGCACGCTCTCTTGCAATTTCCCAGGCTTCAGGAGAACTTTCCCCCTGTCCGAGAAATACAGCGAAAAAAGCTGCATCCAAACCCCCTTCTTCCATTCTGGGGAAATCCAGTTTCCCGCCACCCTTGTGGGGGTCGTTTCTTTTTCCCAGGTCAACACCTCTTCGACCCAGCATCAATGGAGTATCTGTATGACTGTCAAGGGTAAATATCCGCTGGTGTATTTCCCGGGCTTGTTGTTCAAGTTGTTGGTCATCGGCAGTGGCTGCATTAATGAGTAAGAATGCAGGTAATAGAAATACAAAAATCTTTTTAAAAATCATTATTACAGGTTTTATTATTGAATAAATTATTTGATCAAATCAAGCATAAATGCATATTGTAATGCTGTTTCCTTCAGGCGTTGAAATCTTCCTGATGCACCGCTGTGCCCGGCCTCCATATTGGTATACAGATAGATCCGGCTGTCGCCTGTATTGTGCGTTCGAAGTTTTGCAGTCCACTTGGTAGGTTCCCAGTATTGCACCTGTGAATCATAGAGTCCGGATGTAATCAGCATGTTGGGATAGGATTGCTTTTGTACCTGGTCGTAGGGTGAATATGACAACATGTAATGATAGTAGAGGGAATCGTTGGGGTTTCCCCACTCATCATATTCAGAAGTTGTAAGGGGAATGGTTTCATCCAGCATGGTGGTAACCACATCCACAAACGGAACTCCGGCAATAATACCTTTGTAAAGTTCAGGACGCATATTGACAATGGCACCCATGAGCAACCCTCCTGCGCTTCCGCCTTGTGCAAACAGCATATCGGGTGAGGTGTAATTTTCCCGGATCAAAAACTCCGAAACATCAATAAAATCATTGAATGTATTGATTTTTTGAAGAAGCTTTCCTTCTTCATACCAGACCCTTCCCATTTCCTGACCACCCCTGATGTGCGCCATGGCATACACAAAACCTCTGTCGAGCAGGCTGATAAGGTTTGAATTGAACCTGGGATCCGCACTACTACCATATGAGCCATAAGCATATTGGAGCAATGGGTTTTGGCCATCTTGTCTCACCCCCTTTTTATATACCAAAGTAACGGGAACCCGGGCGCCATCGCGGGCAGCAGCAAAAAGTCTTCTGGTTTCATATGCATTGGCATCAAAATCTCCCAATACCGCTTGTTGCCATATGGTGTTTTGCTCCCTTGTATTCATGTTGTAATCAATGATGGTAGCCGGTGTAGTAAGCGAGGTATAACTGTACCTGAAGGTATCAGTGTCTGTTTCCAGGTTGATGTTGATGGCTGCCGTGTAGGCTTCTTCTTCAAATTCAAGATAGTGTTCGCTGTTATTTCGGGTATTGATTATCCGCATTTGCCTGAGGGCATTGCTGCGCTCCTGTAAAACAAGAAAGTCGTTGAATACTGAAAAGTTTTCCAGCAAAACATCATTGCGATGGGGGATAACCTCTTTCCAGTTATTGATATTTGTGCGCGATGCCATTGTTTCCATCAGACGAAAGTTTTGAGCCTGATAATTGGTCAGGATGTAGAATTTGCCATTCAGATGTTCAACCGAGTAAATTAAATCTCGCCGCCTGGGCTGAAAAACCCTGAAATTGCCTGAAGGATTATCTGCTTCAAGTATGAGTGTTTCGGAGCTTAATGTTGTTGAAGCATTGATGGTAAGATACTTTCCATCAGTAGTTTTAGAAACACCCATGTAATAATAGGTATCGTCTTTCTCATAATAAACCTCAATGGGTCTTTTTTGCTGAATATTATATCGGAATACCCTTATATACCTCAGTGTAACCGGATCGATAGTAGTGAAGAAGAACGTTTTGTTATCAGCGGCCCATTCCACATCACCTGCAGCCAGTTCAACGGCAGTAGGGGTGACTTTTTGTGTTGCCAGGTCTTTGTAATAAATTGTATTCTGACGTCTGCCTAAAGTGTCTACAGTATAAGCAATCATGGTATTATCCGGACTGATGCTGAAGCTTCCCACCCTGAAATAACGATAACCTTCAGCCATTTCCGGCACATTGAGCAATATTTCTTCTTTTGCATCCATGCTGCTTTTTTTCCGGCAGTAAATGGGGTACTCTCCCCCTTCCTCATATCTTGTATAGTAATAATAACCGTTAAAGAAATAAGGAGCACTGCTTTCATCCTGTTTCAATCTGCCAAGCATTTCATTGAACAATTCTTCCCGATGGTTTTCCACGTGGCTTAAGCTTTGCTTTAAGTAATTGTTTTCAGCTTCCAGGTAGGCAATTACTTCAGGATTTTCCGGGTCATTCATCCAATAGTAAAAATCAATGCGCGTATCACCGTGCATAATAAGTTGTTTTTCGTGTTGGGGGGCTATAGGAGCTTTTGCTTCTTCCTGGCCGGGTTGTCCGCATGCTAAAAGTAAAAATGCAGGCAGGATCCAAATGATTGATTTTTTAAACATCATGGTTAGTGGTAAAAATGAATGATTGCTTGTTTAGTGTTTAAGATGACTTTTTGACTTGGAATGCATGTAACTGTAATGCAGTAACATGCGATTTGTTTATTTTATTGGAAATGATTCTAATACACAAACATATGGTTAAATCAGTAAATAATTTGCAATTTTACTCATTTAAACCCTTAACCCGGATTTTTTAATCAAAAAATTGTTTTATTTTTAGAAAATGATAAAAAACTCAATTCACATATATTAAAAGGGGGAGTCCATGTTGACCGAAAAAGTAGTGAAGGAGCATCAGAGCCGGCTTAATAGCCTGTTAAACAAACATTTTACACCTCTCTCAGCAGAGTCCTATTACAAACTCAGCCAGTATACAGAACAATACCTGGCAGAGGCGGATAAGTTTTTCCTGAAAATCAGCAAGTCCGGTGAAAAGCAGGATATAATAAGAAACCTGCACGAACATATCCTTTTCAGGAAAAGCATCCTTGTTCAGCTCAATAGTTGGATCAATCAAAAACAAATGTCAGAGTGGGATACAATTTATCCAGGCTACAGGTCTGATCTGGATGAGTTCCTGGCTACACAGCCACTTTACTGGTATCAATATCAAAATAAGGAAAGATTTATTTCACAGCAGAATGACTCATTGCGGGTCAGGGTTTTTAAGTTCTTAAAAAGAGTGGGGTATGGGATATGGGTTGCACCAGTGAAAATGGCAAACTATATGCTGAGGTTAAGGAAAAAACCGGAGAGAGATTACCCTCTCTGGAAACAGAAAATTCCGGTGGAAAAACTAACACGCTGGTATTATGAAAATGAGTTTGTCAGGAGTTTTGCCGAATTAAAAAGTGAAAATCTGAAAGAAACGGCTCTGCTGGCCAATGAAATCTGGAAAAGGGATCATCAGTTGTTTTCCCTGTTCAATGCCTATGCTTCTGAAGATTATGATAAGGCAGCTTTACTGGAAAGCTGGAAGGATGAAATAAGACCTGCAATTATTGCTACCAAAGCCCAGGCTGAGAAAGCTGCCGGGAAGTGTGACGAGAAGATGAACCGTATTTTTGAAATATTGGATCAGCTTTTTGCCGGGCAAATGGAAATTGCAGGCACACTTGAATTTAAGCGTTTTGCCCACAGAAAAGGAAGAAGGAAGTCTCAGCTCAAAAAGCTGAAGAAAAAATGTATACACAGAGAAAACCGGCGTTACAATACGATTTATGCCCTGGTAGACGACTGGAAGTTTAACCAGGAAATATATATCCTGAAAGGAAATGCATTGAAAAGCTTCCTGATGTTTAAAAACCGGCTTGTATCGAGGGCCGGCATTGTAGAAAGCGCATTGGAGAAAATACCTGTAGTGCTTACCGATACCCTGAACGAAATTGAAGAAGTCGATTATGAAAGTTTTCGTAAAAATCTTCAGCAATTGAAATACAGCACCTCCAAAACCTTAAATGGCCAGCTCATCCCTGAAGTTTCCGATTTAATGCTTGAGCAAGGGTTTCCCCTGGTGGTAGATGAAATTGAACAGGCACTTCACAGCGAGCTACAGTTGATGACCCGTAAAAGGATTCTTATTGATGGATTTGATGCCTCAAAAGAGTACAGCGATGGCTCCATGCAATCGATAATTCCGCTTGAGCTGATTGAGTTTGAAATGATGGCAGAGGTAAAAAAGACGCTTTTGCAGTCTAAATCAAAAACCATAGAACAACTTGAAAGAATTAAAACCGAATTAGAAAACCTGGGTCGAATGGTGGTTTTTAACCTCGACTCTGCCATTGCCATGCTTGATGAGCAGGGGGAGGCAGGTTTAAAGGACAGCTTTATTGATTCGAAAGCCGCCATGGAAAGGGCCAAACAGAATTATGGCAATTTAAAAACGCTGTTTGATACCTACATTTTTGAACTCCAGCAAACTATCCATGACAGCCTGGTTACGTTCTCCTCCCGGCTAACCGATTTAACAGACAACAGCAGGGTTGCAGATATTCGTTACCGCATAGCCCGTGCAAAAGCCATTAAGAAAAGTGAACAAATTGGGTTGTATCTGAAGACCGGGTTGCGCAATAACTTGCATAAAACAACCCTGTATTACAGGCTATCGCGCAAGAAAATTGACAGTGGCATAGACCTTATAAAAGGGCAGCTGGGTATACAATCTATTTCCGGTGATATTACTTCTGAGATAAGTGAGTATCTGTTAACTGGAGATACGATTGTGCAAAAACTGCCTTTTGTATACAGACGCCTGTTTGTAAACGAACCTCTTAAGGATGCCACTTTTTATATGAAAAGGCAAAATGAGTCAGGCATGCTTGAGAAAGCCTGGGAAAGGTGGAAACAGGGAGTGTTTACTCCAGCTCTGATCTATGGAGAAAAGGGTAGTGGCATCAGCTCCTTTGTAAACATGTTTGTGAAAGAGAAAATCCGGCAAAGTCCACCTGTATTCTCTGTTGTGCCTGCCAAACGGGTTAATACAGAAGAAGATTTGCTGGCGTTGCTGGGTTTGAGTTTTCGTGCTGAAGCGTTTTTAAAGTTGCACGATTTGTATGACTATGTTGAAAAACAGGCACCATTTGTGGTTTATGCAGATAAGCTTCATATGATGTATCTCCGATTGCCCGGTGGGTTTACCATCTTAAAAAGGTTCTTTGAAATCATCAGCAATACCAGTCGCAAAATATTCTGGATTTGCACCTGTGGCCTTTATTCATCTCAATACCTGCATAAAGCCATAGGGCTGTATGACTACTTCCCGGTTTTGATTCCCATGAGAAAACTCAACAGCGAAGAGGTTCGTAATGTGATCATGATGAGGCATAAAACCAGTGGGTATGATCTGTATTTTAAGCCATCACCTGAAGATTTGAAAGAAAGGATGTATGTGAAAAAAGATGACAGCGCAAAGCAGGAATATTTAAAAACCAAGTATTTCAATGCACTCAACAGGCATACACAATCCAATATAGCTTTTGCACTGCAATTGTGGCTTCGCAGTGCAGAAAAAGCGGAAGACAACCGTATCCATCTCAACTCGCTTGATATGCTTGACTTCAGTTTTGTTTTCAACCTGCCGGCTGAGGTTATTTTTGGTTTGCACGCTTTGATCCTGCACGAACGCCTGGATTTATTCCAGCTTTCACAGGTTTTGAATATCAGCAAAAGACAGGCTGTTCTGTTGCTTATGCGCCTGGCAGACAGAGGTATTGTATCAGAAGAAAAAGGGCTGTATGGTATACACCCCTTACTTTACAGGCAAACGATTATGCTATTGAATGACAGAAACCTGATTTGAAGACAACCAAAATGCATTCATTAACAAACCGGCTAACCTGGTTTTATGCTGCGGGGGAGGATTGCTTTTGATGAGAGGAAAATTGAAGATTCATACTTACTAAGATACAGATGATTATGGCAAAGAATATTGTATATAAAATGAGTGCAACAGCAGTTATTTTGATTTTTCTGCTTGGCTTTTTGCCTTCACTTTTCGCGTTGCAACCCGGTAGCGAACCGGATACGATGCCAGGTATAGTCTTTTCAGAAGAAAACAGGCAGAGTGAAGTTAGCGTAGATCAAGAGACAGAACTACCCCTTGAAACCCGTGAAGTTGCTACAGGCAATGAGACAAAAGAGATGCAAGAACCAGTTTCACCCGTTGCCGCACCCGCGAAAGAGCCTGCTGAACCTGCAGGGGAAGTAAGCAGGCTCAGAGAGGAATTGACACAGGCTCCTGACGTACGAAATCTGATTTCAATCGGTAAAATTTTCTGGGCTACAATTTTCATCCTGATAGGGTATTTCATTTTCAAAGCTCTAACGGGTTTGTTGTCTGTCATTTCTGAACGGAATGCGCGTTATAAGGCTGGCATTAGAAGAATTTTGCCCATAGTAAAAATCGCAGGATGGGCATTCATATTTTATATCATCATAAATGGAATATTTCAGCCACCTCCGGAAACGATATTTGCCTTTTTTGCATCGGTGGGTGTTGCCATTGGCTTTGCATCGCAGGATTTGCTGAAAAACATTTTTGGAGGGTTGATGATTTTGTTTGACAAACCTTTCCAGATTGGGGATAAAATTGAATCGGGCAAATATTATGGAGAAGTGAAGGAAGTAGGTTTGCGCTCCACGCGGGTTGTGACTCCTGATGACAGTATCGTTACCATTCCCAACTCTGAAATGATGAATCAGTCCATCTCCAATGCCAATTCAAGTGAAAACAATTGCCAGGTAGTGGCTGAATTTTTTCTCCCGGTAACCACCGATACAAGGCGTGTAAGGCAGATTGCAACAGAGGCCGCGCAGGTTTCACGCTATGTGTACCTTAAAAAGCCCATATTTGTTGAATATACCAACGTGCTGGTTCCCAAAGGGTCTTTCCTTAAGATGCGCCTGAAAGCTTATGTGATGGATGTAAGGTACGAGTTCCCTTTTCAGAGTGAAATGACGGAAATTGTGTTGCACGAGCTCAAAAAAGAAGGATTCCTTGAGGGGCTTTAGACTTTTTCGAAAACAAGTATATCCTGAAAATCAATATCCTTGTTTTTCTCCAATCCTTGCCAGTAACCCGGCACAAACTTCTTAATCCTCAGTTTGTTGTCATGCGCCAGTTCCTTTTCAATGTAATCATATTTAAATGCTACATTCGCTGATTTAACCCTGGGATCCATCAATTTATAATATCCGTGATCTACCGGAAATCCGAAAGAGGGTTTAATGGGGGTAGAGGGGAGCTGATAGTCAAAGACAAAAAATGTAGCTAAGCATTTGCCTGATGGTTTGAGTACCCTGCTGATTTCCTTCATATAGTTTTTGGTTTCGGAAGGTACCATATGGGTGAAAACAGATGTGAGAAATACGAAATCAAATTCTTCATTATTATAAGGAAATTTAAGCTCTGCAGCTTCATCGCCTTCAGAAGAATAGAGATCATTTTTCAGGGCAATCAGTTTGAAATTAAAGTTGGGATGGTGGGTCGAAATGTTTTTCTGACACCATTTAACACCGGTGTTTACAATGTCAAACCCTTCATAACTTCCTTCTTCGGAGAGAAAAGTGGTAAGAGGCAAGGCCATTCTTCCTATTCCACTGCCTACATCCAGCACGCGATGATGAGGCTTTAGCTCACCGTATTGGCGAAAAAATTCAAGAAATAGCTTTCCTGCGTTAATAAAATCACCTGCACCGGTAAAAATCATTCCTCTGGGGGGGATGTTGTTATTCCTTTTGCCTGTGAGTGAATCCCAGATATCATAAGGCAAAAATGCCAGGCGCCTAACCATAAGACGTTGTGAGGGGCTAAACAAATAGTATAGTTTTCTTAACATTTTGCAAAATTAGAAAGTTTGGCGATACATACGAAAAAAACACCGGAAAACTACTAAGGCCTCCGGTGTTTAATAGTATGCTGATATTTCTGAAATTATTGCATAACCACTTTCCGTGTTTTGCTTCCCGTATCCCAGGATACTTTTACAAAATACAATCCTTTGCTTTCATTGCTCATATCAACTGTAAACTGCTGGTCCCAGTATTCTGCCAGCACAGTATCGTGGTAAACCCGCTGGCCGGTAATGCTGAAAACTTCAATGCTGACCGGTCCGGTTGTTGGGGTCATAACCAAATTGAAACGGTTTTGTGCAGGATTGGGGAATATGTCAAATACAAACTGGTTTTGCCAGTCAGAAACGGATGTTGTGGATTCACTGAATACAGCTTTGGCAATCATATTTGTATTCATGGTAACATCAATTTCTGCCTGATCATAGTTCATAACTTCACCTGAAGTAATTTGCCACTCTTCAAATTTCCAGCCTGTTGCCGGTTGAGCCGAAAGTGTAATTTCTGAACCTTCTTCATAGCTGTAAACACCCGGAGCAGGTAAGGTTTGGCCTTCTCCCGCCACAGAAATGGTGAGCTGATAGGTTTGTGCTTCAGTAATCAGGATATATGCATCCCTTACCAGTTCTTCTCCATCAATGGAAAGCGTAACGGTTTTATGACCCGGGGTGTTATAGACCACTGTAATGTCTTCAATACCGGAGGCTGTTTCCGGGTTGGCTCCTTCACCAAAATTCCACACTGCTTCACTAAAATCATCAGTTTCCAGGCAGCCAAGATAATGAAAAGTGATCTCTTCTTCCAAACCGGCTACGGTTTGGCTGGCATTGAAATTTACTGCTTCACCTCCCAGTTCAAAGGTCCAGGGACCTGAAGCTCCCGGAAAAGGCTTGGTAATGGTTTTATTGGGGTTGGTCGCGCTGATATAATACTGAACTGTGGCATTGCATACCTGTGCAGGGATTTGTGCAGAATACTTATCCCCATTCTGAGTCATTTCAATTTCACTGAATTCGCCCTGGGTGCCGGTCCTGTAAAAAACACTGGCAGAGGTTAATCCGGTTACATTTTTGATGGTAGCTTCCACCTGGTAGTTTTGGTAATAATTGTCTATTTCACGAATGGTGGCATGAGAAATAAAGATAGGATCGGTGGCTGCAATTTCTCGTGTTATGCAATGAATAGCACCACTGGCACTGATTACATTATCCATATCAATTCCCAGAATTTCGTATCCGGGCATGGCTTGCTGATAAATTTGCAGTGCTTGCTGGTTGAGGGCTGAATTGTAATAATTGGGAACCAGCACCAGATCGTTGATGATTATGGAGTTGGTGAAAGTACGGTAGTGAGCGTTGGGAGGGTAGTTACCGCTGGGGCTGGGAACCATAGGGATTCGTACTACCTGGTATTCTCTGTCATAGCAGGTTGGATGATTGGTTAACAGGTAATTGAGGTTGTATTCAATATGGGGCCCATCGGATACACCCGAAGGGAATTCAGCAACAAGCAGGGTTTCTTCATCCAGCAACTTCATGTGCATATCCAGGTGACTGATGAGGTCATAGGGAAGTTCATTCATTTTAATGTAGCGGTCTATCCCTTTAAAGCTATACATGATATTGTCGATCTGGGTTTCTGTGAGGCTTGCGTTTTCAGTCAGAATAAGCTTTGAAGAGAAAGCAGCACCGTGCCCATCTGTCATAAAGTTACCCCCTGTGGCTATCAGACGATTCGGATTATTGGTCATTTGAAAAACCGGGATGTCAAGATAGTTGGACATGTTTACCGGAATCATGTTGTCTGCAGGACGGGGGCGGTTGTAAACCCAGTCAACAAAAGCCAGTTCATCTGTTCCGTTGAGATAGATGCTCTGCGGTCCATAATCTCTCACCCAAACGGAATTGGAGTTTAACTGAACAATGGTAACATTGTCCATGGAAACACCACCCTGATTGAGAAATGATTGCACACTGGAAGGATTGTTGGATATTATATAAACCGGTACGCGAAGTTTTGCATGTCTTACAATTTCACGCAACTCTGTTGAATAAGCCTGCCACGTAACTATGAGCCCTCCTGCCTCTTCAAATTCAGCAGGGGTGCGGGGTGGAACAGCCGGTGGCTGCGTACTTTTTTCTTCGGATTCAAGATTTTGAAGGTAGTCCTCATAAATGGTCTTTTCAAATTCGGTCATGGTTTTTGGAAGATGGCCCTGACCAAAAGCAGCTATTCCCAACAGGAATAACAAAAGAGTAGTTTGGATGGATTTCATAAATGGGTAAAGTTTTTTAATCGGAAAGTGGTTTGTAAGTTTTGACTTATATGTAATAGAATTTAGGTTAAAGGCTTTGAAACAGAAAAGAATCTGCAATTTGAAGTTAAATAAGTTTTCTCCGGATACAGGCAAAGATAAAATATTATTTCCTTTAATACGTAAACGATCTTTAAAATTGATTTGTTTGATCCTGCAAAGAATACATAGAAATTTTCATTGTCAACCTTTTGCTTATAGAGTTTATGCAATTTAATTCATGTGGTAAATACTTAATTAGTAATCCGTGAAAGTGGCAAATCAAATAAGGATATACCCGAATTGATTAATTAGAAAATCAGCTGTAATTTTCGACAAGTTATGGATTACTTACGACGACTTTGTATTTGCCTGAAAGTTAACATCTAAGAGCATGTAAATTCAGGACTAACTGCATGTAAATATCTATAATTAACACTGCAATCAATATATCAAACAACTTGCGAATGAAAAAAACTTTACTTTTTATACTTTTTCTGATTTCTTTCCATCACCTGTCTTTTGGGGCTTTTCACGTAGTTTCCAATCAAAATGGGACTGAAAGAGATTTTCGGAGTATACAATCGGCCATTGAACAAGCAGCACCCTATGATACTATTTTTGTGAAAGGTTCTCCCGTGAATTACGGAAATGTATTGCTGGAGAAACCCCTGGTATTAATAGGAGAGGGGTTTTCTGATGAGTTTTATGTGGGGCATACTGCCAAAATTACCCGGATACTATTCACAGCCAATCCTTACCGGCGTACCATATCTTCAGGAAGTGTCATTATGGGTTTTGAATTTCCCTATTTCCCGGGGCAGCGACCCAATATCATTACCGTTGCCAATGAGCGAATGAATATTGAAAATATTACCCTTGAGCGAAATTGGTTGTGGTTTGTAGAAGTTGTTGGCAATGCAGAAAACTGGGTTTTTCGCAACAATATTATCAGAGGATGGATAAAAGGGGGAAGCACAGGTGGAAATGAAACCCAGGGGGCATCAGGCTTTGTATTGCAAAACAATATTATAAATTCGCTGATGGGATTCCACCGGGGAGAAGTTTATATTGAGAATAATGTGATACTGGGCAGGTTAAAAGATATCAGTGGAGCTGTTGTACAAAACAATATTTTTACCCGGGAAGAATACATTATGGAGGAAGTCTATGGCAGCAGATTTGAAAATAATGTAGCATCAGCAAACCTTATTGGCATTGAACAGTGTTATGGAAATCCTTCCGGTTTTGAATCAACCTACCTTTGTGAAGGAGCAAACAATACAGGTAAGGGCAACCGGGTAGGGGTAGATCCGGAGTTTGTTATGTGGCCGGGAGACGATATTATGGGAGGAACTGCTTTTAAACTTTCAGAAAGCTCTCCGGGACGCGGCAACAGGACCAACGGCAATCAGGCAGGAATCTTTGGTGGCAAGTATCCTTTTCCTGCCAGTGTCTTCAAAAACCCGGAAATAGATGATCCTTTTCCCTCTTTTGTAACAAGTATTTATTAGCTCAGGCCCTCTTTCTTTGTGCCCTTGATTGGTTGTTAATGATTGCAAGCATGGAGACGATGGCGAGGGTTTACCATCAGAACACAATCCTTTTCCCTGTTCTTTTGTTGCGCAGAAAACCAGAAATTATCTGTCTTGTGTCCCGGTTATCCTCTGCCGGAGAGAGCAAAATCTTAAAATCATCAGCATTTGCAAGGGGGTGATCGTTTTGGGCGTAACCATAGCCCATGTATTTTCCATTTTCAATCATAATGAATGAGGTTTCCGACGCTGTGCGTCCGTGGTCAAGAACAATCAGGTTGTCTTTCATAAAGCCTGCAAATTCAATGGCTTCCTGCGACCTTGTATTGTAGCTTTCGGGCCCTTCCTCTCCTACGCATGCTCCTTTGCATTGTTTAATAGCATACTGAAAGCAGGCCGATTTGGTTGCATACAATCCTGTCAGGTTCTGGCAAAGATTGAATTTCTCGGTAAGATTAAACAAAAACTCCTTGCCCTTGTCAAGCGACGCAAAACTTGTGTGGGAAACAGCCCCGTTGTTGGTTTTATCAACCTTCAGGCACAGGTATCCATTTTCATCTTTATAGCTAAACAAACCATAATTGAAAAGACATCTTTTCTGACTCCTGTTGTAAAACGGCTGATGGTGCTTAATCTCCTCCGATTCGCGTAAAAGGGCCAGAAGCTCACTCCCGGTAATTTCAAACTCTATTCCGCCTACCTTTTGCACCATTTCAAGGGCTCGCTTTGTCCGGGCTCCACTCAGGTGGGTCAAAACTCTTTTCTTTATGTCCTTGCTTTTTCCTATATACAGAACCTTGCCCTCCTCGTCCATGAGATAATAGATACCCGTTTTTGAGGGCAGCTGTTCTATCATCTGTTTGGTAATGACCGGGTTGACAGGATTGTTGTTAAACTTCATATCAAGTGTTTCACTAAACACACCGGTAGGATTTTGCTGTACCAGTAGCTCAAAAAGTTTTACAGTAGCCATGGCGTCACCTTTGGCCCGGTGCCTGTCCTCTATTTGTATGTCAAGTTCCTGGCAAAGCTTGCCAAGGCTGTAGGACTTTTTTCCCGGAATGATCTTCCTGCTGAGTTTCACCGTACATAAACTTTCGCGCTGGTAAAAGTACCCCAGGTTTTTAAACTCTGTTTTTAAAAAATTGTAATCAAAACTTGCATTGTGGGCTACAAAAATGGTGTTTTCGGTAACTTCTACAATACTTTTGGCGATCTCGTAAAATTTGGGAGCCCTGGCCACCATCTCGTCGGTAATGCCTGTCATACGGGAGATGAAATAGGGAATTTTGCGCTCAGGGTTAATCAGTGAATGAAATTCTTTCACAACTTTTCTTCCATCATGCACAAATATTGCTATTTCGGTAATTTTGTCCCGGTAAGGGTTGCCTCCCGTTGTTTCTATGTCGATTATGGAATACATTTTCTCGATTCTCGGGTATAAAGTCTGATTGCGTATTACTTTTGCTACAGCAGCAATGCTGAATGCCTGTTATAATTTAAATCCCTGAAGGGTATGAGGCAAAAGTAAAGTTTTCATTTTTAAAGTGAGAGAAAAAATCCTTTTCCCAATAAAAAAAAGTGTTAGCCATTGGTGAAATGATTTAACTTTATCATTTTAAATCCATACCCATTAATCCTATTATCATGAGACGTATTTTTACCCTTGTGCTGCTGAGTTCCCTTATCGGTAATCCTGTGTTTTCGGCACCCGACAGCTTATCCGTTGCTCCAGTGAAAACAGGCTGGACCTTTGGCGCACTTCCTGCCGTGGCGTTTAACAGTGACGAAGGCTTTCGCTACGGAGCACTGGCCAACTTTTTTTACTATGGAGATGGCAGCACTTTTCCCAATTATATGCATTCTCTTTATTTTGAGTGGTCGCGCACAACCAAAGGAAACGGACTCAACAACTTTTTCTATGATTCGCCTTTCCTCATTCCCGATACCCGCACTACGTTCGATTTGATGTATCTGACCGAGCAGGCCCTTGATTTTTATGGATTCAATGGCTATGAAGCCAGTTATGACAGAGATTTGGAAGATCAGGATATGGACGGTGGTTCGCGTATGTTTTACCGATACGACCGCAAACTACTGCGTATTACTGCTGATTTTCAAAGACGTTTCATGCACGATGACTGGAAATGGCTCGGGGGAGCAGGTTTTTTTGGTGTGAAAGTGGGTACAGTAGATTTTGAGACCATCAACAAAGGGCAATCTGAAGAGGATCGTGCCCTGGAGGTGGAAACATTGTATGATAAGTATGTAGAAGCAGAAATAATTCCGCAAGCCATCAGTGACGGGGGAAATACAGTTTATCTCAAAGGGGGACTCATACACGATACACGCGATCAGCTCGCCAACCCCATGAAGGGTATGTGGACTGAGGGTATCTTAATTGGCGCTCCCGGATTTCTGGGCAATGGTGATTTTGGCTATCTGCAGGGGATATTTATCCACAGGCATTATTTTACCCTGGTGCCCGAAAGACTTTCTGTTGCCAATCGTTTGGGATACCAGGGGGTAATTGCCGGAGATATGCCTTTTTATATGCAACCATTTATATTTAGCTCTTATAAAACCTATGATGGTTTTGGAGGTGCAAAAACCGTAAGAGGAGTAAAAAGGAATCGTATTATGGGCGATGGGATTGCTTACGG
Source organism: Bacteroidota bacterium (assembly GCA_007694165.1). Taxonomy (GTDB): domain Bacteria; phylum Bacteroidota; class Bacteroidia; order Bacteroidales; family UBA7960; genus SKVR01. The sequence goes on from RECE01000245.1 coordinate 69,439, forward strand.
AAATTTTGAGCTTCGCTATAAGGCGGTCCGTTTTAATATAAAAACTCAGAACTTTTATATTTCCACCAGTGCTTTTGCCGATGTGGCCATGGTGACTCAAAAATACAAAATCAATTACAATGATCCCATGGTACAGAACCTGGTTACAGAAAAAGACATGCGCCCTCACTGGGGCACAGGTCTTGGTCTGCATATTGTAATGAACCAGAATTTTGTCGTTGCTGTCAATTATGGTATCGCTCTCGACAAACAGGATGGAGATGGCGGTGTCTACATTGGTTTGAACTTCCTTTACTGATACGATTTACATCAGGATCTCAGCTTGCCGGGCAAAGTATAACCAATTAAAGTTAAACTTTGCCCGGTTCCGTATTTTTGCGCAGTTCCCTTTCGAAGGATTTTTCTATTTTAGCCCTCCAAATACCACGGATAACAAAGGGACGTGAGATTTGCCAGTATATTTTGAATTCAACCGGTTAACCCAACAATGTATAAGTATAACTTAGTTGCCTTTTTTCTGATTATCATATTTTGCCAGGGTCTGAATGCGAGCACCAAGCGGAGCATTCAACAAGCTTTTACTCAGAGAACCGAACAAGCTCCACAGATTGACGGGATACTCGAACCTGAAATATGGGGCATGGCAGAAGTAATTGAAGATTTTGTTCAGTTCGATCCTGTTTATTCCGGTCTGCCTTCACAGCGAACCATCGTTCGGATTCTTTACGATGACAAGGCCATATATATCGGAGCCATGTTGTATGACTCAAGCCCCGATAGCATTCTGAAGCAACTGGGCCAGAGAAATGCAAGTTTGAATGCCGATGCTTTTGGAATCAGACTGGATACATACAACAATCAACTTGATGCTTACACGTTTGAAGTTTCTGCCTCGGGTGTACAAAGAGACTTTCGCCGACAAGACAATACTTATGATGGCGTATGGGATAGTGCAGTGAAAATTCATGATGAAGGCTGGACTGTCGAGATGAGAATTCCCTATTCTGCGTTGCGCTTTCCGACATCAGAATGCCAGACCTGGGGAATGCAACTGTATCGCAATATCAGAAGACATCGAGAGATGAATCATTGGGCTATCGAAGAAAGAAATGTATCCAACAACCTGGTATATTGGGGACAACTTGCCGGAATCTGCAATATTCAGGCACCCCTGCGACTGTCGCTGGTTCCTTATTTATCAATGGGCTCCAGTCATTACCCGCACGGACTGGAGGGGGTAAATAATGTGTCCGGTTCTTTTGGCGGAGGAATGGATTTACATTACGGGATCAATGAAAGTTTTAGTTTTGATATGACTCTGATGCCTGACTTTAGCCAGGTGCCTTCTGATAACCAGGTAAAGAATCTTTCTGCTTTTGAAACTGTACATGGCGAACAACGTCCGTTTTTCCAGGAAGGTATGGATTTATTTAATCGTGGTGGATTGTTTTACTCACGGCGCATTGGAGGCAGGCCTGCCAAACATTCTCAGGTGTATTCTCAGCTTGGAGATGGCGAACAATTGTTGGACAATCCTGATCAGGCCAGGCTGATCAATGCCTTTAAGCTGAGTGGAAGAACCATCAATGGATTGGGTATTGGCGTTTTTAATGCCGTTACTGACAATACCTATGCTCAGATAGAAAGCATAGATGGATTTCAGCGGAAAATTCAAACAGGGCCTACAACCAACTATAATATCATGGTTTTTGACCAGGCACTGTCCAATAATTCATCTGTGTATATTATTAACACCAATGTATTAAGATCGGGCGAATTTCGTCATGCCAATGTTACCGGAGCCGGAGCCACCATGGTAGATGATTCCAATACATGGCAATTATCAGTATCAGGAGCTTTCAATCAATTGTATCTGAAAACCGGATCGGCAGATAATGAATATAATGTGGAGATAGGTAGCCGGTACAATGCTTCTGTAGCCAAAACAAGAGGTAACTTTCAGTTTCAACTACTCCGGGCTGCTATCAATCCCGATTTCAATGACAATGATATGGGAGTAACCCATCGCAACAATGAAATAACCGATCGTACCGATTTTCATTACAATATTTATGAGCCCTTCTGGCAATTGAGAAATTTTCGCAACAGGTTCAGGGTGCAAAACCAGGCCCGTTACAATGCCTATGGGATCGAGAATACTTATGTTGAATACACCAGCAATGCGACCACCCTTGAATACACCTATGTATACCAGGGGGTATTTTTCCATCCTACAGACCGCATAGACTATTATGAACCCCGAACACAGGGCAGGTCATTTGTGAGGCCAAAAGGGCTGGGAGGATGGGCCGGAATCTCTTCTGATTACAGAAAGCCCTTTGCTCTGGACTTACAGGTTAATTATAGTCAGTTGCCGGCGTTTAATACAACAAATATGGCTTACCAGATTTCTCCACGTTACCGTTTCAACGATCAGTTTTCTTTTGTAAACTCATTGCGGTTAAACTTCAATCAAAATGATGTAGGGTTTGCAGGACGTTCAGAAGAGAAAATAGTATTTGGAAACCGTGATGTAACCACTGTAGAGAATGTATTTTCCAGCGATTATATTGTTAGAAACGACATGTATTTTAGTTTGCGTTTGAGGCAATACTGGTCAAAAGGGGAGTATGCCAATTTTTATACCTTGCAGCATGACGGCAAGCTTAGCGCGCAGACCTACGATTTTGCCAGCAACCGCGACTTTAACTTTAACTCATTCAATATCGACCTGGTTTTTACCTGGCTCTTTGCGCCGGGTTCCAGTCTTAATGTTGTATGGAAAAATGCGATTCTTCATGAGCAAAGAGGTATAGTTCAGAATTATTTTGATAATTTTGGGCTTTTACTGGATTCTCCCCAATACAACAGTTTATCGTTGAAAGTTTTGTATTATCTCGATTACCAGCAGTTGAGGGGAGCTTAATTGACAAAATATATGATCGTAGCACAAGAAATCCGAAAATCTTATGGTTCTCTAAATGTTTTGAAGGGAATTGATATTCAAATAGCCAGGGGTGAAATTGTTTCTATTGTAGGTGCTTCGGGTGCCGGCAAAAGCACACTGCTTCATATTATAGGCACTCTGGACAAGGCAGACAGCGGGAGCCTGACCATTAACAACAAAACCTTAAACAAAATGTCAGACAAGGAATTGTCTGCATTCAGGAATCAGAATATCGGTTTTGTTTTTCAATTTCATCATCTTCTCCCCGAATTCACTGCCCTTGAAAATGTTTGTATTCCGGGATTTATCGGTAAGAGATCTGTTAAATCAGTGGAAGAGAAAGCAAGGGACCTCCTGACATTGCTTGGACTTTCGGACAGGCTGACGCATAAGCCAGGGGAGTTGTCTGGTGGAGAGCAACAGCGTGTGGCTGTGGCCCGCTCCCTTATCAATGACCCGGTAGTAGTCCTTGCTGACGAACCCAGTGGAAATCTTGACTCGGAAACTTCCGGTGAGTTGCATCGATTGTTTTTTGATTTGAGAAACAAACTCAATCAAACCTTTGTCATTGTTACGCATAACAATGACCTTGCTTCCATGGCCGACAGAAAACTCACCATGAAAGACGGACTTATCATTGAATCAACGCTTCAAAATCAGCCTCTGAAATAATGGGAATATTCAGGTTTTCAGCTTTTTTTCTTTTTTCAGGGCCCATATTTTCTCCCGCAAGCAAATAACTGGTTTTGGAGGATAGAGAGGAGGTGTTCTGCCCCCCTTTTAACTCAATAAGCTCTTTTATTTGGTTTCTTGAGTACTTTTCAAATACACCCGATACAACAATGGTTTTTCCCTCCAGTGGTTTTTCTCCTTCAGGAACCTGATCCGGTTCTTGTATTGCAAAGTTAAGCCCTGCTTCCTTTAAAGACTCCAGTGTTTCAATATTTTCCGGGTTGTTAAAATATTCTATGATACTTCCGGCTATTCTTTCTCCTATTTCGGGTATTTGTATGAGATCTTCAAAGGTGTTGTTGGCAATGTTGTCAATGCTCTTCAATTCTGTGGCAATTTTTTTGGCCCCTGTTTCACCCAGGTGTCTGATTCCCAGGGCAAACAAAACCCTTTCAAATGGAATGCTTTTGGAGCTCTCAATGGCATTGAGAATGTTGTTAACGGTTTTTTGCTGGAAGCTGATTTTTTTCTCTTTACCGGTTTCTTCATCCACAATGGTTTTGGTAAGCCCCAGCAATTGCTGGTAGTTTAAATTGTAAAGATCTGAGGCTTTCTCAATGAGGTTATGATTAATAAGAACCTCTATTCTTCCTTCACCCAAACCTTCTATATTCATTGCTTTGCGGCTGATAAAATGCTCGATTTTCCCTTGTATCTGAGGAGGGCAATGGTCGGAATTGCGACAGAAGTGAAGGGCTTCACCCTCTTTTCTCTCAAGGGGGGTGTGGCATCGGGGACAGTGCGTCGCAAATTCTATTTTTTTTGCATTTGATGGGCGCCTGGCAATATCGACCATTACAATCTTGGGAATTATTTCGCCACCTTTTTCCACAAAAACAGTATCTCCGTAATGCAAGTCCAGTTCGTTCATTTTATCGGCATTGTAAAGAGAAGCTCTTTTCACTGTTGAACCTGCAACCAATACCGGACTGAGCTTTGCTACAGGGGTTACGGCGCCTGTGCGTCCTACCTGGTAACTTACATCTTCCAATATCGTGATACCCTGCTCTGCTTTGTATTTATAAGAAATTGCCCATCGTGGGGCTTTGCTTGTAAAACCCAATTGTTCCTGGATGCTGTATTGGTTTACTTTTATAACAATACCGTCAATGTCATAGGGAAGATTGAGCCTTTCAGAAGCAATTTCTTCAATAAATTCCATTACCTGGTTGATATTGTCGCACAGTTGGGTAAGAGAAGATATTTTAAATCCCCATGCTTTCGCTTGTTGTATATTTTCATGGTGCGAACGAAGGGGTAAATTGTCTCCCAGTATTCCATGAATAAAGCAATCGAGATTTCTTTTGGCTACCAGTGATGAATCCTGCAGTTTGAGACTACCTGAAGCAGCGTTGCGGGGATTGGCAAACAGGGGCTCATTGTTTTGTTCTTTGATTTTGTTTAGTTCGATAAAACTTTTATGGGGCATGATGATTTCACCTCTGGCCTCAAATTCTTCAGGAATATCTTTTGAATGCAAAACAAGGGGTATACTTCTGATGGTGCGGACATTGTTGGTAACGTCGTCGCCCGTAATGCCATCACCGCGTGTGAGTGCCTGCACCAATTGCCCGTTTTTGTATGTAAGTCCAATGGCTACTCCATCGTATTTCAGTTCGCATACATAAGAAAATGGCTCATTGACAAGCTTGCGTATGCGGGCATCGAACTCTTCCAGCTCTTGCCTTGAATAGGTATTTCCCAGTGACATCATGGGGTATTTATGCCGGATATTGGCAAATTTTCTGGTCACCTGGCCTCCTACACGCTGGGTGGGCGAATGGGGGGAAGCAAAATCAGGGAACTGTTCCTCAAGTTTCTCCAGTTCCTTTAGCAACAGGTCAAATTCATAGTCACTTATTTGAGGATTGTCCAGCACGTAGTAATTGTGATTATGCTGATCGAGTAGAAGGGTTAGTTCTTCTATTTTTCTTTTTGCTTCAGTTTGTTCCATGATAAATTACTACTGTGAATAATAGAGAATAAAAAAAATCAGGGCATAAAAGTACAAAAAGCCGGCGTTGAAAAACACCGGCTTTTGGAAAAAATGTTTTGGGGTCGTGTTTTACAACCCACCAATAATTACGCGTAAATCCTGGGCATTTATGCACATAACCGGAATTTTCTCAGTATTGTAAATTGTCCTTTCGTCAGGCGAACCAAACAAACTCCAGGTAATTTTGTCCGGATCGGTAGAGATCATGATCATATCAGCTTTTATTTCTTTTGCAAACTCAACTGTTTTTTCTGAGAAGTTCCCTTTTTTGGGGGAGTAATTTTCAGAATAGGGTATGTTATTCTTATCCATGATGTTTCTTACCTGCCTGAGATCAGCTCTCAGCCTGTTTTGAATAAACTCATCTGGGTATGAGTCCACATAGATATGGAATTTCGATTGGAACTGTTTGTGAAGAGCAATGGCCCATTTTACCTTTTGTTTAGAACCGGCCTCCATATCCAGGGGAAAAACAACATCAGCAAACTTTGATTCTTTTGCCGGCTGCTGCGCAACAAAAACAGGCACAGGACAACTTTTTATCAATTTGATGGCAAAACTTCCCAGCAGAAACTGGATGCCCTTTTTGCCATGAGTTCCGAAAACCAGGAAATTGGCATTGATCTCTTTGGAGACTTCGGCTATTGCTCTAAAAATACTTCCCTTTCTGGACATATAGTCAACATCAACACCATGTTCTTTTTTTATAGACTGGGCTGTTTTTTCAAGTTTTTGGCTTATTGACTCCAAAGGCTCATTGGCCTTTTTGAGGTTTTTTCGTGATGTTTTGTTGATAATGTGTAGGATACAAACTTTGTATTGCAGAATTTTTGCCATTTTTACTGCATTTTCAATGGCAATATCACCAATACTCGTGAAGTCGTAGGCTACAAGAATTACGTTTTTGTTGTCACTTTCCATAGCTTGTAGTGTTTTAGGAGGATACGTTGAATCTGTTTTAAGGTTATGTATAAACTTTACTACATGTGCACTTTCAGGTACAAAAGCATCAGATTATGTCGCACCAGGGCAACATATAGTTTTGTATCCCTTTTCATAAAATAAATTAAATACTGATAATATGCCTAATGGTAATCGTTTTCTGTTTTAAGGCTTAGTATGATCGATTATTTGTAAGTTTTCGAAAGTGAACCCAACTGGTCATTGGCTGTGGCATCGAGCAAAAGCAATAACTCCCTTACCTGGGCAAGGTTATGTGCTTTTTTTTCGTTACGCAATTCTCTTGCAGATGGGGTAAAAAAGTCATGCTGAATTATAAAACTTTGCTGCTTAAGGTACCAATCCTTAAAAGTAATTTTCACGTTACTGTTCTCGCTCCATTCCCGGTGCAGCCTGAGAGCAGTTATAAAGAAATCGCCCCTGCCAATATAATCCAAATCTGCATCACATAATATCATTCCCATAATATCTTCCGGCTGCTGAGGAATCTGGGTTGACATGATCATATTGCAGATATGGTCTGTTTGTGCAGGGCTATAATTAAAATCCCCCAGTATTTGACGGGCATAATTACATGCCAACTCCTCGTTGTTCTCATAACGCCATATAAATCCAGTGTCATGAAACAAAGCCGCTGTTTGTAATAGTACGAACTCTTCCCCCCTGATATTTTCCATTTCAGCCAATCTGTCAACAGATTCGCAAACATCAAGTGTGTGTTGAAAATTGTGGTAATAGAGATTGGGCTTCAATTCCTTTTTTAGCTTTTGCAGCACCAATTCTTTAACTTCATCAAAATGCATGTTACAAATGGAACTTGTTAAGTGTTGTCAAAGCACAAAGATAAACTACTTTTTAACGTGGCAAATACAATAGTGAAGGCATTTTGCAAAAAAAAAGCAATTGCAGTAAATATAAATCTCGTTTCCCCAATTAGTCTTTAAGAATGGTTTTATTGTCTTAAAAATTGCATGATAATTTATGAACTTATTCTTTACAGGTTATTAACAATGCCTGGCAAATACCAGGGCAAAGTATTCAGATCAATCTCAAATAAGCCTTAAGTGAATAGGTAAATTTAATAATAAGTCCACTCTAAAGAGGCTATTGTCCATTAACCGAAGCGAAACCCGGCACAGCCAATTACCGAAAACGAGTTTTCGGAGAAGACTTAATACTGAACCGTACAATAGTAATTTATAAGCCGAAACGATACATGATAGAAAAATGAACCATAATGGGTGCTGTTCTGACTCCTCGTCCGTAGCCTCCGATATAGTAAGGGTTGAGTTCGGGTTCTTTGGTTTCTGTTAATCTAATCCTTGTTTTGAGATACCAGCCAAGAAAAACGTTGCTAAAGACCTCAGTTTTCACTCCTCCGCTAAATTCTATCCAATGCAGGGAATAGTTCCCTTTTTCCAGTTGCCCGGTATAGTCTCCCCAGTAGGGATTGGTAATATCATAAAAAGGAGCTTCATGGCTCAACGCACTGAATCCATACCGCATCCCCACAAGCACCAGGTCATTTTGAGCAGGATGAATCCGCTTTAGCAAATTATAATCAAATCCCAATCTTCCAAAAAAGCCAGATGCGCTGTACCGGAAATCTTCCCTGTCTCCATTAACGCGCATAAAACCACCGTCTGCAACAGCAAACCAATTGAAAGCCACTTCCGAATCTAAAGAAAACTCAAATTGTTGCACTTCGGGTTCAACAATCTGGCGGGCCAGGGCAGATACATCAAAACCCAATCGTATAAAACGATCGGGTTTAAAGCTGGGAATAGTATCCCTGGCTACCTCAGCTTCTTCCCGGTTATTCTGCTGGTTTGACGTTTGAGCTGAAACACTAAAGCCGGATACTATGAGTATCTTCAGTATCATCAATATCTTTGTCATCTTAAGGAAGCCAGGGGAAAATCTTAATATGCTCATTTAAAGAATTGGTTATATTAGCGTCATCTATTGCAACAGAGTCAATCCAATTGCGGGAATGCCGCACATGAGAAAGCTCGTAAAAAGTTGTAAAACCACACTCCATCGAAATCAGGTTGGGTAAGCGGTTATAAATAAACCACAGGGTGTCATCTGCAAAAAACAGGATGGTGTCATTCGGATTGGTAACTCTGAAAATAAAGGCACAACTATCAAGGGTTGAGTCAAGAGGTAGTTCAACCTGGCTGACATTGTCTCGGTTGTCATATATAACAGAATCTTTTCCGAGTCCGAAAATCGAAATTTTGCTGATACTTAAAGGAGCAGGGGTGTCTTTGACAGTATCTACAGCATAAAATCCAATTCTTACAGGAACCGTTGCCACATCTTCGCAAACAACTTCATTGAGGCATGAAGCCAGCGCCATACTAAATAGTATGCATAATGCGAAGAGCCGGTATTTATATCCTGGCTTGGTAGTAGTTACATTCAGGGGCATGGATTTGCAATTCGTTTTCGTAAAATTTAATATAGCAGGTATGCTGACTTGTAAAGTAAACGATGATTTTTATAAGGAAGTACAAAAGTAAGAAAAAAGATAGGTGGAAGCCAGGTCTGCAGTACTTTATCTTCGGTCAATTTTCAGGGAGAATATAAGCTTTGGCACCCAGGCTGTTGAGACTGTCTATGGGGCGGCAGTCGGGCGAAAGAATCTTCTGGTTGGCATTGAAGGCAATAGAACCACACCCTCCACCGCAAATCAGTTGCAGATTGCAATCGCGGCATTCTTCAATGTGCTGTACATCCCGTTGTTGCCATATTTTAATCTTCTCGTCATCCAGGGTGATTTCAGGATAAAATGTCCCGAGTTTCTCTCCGGGTTTTCCTACAGTAGCAGTGCACGAATAAATGCTCCCGGTAAAATCCATGGCCCATTCACTTTTGCAGGCAGGACAGGCATCAAACAACGCCCCGGGAAGTTTGCCATTCTCCTGCAAAAATTTCATCACTGAAAATGCAGGCTTATGGAATTGAGTGATTTGAGGATGTGTTTTGATGAGCCGCAACAACTCCTCATAAAGAGAAATCCGGTTGAAAAGAAGGGATTGCCCGTTCTGGCAATAGTGAAGTTCGTAATTGCGGCCAATCTGGGTCTTAAACAAGGGGTGGTCCGTCCAACCCCTGGCAATGGCAAAATCTGCCAGTGCCGGAAGGTCGGTAATGTTTTCCTTATCCACCACCATACGCAGATTCACTGATAGGTTTTTATCAAGACATGCATCAATATTTTCGACGATGGCTGCAAAGGTGGGGGCATTGTTTTTCAGCCTTCTGCGTTTGTTATGTACATCAGCCGTGCCGTCAAGGGTAATCTGTATTTCACGTACAAATTCAGGTTCGAGCAAGGGAAGATACTCTTGCAGATTAAAACCATTGGTTACGATGGCAATATCAATCTTGTGTTCTCTGGCCTGCTCTATAAACCACGCCATATTGTTTTTGTACTCAGGCGAAATCAGAAGAGGCTCTCCTCCAAACAGCGTGATGTACTTTTTTCGATGCGCGAACTTTTCTGAAATGAAACGGAAAAATGCATCGGTGATTTCCCTGGAGAAACGTTGCTGGATTTGAGGGTATTCGCTTTGGTAACAATAGGAGCAGGTAAAGTTGCATTTATAGGTAGGAACAAAAAAAAGCTGAACTTCTTCATCTTCCCGCTCTTCAAGAAATTCGATGTATTTGAGGCGGTAATCCAGGTCTTCCTTTTCAGGAACCACTACGTATCCCTTTTCTATAAATTCTGATGGGTAATCGTTATTGGGTGCAGAAGTCAGTATCTGATATTCCTGATGAGAAATGATATCCGCATTCCCGGACAGAATGTTAACGAGAATGTATTCTTTCCCTTCCACAAGCGGGGAAATAATGTTGTGACGGGAGGGTTTAAGTGTCATGATAAAAATTCTGTCCGGGGATAAAAGGTTAGATAAGGTCTGCTGAAAAACACTCAATTAATTGAGTGTTTTTCAGCAGGCCTTAGATTAGTCGTGGCAACCTACTTGATTTTTAGAGATTTTCGCACAGCATTGTGCCTGTTTTTTTTCTGATGTTTGCGTCTTTGTAGTTCTTTTTACAAGAGTTTTCATAATTTTTATGTTTCGGTATAATAAAATATTGGCTTATTAGCGCTGCAAGATACGAAAAAACCCTGCAGAGCCTTGTTAATTATTCTTTGTTTTGAATCCTTTTATGGTAAAACTGCACACATGAATTTCACCTTTTTGATAGGGCTTTGATTCTTCTATAATTTCTACAGCGTCAAAGCCTGCTGTTTTCAGATTGTTAAAATATTCCTCCTTAGTTACAGCTCCTGCCCAGCATTGTGCAACTGCTTCGGGGTCATTTCTGAATTTGTCAGAAACCTTTTCAAGAGAAAAGATATCGCTTACTACAAAACAGCCACCGTACTTCAAAATCCTGAAAATTTCCTTCCAAACGGCCCCCTGATCCAGGCTGTGATTAAGGGTGCAGTTAGACAAGACCAGATCCAGGGTTTCGGTGTCAAGTTGTATGTTTTCCAATTCGCTTTTGATAAAGGCTACGTTTGCCAGCTTTAGCTTTTGGGCATTCTCCCTGGCAGTATCCATCATGGCATCGGAAACATCAACGCCCCATGCAAACCCTTCAGGTCCTGCAATGGTAGCCATTTTCAATACATCAAAACCCTTTCCTGAACCCAAATCGGCGCATTGAAAACCCGGTTGTATATCAGCATAATTGATTGCTCCTCCGCAAGATAAACAACATTCTTGTCCTGATAATTCATCGTATCTGCGTGAAATAGCCTGTGTAAATTGTTCTGACATTATATGCAAGTATTTAAGTATTTATATTCGATTACAAATGTAGCAAATAAATTTCCTTCTCCCAAGAAAGACTTGTATTCAGGTTGAATTTATAATCATTCCGGATAAGGCATACCAGATGGACGCAGCAGCCAGGGTAAACTTCAGAGTGACTCCCAGTATCAAGCCAACAAAACTACCCAGGGCAGAGCGTGCAGCTTGTCTGTTTGTTTTGCCATTGGCTTTTTCAGCCAGCCAGGCGCCTGCAAGAGGGCCAAAAAGGACGCCCAGAGGAGGGAAGAATAAAATACCTGCGACGAGCCCAATTGCAGCCCCAAAAGCACCGTGCCTGCTTCCTTTTCCCATACGCGTTCCCCAAATGGGCAAGAGATAATCCGCCACAGTGATAAGCACGGTTAGTATACCTAATGTATATAGTATGGTGCTGGAAATACTGGCAAAACCGGTAAAATGTATAAGCAGCAAACCTGCATAACTGAATGGCGGGCCGGGTAAAATGGGGATAAAAGCCCCCAAAACCCCCAGCAGCAGACAAAGCAGACCTGCGGACAGTAATAATATATCAATAGCCATATCTATCAGAAGGTATCACAATGGCCAGGATAAGGTATAACAAAAGCCCGGAGCCATAAAAGATAATGCTGATAAGAAACAGAATCCGGATAAGGGTGGGATCTATATGGAAGTATGCTCCCAGGGCTCCACATACACCAAATATCATTCTGTTCCGGTTTTTACTTAAACGCTTCATGCTGGTTATATTTTCTTGTTCATGGTAATGGATTGTAGCAGTTTTCCAGTGTAAAGTTAAAGGGATATTTTCAATTCTATCAGTTCAAAGCTTACTGTTACAAAAAAAGAATGCTGCTAATGGGAAAATTATTCCCCAGGCAGCATTCAGGTATTATGTGGGTTTAATTATTTTGTAATGACCAAAATGTGGGTTGTGTTTTGAAACGCCGATACAAAATTTACAATGTATGTTCCCTCTTTAAAGTGGGTCAAACTTAATTCCACAGAAACATCACTGACTTCTTGTTCTTTTACAATCCGGCCATCGATGCTGATGATGCGAATGAGCCCCTGATGGGGAACTGTTAAGAAGAGCTTTTCAGAAGCAGGGTTAGGATACATCAGGAAAGCAGTCATTTCAGCACTGCCCGCAGAAACTCCCTGGTCTGTGGTAAAGCTCCATGTTTGTACATTTTCTGCCAGCGGTCCATTTTCCATATCTGCGCTGGGGATTACTTGCCAGTAACAAAGTGTTAATGGTTCGGGGGTAAAATCTTCCAAAGCAATGGAATAGGATGTCAGGTCTTCATCATAATTTATCCATCCCAGCAAATCATCTTCTGTAAACTCCGAGGAAGTACCCAGGTAGATCCAGAAGCCATGAGCCAGCGCGAAGTTTTCGTCATAAACATAATCCCATACAAGTTCTGCAAGCTCCAGGCTTACCTGCGTTGCTCCGTCTGCCGGGGCAGGGTTTTCTGCCGTATTAGGGAAATCATGTACAAAAGCTTCAGTAGAAAAAGTCCAGATAGCAACGTTTTCTGCTTCAGGGCCATCTTCCTGACTTACGGTAGGAACAACTTTCCAGTAATAACCTGTAAGGTATTGCAAGTCAATGGATTCAATTGATGCTGTATAGACTTCCTCCTTGTCGTCATATTCTACCCAGGCAATCATATCGTCTTCGGTAAAGTTGTCGTTTTCACTGAAATATACCAGGAATCCTGCAGGTTCGGTAAACATCTCGTTAAAAACAAACTCCCACGAAAGAGCAGCGATTCCAATGTTTACATTTTCAGCATTGTTTTCCGGAAGGGGGTTTTCTGCCGGATTGGGATAATCATAAGAAAATGGCCCGGTTGTGAATGACCACACTGCAGGTTCCTCTGCATCGGGGCCCTCTTCCTCATCAAGAGAGGGGACAACACTCCAGTAATAGGTGGTTGAGAAACTTAAGTCGTCAATCTCAGCCGAAAAGGTTTCTGTACCCTGCTCATATTCAATCCATCCGATATAATCACTTTCTGTAAGATCCTCTTCTGTACCCAGGTACACCCTGAATCCTGCAGGATTCACAAAATAAAGATTCTCTAAATAGCTCCATTGTAAGGAGCCAATGTCGGCCATAACATCTGTAGCGCCGTTTTGTGGCAGGGGGTTGGTGGCAACATCAGGCATGGCAACTGGGAGCTCATCAGCACCTATATCGGGATTTTCCGGGTCGCGAAGCATCCCGTCTATATCCTCTGTAATGGCAAACGGGGATGTGACAGGCTGTGCATTGCCCCTGACTACGGTGGTAGCAAGGGGATCAACGTGAAGATCATCTGAAGCCAGGAAAGGAACATCTTCAGTGTAGCTGTTCTGGTCAAAGGTTGCAGCCCGGAGTTTGTATTCCGCAAGGGTTTGATCCATCGCTGTTGTACTACCACGAAAAATAAGGTTTTGAGGAGAGGGTGTTCCTGCGTAATAGATGTTGTTGTCCGAATCGGGCTGTATGTTGCCTAAGGCGGCAGTGTTTTTCAAAAACGCAGTGGCAAACCCTTCGCCTCCAGACGGAAGGCTTGTTTTGTTGACAAAGATGTTGTTGCGCAAATCCACTGGGTTGTTGATGTTGTGTATGCTAAGTGCTGCTGAAACATTATCAGAGTTGGTTGCAGCATAATCAATAAGCACGCTGTTGTAGAAAATATTGACACTTACA